>JBBTAF010000030.1:0-17071 GCA_038044305.1 Nanobdellota archaeon
TCAAGGACATAAAGTCCTTGAGGTTTAAGCCGTGGTGGCGCATCGTGCTTTTGATGAGATAATTGTTTTAGGGAGTATTGTTCAACTTAATCCTACTGAAGTTTTTGCTCTATGTCACAAAGGGTATAGTGATTAATAATAGAGAGTTATTAGTTAGGACAAACTATATAAGCGACGAATGTTTCTCAGGTGGAAGAGTGTGAATAATGTTAGAGATGTTAATTAATCCGAAGAAAGGAGAGAGGAATCCTTGGGAGCTTTTTTTTGTTGGTGCGTTCTATGCTAGTTTGAGTATATTATTGGTTAATTGGATTTTTGCGCAGGATGCAGTTCTTTCTAGATATTCTGGTATTCTTATGGTGACATTTACGGTTATGTTTTCGATGCCATTTATATATTATACAATAAGATTAGAAGAAAAAAGGGTAAATCCCACTGAGGGGACATGGGAACTCATAAAAGAGCATAGAAATGCTATTTATGCTTTTATGTTTTTATTTATAGGATTTGTGGTAGCTTTTTCTTTTTGGTACATAGTATTGTCATCAAATGAAAGTTTTAGAGCGCAGATAGAAACTTATTGCGTGATAAATAGACCATCAAGTTTTAATGAGTGCGTTCATCAGTATGGATTGAAGGATAGTACAAATGTTGTTGTTACTGGAGGCGTGACTAGTATACAACGGCTGGGAATGATATTTTGGAATAATTTTTACGTTTGTATCTTTACATTAGTGTTTTCTTTAATATTTGGAGCAGGAGTAATATTTATTCTTGCTTGGAATGCAAGTGTTATTGCAGCGGCGATAGGAATATTTACCAAATCTCAACTGATTTCTTTACCATACGGTTTAGCTAGATATCTTATTCATGGTATTCCCGAAATTGCTGCATATTTTATAATTGCTCTAGCTGGAGGAATAATTTCAGTGGCAGTTATACGTCATGAGGCAGGAACTGAGAAATTCTGGGAAGTTTTGAGGGATTCTTTAAGTTTGATATTCCTTGGAATTGTAATATTATTTGTGGCGGCAGTTATAGAAGTATTTGTCACTCCTCTGCTTTTCTAACCTAAGTTTCTAAACCTTTAAATAGCTAATTTTTATTAGATTGGTGATGAGCGAAGAGGATAAGTTAATCCAGGAAAGAAAGGAAGCAGTTGTAAAATTCTTTAAGAAACGCCCAGAAATCTGGATTTATATTGCTTTGGTTTTGCTTGTTATTTTTTCCATATGGCTTAGAACTCTTAATACTCCTGCATTAAGGGACATAACTACTGGAGAATATACTCTTGGACCAGATTTAGATCCTTTTCTGTTCCTTAGATGGGCTGAGTATATAGTTGATAATGGACACATTATGCATATTGATACACTAAGATATGTTCCATTAGGATTTGATACAGAAAGCGAGATGATGTTTTTGTCTTATCTTATAGCTTGGTTTCACAATGGATTGAACGATTTAGGATGGACTAGTTCTGTTGTTGAGTCTGCAGTTTATTTTCCTGCAATGATGTTTGGACTGACTGTAATTGCTTTCTTTTTATTAGCTAGAAGAATTGGAAAAGATTCGCTTGGAGAGATTAAGGCAGGGATTATGGCTCTTATTGCAAGTTTATTTTTAACAGTTATTCCTTCTTTATTACCGAGAACTATTGCAGGAATTCCTGAAAAAGAATCTGTTGGATTCTTCTTTATGTTTCTGGCATTTTACTTTTATCTGGAAGGATGGAAATCTAAAAACTTGAGAGGAAACATTATCTGGGGAGTATTAGCAGGAATTAGTACTGCTGCGATGGCACTTGTTTGGGGAGGATTTGTTTATATTTTAGTTACATTAAGTTTGGTATTATTAATAACGTTGATCCTTGGACAAATTGATAAAAATAAAGTTTTCTTATCTGTTATATGGATTGTTGTTGCATATGTGATAATGAGTATGTTCTCTTTGAGATATACCTTTGGCAATTTGCTTTCTTCTACTACTAGTTTACTTCCATTGGGAGTAATCTGTGTATGTATAATAAATTTAGTACTATTTAAGACATCTTTTAAGCGATATTTTGAGAGTGAAAAATTAAAAAAAATACCTGAACCAATTATTACCCTTGTTCTTGTGTTAGTTGTTGGTATTTTATTTGCTTTGATTTTCTTGGGTCCTGGATTTATATTTGATAAAATAGGAGATTTTACAAAACCTCTTATTAATCCTATTACTAATAGATTTGGCGTTACCGTCGCAGAAAACAGACAGCCATTTTTCTCTGAATGGGCTAGTGAATTTGGTCCCGTGATTCCATTTACAAGCGGTGCTCCTTTGTATTTCTGGCTTTTTGTTATTGGAGCTATTTATTTATATTATAATATGTTGAGTATGTTTAATAAGAGAGAGAAAACAGTCATGACTGTTGGATTTGCTTTCTTTTTATTTGCGATGATATTCAGTAGATTTTCCGCAAGTAGTGTATTTAATGGCACTAGCTTTATTAGTCTAGCCTTTTATGTAATTGGAGCAATAATATTTGTAGGCTCTTTTGGATACTATTATTATCAAAATTATTATAAAGACAAGGAGAAATTCAGTTCAATAGATATTAGTCTTATATTTTTATTTGCATTATTCTTCTTTAGTATTGTTTCTGCAAGAGGTTCGGTAAGAACAATTATGGTGCTAGTTCCTGCAGTTTCTATAATTGTTCCATATATGGCTGTTAATTTCATCTCTAAGATTATTGAGGAGGCAAAAAATGAATAGGATGAGAATCGGACTTGCGATAGTGCTTGTTTTAGCTATTGTTTATTCTGCTTACGGATTTTATCAAATAAGTAAAAACACTGCACAAGCATATGCTCCTACAATATATACTCAACAATGGCAAAAGGCAATGGAATGGGTTAGAGAAAATACTTCTCCAAGTGCAGTGTTTGGGCATTGGTGGGATTATGGATACTGGGTTCAGAGTATTGGAAAAAGAGCAACTGTGCTTGATGGTGGAAACTATTATGGATATTGGAATCATTTAATGGGAAGGTATGCCTTAACTGGTACAAGTAATGAAGAAGCTTTGAGCTTTTTGTATTCTCATAATACCACTCATTTTTTAATAGATTCTACTGATATTGGAAAGTATGGTGCTTTTTCTTCTATAGGAAGCGGAACAACGAATGACAGAATGAGTTTTATTCCTACGTTATACAGAGATTCAAGTCAAAAAAAGGAAACTAAAAATGGAACGATACTGATTTATCCTGGAGGATTTGGGCTGGATGAGGATATTATTTATGAGCAAAATGGAAGCAAAATATTTTTACCTGCATCAAAAGCAGGGGTTGTTGCAGTATTATTAGAATTTAATAATCAAGGTGAGTTGATAGAACAACCTCAGGCAGTTTTTGTTTATCAAAATAAACAGTATCAGTTGCCTATGAGATATGCCTATCAAAACACTCTTAGAGATTTCGGTTCAGGTATTGAAGCAGGAGTATTTGTTATGCCTAGAATTATCAATGGTCAGCAGTTTGACAAAAATGGGGCAGTTTTGTATCTAAGTAAAAGAACTGTTAATTCACAATTGGCTAGACTGTACTTATATAATGAACAAAATCCATATTTCAAATTGGTGCATGTTGAAGATGATTTTGGTGTTGCACAGCTTAAAGAGGGTATGTATACTAATAGTAGTTTTGTAGATTATGGAGGTTTTAGAGGACCTATAAAGATTTGGGAAATAAACTACCCTGCCGGAATGAAAGTTAATGAAAGCGAAATAAGAACTGAATTTCCAGATTCAAAATTAAATCAAGCATTATGAACCTAATTATTATTGTTCCTATTATTGTAAGCTTTTTAATTAGCTTGATGCTTATCCCTTTTTGGATTAGAAAGGCTCAACAAATAAAGCTTGTATGGAAAGATATGAATAAAAGTTATAATCAGATGATTGCTGGTTCTGGTGGAATAATAGTTCTTTTGGCCTTTTTAATTTCCGTTTTGATTTATGTTGCGTTATCAACTTTTTATTTTAAAAGAATTGATAATTTGATTGAAATTCTTGCAATTCTTCTAACTGTGATGTTTGTTGGAGGGGTTGGGCTTATTGATGATTTATTAGGCTGGCAAAGAGGAGGACTTTCCAAGAGATCTAGAATAATTCTAGTTATTGTAGCAGCTATTCCTCTAATGGCTATAAAAGCAGGAAATAGTTTAGTTAACATGCCTTTTATAGGAAATGTTGAACTTGGATGGATTTATCCTTTGCTCCTTGTCCCAATTGGAATTGTTGGTGCAACTACTACATTTAATTTTTTGGCAGGATTTAATGGATTGGAAGCTGGACAGGGAATACTCCTCCTTGTTGGAGCCTCTATTGTGTCTTATTTTATGGGTAATGTTTGGTTAACTATTATATTGGTATGTATGATCTTTGCACTTTTAGCGTTTTTAATGTTTAATTGGTATCCTGCAAGAATATTCCCCGGAGACGTTTTGACTTATCCAGTTGGAGCCTTATTTGCAGTATCAGCTATAATTGGAAATTTTGAAAAGATTGCGCTTTTCTTTTTCATTCCTTTCATTCTAGAATTTATATTTAAATCAAGAGGAAAACTTATTAAATCTTCATTTGGAGTGCCTAAAAAAAATGGATGCCTAGAATTGAAAGACTCTAAGATTTATGGCATGACTCATTTGGCTATCTGGACACTTAATAAAATGGGATTCGATGCTACTGAGAAAAAAGTAGTTTGCTTGGTTCTGGCGTTTCAAGCATTTATAATTTTATTAGGGCTGATTATTTTTAGGCAGGGAATATTTTATGTTTAAGCTGAATAAAGAATTAGTTAATGGAAGTATTATTCTATTGATTGCATTTAATATCTTTAATTTTCTTAATTTTATATTTCAATTTATTATGGCAAGGTTAATGTCTCCTGAGGAGTATGGAACTTTGGCAGCATTATTTTCTATAGTTTATGTTTCTGGGATGTTTTCTGACTCAATTCAGACTATAGTAACTAAGTATTCTTCGAAAGAAAAAGATAAAGGTAAATTAAAAAATCTCTTTAAAAGAATGTATCGAAAAACACTGATTATGTCCGTGGTATTATTTATTTTATTTTTGATTGGCGCAATAGTTTTAGCTAACATCTGGGAAACTAGATATATTCTTATTGCAATAACTGGTCTTGTTATATTTCCTTCAATACTCAGCCCTATAAGCAGAGGTATAATGCAGGGAAGGAAGAGGTTTAGCTCCCTTGGAGGTAATCTTATAAGCGAGGCAGGGATTAAGATATTTCTTACTTCTCTACTTGTTATTTTAGGACTTAGTGTTTTTGGTGTTGTTATTGGACTAGTCATTGCAATGGGATTAGCCTTTTTTATATCTACTTTTCAAATTAAAGATATTTTAAAATCTAAAGAAAAGAATATGGCTCTGTCTTCTATTTACCAACAATCAATATTAATATTTATTTTTACATTGGCATTGACTTTATTCTACAGTCTTGATGTCATTATTGCCAAAGCAGTATTTTCTCCTGAAATAGCAGGATATTATGCAATTGCTTCTATTTTGGGTAAGATTGCATTCTGGGGTACGCAACCAATAAGTAGAGCAATGTTGCCTATTGCTTCAGAAAAAACAGAAATTTCATTAAAGAATAAAAAATTGAAACATGTTTTTAGAAGTTCTTTATTGATTTTAACTCTTGGCTTGTTAGCAGTGCTTGTTGTATTTTATGAGTTTCCTGAATTGATAATAAGACTCTTTTCAGGCAAAGATTTAATATTTGCTTCTCAAATTCTTTTCAGAACAGGATTAGCAATGGCAATACTTGCTTATTCAAATCTTTTGTTATATTATAAAATAGCAACATCTTCACAAGAAAAGAATATTGCGAATAATCAAACTAAGTCTTTAGTATATAAAGCACTTTTCTTTGTTTTTATTATAATCTTTGAATTTGTAATATTATATAATTCCAAAACTGACTTAATATCCTTTTCTAATGGATTAATACTAAGTGCCATAATCTTTTTAATTGGGTCTTTTGTTATTTTCTATCATAAAAAATGAAAGTTTCTATAGTTATGCCTGCATATAATGAAGAAAAAAGGATAGGTCCTACTTTAAAATCCTATTCTCGATATTTTGAGAGTATTAGAAAATTGAAACATATCGATTATGAGATAATTGTTGTTATAAACAATACTAATGATAATACTATAGGAGTTGTTAAAACTTATCAGAATAATAACCAAAGAATATGGTATCTTAATCTATTAAATGGAGGTAAGGGATATGCTATAATTGAGGGTTTTAGAGAGGCATTAAAAGGAAAAAGTCAAATGATAGGATTTGTTGATGCTGATGGTTCTACTAGTCCTAAAGCATTTTATAAGCTTATAGAGAGTATTAATGGTGTTGATGGAGTAATTGCAAGTAGATACCTTAAAGGGGCTATTGTTGAACCTGCTCCAAAATTTAGAAGAATCTTTTTTTCCAGGGTTTATAACTTTATTATAAAACTGCTTTTTTTTATTAATTATCAAGATACTCAATGTGGCGCCAAATTATTTAGGAAAAAAGCTCTACAAAAAGCCATTCCGAATATAAGAACTTTTCAATGGGCATTTGATATTGATTTAATTTATCAATTTAAGAAAAACAATTTTAAAATAACTGAAATTCCAACTGTCTGGAAGGATAAAAATTATTCGAAGCTAAATTTGTTTAGTGCTGGGCCTTCTATGATGTTTGAATTAATTAAATTAAGACTGCTAAATCTTCCTTTTAGTTTGTCTAAATATAAAAATTGATATGAAGTTATCTATAATTATGCCTATGTATAATTCAAGAGACATTTCTATGAATATAAAGGCTGCAACAAATGCCTTAAATAAAATAAATATGAAATATGAAATAATTCTTGTTGATGATGGAAGTACAAATAATTGTTTCAAAGAAGCTAAGATTTTGAAAAACCCAGTTTTAAAAGTTGTAGGATATAAGACTAATCAAGGGAAGGGAAATGCTATTAAATATGGTTTTAGTTTTGCCAAGGGAGATTATGTTGCGTTTGTAGACTCTGGGAGAGATATAAACCCAAAACAGATAAAAGATTTCATTAAAATAATGGAAGCTGAAAATGCAGATATTGTAATTGGAAGCAAAAGGCACCCTAATTCAATAGTGCATTATCCAATTTTTAGAAGATTTATGAGCAGAGTTTATCAAATTATAAACAAGATATTGTTTAGTCTTAATGTTCAGGATACTCAAGTAGGAATAAAATTGTTTAAAAGAAATGTTCTTGAAAAAATAATGCCAAAAATAGCAGTAAAGAGATTTGCTTTCGATCTGGAGCTATTAGTTATTGCTCACATTTTTGAATACAAGATTGTAGAAGCTCCGATAGTAATGAGATATAGATTTGGTAGTACTGTAAAACCCTCTTCTGTTTTATTTATGTTAAGAGATACTTTAGCTATATTTTATAGAAAAGAAATATTGAGGTACTACGATGACTAAAGTAAGTATAATTATACCTGTTAAAGAAATAAATGACTACATTCTTGAATTTGTGCCGATTATTCTTAAACAGGATTTCAAAGATTTTGAAATACTTATTCTTCCTGATAAATTTGATAAATTGAATTTTGCTAAAACTAAAGTCATAGCGACTGGACATATTGGCCCAGCTGAAAAAAGAGATATTGGTGTTAAAAAATCAAAGGGCGAAATAATTGCTTTTATTGATGATGATGCATATCCTGAGAAAGGATGGCTTAGTGAAGCAGTTAAGATATTTGAAGATGAGAAAATTGGTATTGTTGGAGGACCTAATTTAACTCCTGAAAAAAGCAATAGATTTCAAGTTGTATCTGGAGAAGCTTTGACTTCTTGGTTAGTTAGCGGACCTGTTGCTTATAGATACAAAAAAGTTAAAAGAATAGAAAGTGATGATCTTCCAAGTTGTAACTTAATTATAAGAAAAAGCCTTTTCAAGAAGATTAAGGGATTTGACACCTCTTTTTGGCCTGGAGAAGATACTAAACTCTGCTTGGATGCAAAAAATGAAGGGTATAAAATCATTTATGATCCAAAAGTAGCAGTTTATCACCATCGAAGACCTAATATTAAGGGTTATTTAAAACAAATTGGTTCGTATGGACTTCATCGAGGATTTTTTGCAAAGAGATATCCAGAAACTTCGTTAAAGTTTAGCTATTTTATACCTTCGATTTTCTTAATTGGATTGATAATTGGATCAATAATTGGTTTGATGATCAAGGCAGTGGGAATTGTTTATCTAATTGTTCTTATGTTATATGTGTTGCTAGTTTTTAATGAAGCTAGAAAAAACTCTAAATTTGGTAATTGGTTTTATTTTTCACTCATTGTTTTTCTAACTCATATTACCTATGGTCTTAAATTTATGAATGGATTATTTAGAAAAAGTTTAAAAAGTAAATATCGATGACTATTGTATGAAGCTTTCTTTTGTATTACCTACTTATAATAATGCTAAGACTTTAAATGAATGTCTTCAGTCTATATACTCTCAGAATTTTGATAAGAATGAGTTTGAAGTTATTTTAATTGACGGAGGTTCAAACGATGAAACTATTTCAATTGCAAAGAAATATCCTACCATAATTAAAAAAAATCCAAAAAGAGTTGAAGATAATGCCCGAATAATTGGAATAAATGCTGCAAAGGCTGAAATTGTTGCATTCGTTGATGCGGATAATATTCTTGTTGGAAAAGAATGGATAAAAAATATGCTTGCGCCTTTTGAAGATAAAGAGATAGTATGCGCAGACACTTTTTATTTTGGTGCAAGAAAAACTGATCCTATGAAGGTAAGATATCAAGCTTTAATCGGAGGGGATGATCCTATTGCAAGTTATCTTGGCTTTCATTCGAGATGGTGCTATTTTAAGAATAATTGGACTGATTTTCCACATTTAGATGAGAAGAAAAAAGGGTATACTAAGGTTATTTTACCAAATCCTGAATTAATACCTTCTATTGGATCTAATGGATTTTTGTTTAGAAAAAAAATATTTAAGAGATATTTTTTTAAGACTCAATTGCATCCTGATTATATTTATGAAATGATTAAGGATGGTCATAAAGTCATAGCTAAAGTTGATGCTGAAATTATTCATAATCAGCCTACTTTTTTTAAAAATAAATTAAGAAGAATAAAAAGAAGAATGAATGGAGAAATAAGAATAGAGTATCATTATGGAATAAATAATTGGAAAATGTTTAAGACTGCTTTATGGATTGGAACATTAATTCCTTTAACATATGATATTATAAATGGTTATTTAAGAAAAAGAGACAGTGCTTGGCTTTTCCATTATCCTGCTTCAATAGGATTGCTATTGATATATGGGTTTTACAAGGTAAGAGAGATTTTTGGGAGTAAAATCTGGAGGTGAATAAACCTGAAGATTGGGGATTGCAGTAACAAAGCGGGTATTATGTCTTTTTGCTTTATCTCTAAATTTTTGTATAATTTCATCCCTATGATTCCATGGTAAAATTAAAGCATAATCTACAACATCTTTAAAGACGGTATCCTCAGAACAAACTGGAATGTGACTACCTGGAAGAAATTTACCAATCTTGAATGGAGTGTTATCAGAAACACGGGAGACAAGATCTGGATGAACTCCACAAAAGTTCAAAAAAGTATTACCTTTTGCTGCTGCTCCAAGAGCTACGACTGTTTTACTAGCTCTTCTTTCTGAAAGTAGAAAAAGTAAAAATTCAGATCTTGCTTTTTCAGCTTTAACTCTAAAGTTATCATAGTATGCGTCGGTTTTTATCCCAATTGTTGCTTCTCTTTCTAAAAGAGAAGTAACTGAGCTTAAGGTTGCTCTGATATCTTCTGAATGATTAGCATAAATTCTTAAAGAGCCTCCATGCGTAGGCAATACTTCCACGTCAAAGATTCTCAATCCTTGATTATTAAATACTGTTGAAACAGATGTTAAAGAAAAATAAGAAAAATGTTCTTGATAAATAGTATCAAATTGATTTCCGTCTACTAAACGACAAAGATGCGGAAATTCCATAGTAATTGTTCCTTGTGGTTTTAGCAAGTATTTCATTCCTTGAACAAAATCATTTAGTCCTGGAACATGTGCTAGAACATTATTACCTATAATTAAATCTGCTTTCCCTGATTCAATTGATAACTTTGATGCTAATTGACTATTAAAAAATTCAGTTAATGTTGGAATTCCGTTTATTTTTGCTGTTCTTGCTGGACCAGATGCCGGTTCAATACCTAAACAGGGAACTTGCATTTCTACAAAATTTTTAAGAAGATAACCGTCATTTGATGCTATTTCTACTACTTTACTGTTTTTATTCAATTTAAATCTCTCTTTTGCCATTTTTGCAAAAGCGCTGGAATGATCAAGCCATGCCCGTGAACCAGATGAAAAATATACATATTCTTTATCAAAAATTTCGTTTGCACTTTTTGATTCAGGAACTTGAACCAATCTGCAATTGTCACAAACCATTGCAACAAGAGGAAAAGTAACTTCGGGCTGTGAAAGTTTCTCTCTTGTAAGTAAAGAATTAGAAGGAGGCTGATGGCCTAAGTTAAGAAAGGTATGACTCAAGTTCGCGTCACAAACTCTACATTTCATGGAGCAAGTATTAAATTTTGATATATAAATATTATTGTGTTTTCAAAATTATTTTAAAAACTATGAAGGGATTAGTAGTCTTTCTGGAGAAACTATTCTTAAAGGTATGCCTGAAGGTAAGGTTGGTCTTTCATATACTCCAGTGCAATTGACTTTAGATATATCTATAGATGGATAACCTGTGAATTTGTAAATTATGGCTGTTGTCTGTCCTTGAGTAGTAAATACTTTAATTGGTTGTAGGATATTTTGATTTCTCTCTGGATAGGTAAACATAAAATCTGGAGTAAACTCAGGTTCCCAGATATGTAAAACAAGATAATCTGGTTTTACTCTTACAATTTTGCATTCTAGTTCTGTTTCATTTCTATATGTTTTATAAGTGCTAGAAATTACTCTTCCTTGAGGGTCTAAAACTGAATTATTGACTTGCTCTTGAATCTCTGTGCCTATGTAAAAATCATAACTTCTCCTATGAGAGTAGTAAGCGTTTTGTACTATCGATGCAGTCATTATTTTTGCATCCTCTGGAGTGTTGTCTTTTAACCAAAGCCCGACGCTTTGAACATCTTTGTAACTAGGTAGCTTTTGTTTTATTAAATTGTCTGCTTGAGGTATAAATGCATATGAAAGAATGACTAAAACAATTATAGTTAAGATTATGAATGAGTATCTGCTATATTTATTTAACAACTCTCCTATCTTTTCTAAGCCTAATCCTAGATATATGAATATTGCAGGAAACCATAATAAAATCCATCTATCTGTTCCTGTTTTGAACCAGAAGACATAGAAGAATATTTGAATAAAAAGGAATATAAACAAGAAGTAATCTCGGTTTAGACTTTGATCTTTTTGTTTGAAGAAAACATCTGCACCAAGACCCATTTTAAATAGAGAGTAGCCTAACCCTATAATTACAAAAATGAAAGGAATTGTCGTTAAAAACTGAGGCACGTACTGCAAAAGGAACCATGCAAATGTATTATATGTCGTAAGATTATTAGTTAAATAAAATGAGGCTGCAGGGAACCAGCTTCCTAAAATTATTTTCATATATATTGCATATGGAATTAATGATAATATTCCTATTAATATTGTTATCCATATTGTTTTATCGAAAAGTATTTTTTGTCTTTCTGTTATTATTAGATATATTGCAATTACTAAAATTACGAGGAAAGTAGTAAATCTTGTAAGAAAACCCATGACTCCTAAAACTGCACTGAGATACAAACCATATGGTTTCTTTCTTTTGATATAAAATTCCCAAAAGAAATATACTGAAGCTAGAGCAAAAAATACTGTTGGAATATCTGTTAAAAGTCTATATCCATAGAACTGTAAAACCCAGTAAATGGAAACTGCATAACCTGTTATTAATCCTATTTTTTTATTAAATAGACTTGAAGCTAATAAATAAGATAGTAAAACTATAAAAATCGATGGTATAACTTCTGTGAATAATCTCATTGCAGCCTCTGAAATTGCAAATTTTATGAATACTGCCCAAATTAAAGGCATTAAAGGAGGACGTATGCTTACAAAGTGTCCTAACCACTCTGGAGTCTCAGGAGAAGGCAAGGCAATTTCTTTTGCGATAGATAAATAATCTCCCTCATCCCACCAAGTTGGTTGATTTGCAGTAAGAGAAAAATAGTATAATCTTGCTGAGATTGTAAAAATCATTAAAAGAACTAAAAGAAGATTGTATGGATTTTTTAGCCATGTTTTAACAACTTCTTTTCTTTTGTTAACTTCTGAGCTTTCTTCAGTCATTTAATTAGATATTTCGAGGCTTTTTATGTATTACTATTTTGTGCTTGTGACTGGTTTCCACAATTCTTCTCTTTTCCTTTTCTTGATGTTAATATCGACATATATTGCTAGCCATAAATACACCCTAGCTAATACTAAATTAATGAGCCACATGAACTCTTTGGGCGTTGAGATGTATTTGATTAATCCAAATCCTCCCTTTGATTCAGATTTGAATGAACGCATTTCTACGCCTAACATGCTCTTAATCTGACTATACCCTCCTGCACTTCTTTTCTTTTGTTTAACCCAATCTTTGAAATTATTCGGATATTTTACAAAAACTTTTGCCTGTTCTGAGTATGCAATTTTACTTCCTGACTGATAAACTGAATGCGAAATGAATCCGTCTTCGGATAGCAATTCTTCTGGAAGTTTTGGAAAAAGTGATTTGCGAATTGCAAAAAGGTAACCTGAACAAAAGAATCTTTTTCCTATTTGAACTGCCATTATCCTTCTTTCATGGGCTATCTCTGTCAAAAGATGAGACCAGAAGCCATATTTGTCCTCTTTTGAATTTGAGGAAATAGGTCTGCCTGAAACTGCACCTATTGAAAAATCTTTTAAAGGAGCAATAAGAGAATTTATTGCTTTATTGTCTACATAGACATCTCCATCACTTAATACTAAAATATCTCCTCTGGCTTTTGAAACTGCAAGATTTAAAGCAGAAGGCTTACCATTTCCAGAATCTTGAATTAGTCTTAGATTTATTGTTTTTTTAAGTTTTGAAGCGGATTCTAGAGTTTCTTTGTCTGGAGCAATAACGATTATTTCATCAGATTTTGAAATCTGACTTGAAAAGGATTCTACTGCCCTAGCTATTGTATTTGGTTCCTTGAAAGAAGTAATAATTACACTAATCATAGTGAATTAAAAAGAACCTCATAGTTTTTAATTAATTTGCTCCAAGAATATTTTATTGCTTCCTTTTTTGCTTGAACTGATACTTTAGTATTACCTTTTAAACTGTTTTTAATTAATTCTGAAAGAGAAGTTAAATCGTTTTGCTTGAAAATAAATCCATTTTTACCATTTTTTATAATTTCCTTTGCTCCATCAGTTTCAGATGCTAAAACTATTTTTCCGCGAGCCATTGCTTCTAATAGACCTTGTGGCATTGCTTCTCTCCAAGAAGGAAGAATAAATATTTTATGAGAGTCTATTAAACTGATTTTTTCTTTTATGTTGTAAACTGGAGGAAGTATTTTAATGTTTTTTAGTCCTTTTGCAAGAGAATTAATTTTTTCTAGATAGTCTGGCTCAGCGGGTCCAACAATATCAAACTTAATTTTTGGAAACTCTCTTGCTGTTGAGATAAGCAATTCTATGTTCTTCACGGGAGCAATTCTTCCTAAAAATAATATCCCTTTTTCTACTGTATTTTTTGGATAAGAAAAAAATTCATCTAGAATACCATTTGGAATATAAATTGTATCCTTGTCTTTAATCCCTAACTGATTTAAATAATTAGTCTCCCATTTTGTGACCTTTACAATTTTACTAAACTTTTTTATCGCTGGAGCAACTTTAATTTTATAATAGATATATGTTAAAAAATTTAATGGAAAACTTCTTTTCACATTAAATGGAGCATGAGTAACAAGAATACATGGAATTTTTAACTTTTTGCAAATTTTTAATGCTTTAAATGAGTGAGGGTGAATCAAATGAGTTATTACTATGTCCGGGGAGAGAGAAATAAGATCAGACTTGAAATTAAAATAAGTTACATTTTTTGAGATGAATTTATCTGCTTTGTCGATATTACTTTTAAATCTCTTTATTTTTACTCCTTCTATTGTTTCTTCTAATTTGCTGGTTATTTTTCCTGTTCCTTTTTCTAAATTTGAAGAAAAAACTATAACCTCGTGTCCTCGCTTAACAAATTCTTGACTTTCTGAAAAAACTCGTGTCCAGACTCCGCATGCACCGGAACTAAATTCGCAAATTTCTAAGATTTTCATTTAATTTAATACACCGTAAGGTATAAAAAAGTACCTAAATTTAAGTTCAAATGAATGGTGTTTCTATAGTTATGCCTTTATTCAAGCCGAATCCTAAGATTATGAATAAAATAATGGATTCTTTGAATAATCAAAATTTTAAGGGAAAGATTGAAATTTTAAAAATGGACGGAAGTATTGGTATGGTTAAGGCAGTAAATTTAGGAATAAAAAAGTCAAAGTACCCTATTATTATTACGTTACATCAAGATTGTGTGCCTGAATCAAAAAGTTGGATTAATTCCTTAATTGAGCCATTTAAGGACAAAGAAGTGGTAGCGACTGTTTCGGATGTTGAAATGCCAAAAGAAATATGGAATAATTTTGATATTATCTCTAGAGTTTTGTCTGTTAAAGAACAAAAAGTCATAACTCCTCTAATGGATGAAAAAGGCTGTGCATATAAAAAGAGTGTTTTGAAGAAATTAGGATATTTTGATGAAGAGAATTTCAGAACTGCAGGAGAAGACTATGATATGGCCATTAAACTTTTGAGAGTTGGAGTAATAAGTTATCCTCATACTAAAATTATCCATTATCATTATTATACTTGGAAAAAAAGATTGAGAAAGGAGTTTCAATTGAGTAATGCATTTGGAGCATTAGTTAGATTGTATGGTGTAAAAATGCCTAAATGGTATTTTGGATTGATTAAATCAATTCCGTTTCTAGGCTGGCCTTTATTTTTAGAAGGCAGTTTATCAAAAAGATTGAAACTAAATGGTAATCTTACTGCATTTCCTCTTGCTTTAATAGTTAATTTTATCTATTTTGCTGGATTCTGGAAAGGTTTATTAATTGGAAAACAGACGTTTTAAAATGAAAAAGTTAAATTTGGGTTGTGGAAAAGATATAAGGAAAGGGTATGTTAATCTTGATACAGTTAAACTTAAGGGAGTCGATGTTGTGCAGGACTTGGAGAAATTTCCTTGGTCTTTGAAGAATAATGAATTTGATGAAGTATATTGTGATAATGTTTTGGAACATCTAAGTGATATAATCAAGCCTATGGAAGAATTGTGGAGAATAACTAAAAATGGTGGGAAAATTATTGTTAAGGTGCCTATATTCCCTAGTGTTTGGGCAGCCACAGATCCAACGCATAGAAGTTTTTATTCATATGTTACTTTTAATTATTTTAGAGAGGGAGATGGGCTAAACTATTATTCTAAGGCTAGATTTAAGATATTAAAAAGAAAAATTGAGTTCGGAAGGTATACTCAGCTATGGAATACTGGAATAATGGAATGGCTAGTTAATCTTTGTGAAATGACTAAAAAAATATATTACTTTTATTTTTCATTTTTAATACCTGCTTCTTCGCTTTATGTAGAACTTGAGCCTATCAAAAAATAATTAGTTTTTTATAGCATACTTTTCTTAATGTTATATGTCCAAAGTAACAATTGTTGTTCCTACTTATAATGAAGAAAAAGATATAGGGGAGTGTTTGAAGAGCCTTAGGAAGCAAAGTTATAAGGACTTTGAGAGAATAATTGTTGATGATGGGTCTAATGATAAAACTATTGAAATTGTAAAAAGATTTTCAGAGGTAAGAATAATAAAAGGGCAACATAGAGGGCCCGGTTTTTCTAGAAACCTTGGAGCAAAAAAGGCAAAGGGAGAGATACTTGTCTTTATTGATTCTGACATGACTTTTGATAGAGATTATATAAAAAATCTTGTTAATCCTTTATTAAAAAATAAAAAGATTCTTGGTACAACGCATGATTATGAATTAGTAAAAAATACAGATAATATCTGGAGTAGGTGTTGGGGGAAAGTTAGAGTATCTAAAAAAGATGCAAATGAGGTCAAAATATTTAGAGCAATAAGAAAAAATAGATTTATAGAATTAGGAGGTTTTGAGCCTAAATATGGTTATGCTGATGACCAAACTTTTTGGTTTAAATATAAATTAAGACCCGCAGTTGCAAAAAATACGACTTGCTATCATAAGAATCCCGAGACATTGAAAGCAGTATTTAAACAGAGTAAATGGATTGGTGCATCTCTTGATAATTTTCTGTTTGAAATACCTATACTGAATTATATGCTTCCTCTGTTAATGGTTTTGATTGGTCCCATTGTTATTATATTTCTTGCATTCAAAAAATGTATAAAAAATAAAGATTTTTCTGTAATTCATTATATGATTGTATTTTTATTTGTAAGATATTTTGGAACTATTGCAGGATTGTCAAGAAAGATATATCAGGGAATAAACCTTAGATAGGTTTTTATAGATATTTGTTTGGAGAAAATTATGGATGCAAGATATGCTAGCGACTTATTGAGATTTAAATATATAAACAAGTATCTCAAAGGAAATGAGATTTTAGATATCGGTTCTGCTGAAGGTCATTTGCATCAGCTTATAATAAAATCAAATCCAGATAAAAAAATTTATACTTTAGACAACCTTCCCAGCGCAGATTTTGTAATTAATCTTGATAATCCTAAAAAACTAGGTAAGAAATTTGACACTGTAATCGCTGGAGAAATCATAGAGCATTTAGAGTCTCCAATAAAATTTGTTAAATTTTGTAAAACTATTTTGAAAAAGG
>JBBTAF010000030.1:17081-22427 GCA_038044305.1 Nanobdellota archaeon
GGGAGGAAGACTAATAATAACTACTCCTAATGCTATTGGATTACAATATCTTAGAAGCGAGGCTTGGTGTGTATACTATAAAAACTATCGTGGACATACACAAGCATTTACGATAGAAATGCTTAAAAGAATACTTAGGGATGAAGGATTCAGTTTGATAAAAACTGATTATATAAATGCTTTTTGGATTAATAATCCTTTAAAGTATATATCGTTATGCATTAAAAAGATTAGACCTGACTTATTAATAGTTGGGGATATTTAAACTGATTTTGTCAAGAATTATCAAAAACCTTTTTTAAAGATAAATTTCTTTTTTCTAAGGAAAACTTTTTCCTTATTAATTTTACTGATTCTTTACCAAATTTTTCTCTTAGGCTTGGGCTTAATATTAATTTTCTGACTGCTAAAGATAGTCTATCAATAACCTCTCTATCATTTTTTTTAATACTTGATAAAAATTCTTTTGATCTTACATTTGTTGGATATGAATCGTTATGATACCCTTGAATATCTTTTGAAGGTTTGACTATTAACGCATTATTGTTTGTAAGATAATCTCTAACTGCATAGGTGTCAAGCATCACTATTGGAAGTCCGAAGCTCATTGATTCGAGAAGAGTCATAAGAGGGTACGCATGAGCAGGATTCAGGAGGATATCTGCGTTCTTGTAGAGTTTGTAAATATCAGAATATTCTAATTGATTTTCTAAAAAAGTAGTATTTTTTAAATTAGAATATTTTTTTCTGATTTCATTTGGAAGTTTGCACCTCATAATAAGCCTCAAATTGCTAAATTCTACTGATAATTTTTTAAAAACCTCTAATGTTTCAAGACCTCCCTTCATATAAAAATCATCTGGATTTGCTATAGAACCCATAAAAAGAATACTGAGATTTTTCTTGTTATATTCGCGATTTATACTTTGTGAATTAACTGCTGCTCTAATTAATACTACTTTCTTCATAACTTCTTTACTAAAATATTTTTTCATATCTCTTAGAGTACTCTCATTTACAACGATTATCCTTCTACAATATTCTGATAATAATCTTCTCTCAATTTTATCTTTATTCTTTAAGAAAACTTGATAATCGTTTCCTCCAAGTGCATAAATGCTGTCTAAAACATGTAAAATCCATGGTTGATTTATATCTAAAGCTTGACTTTCTGAGAATACAAAATCCATATTTAGTGGGATATTTGAAGAATATGTTTTTTCAATTAAAGCGAGAGGATTTATAATTGGTTTCAAAAAACTTCGATATATTAATTTTAAAGCAGGATATTTTGATAAAAAGCTTAACAGTTTATTTTTTTTAACATTTTGACTTACTATAAATTTATATCCTTTTGGAGGATTTTTAATCATTAGTCTGGCATGAGAATGCATTAGTGGGCTAGACTGATAAATAAATATTTTTCTATCAAGCATGAGTATTTGGAAAAAATAAAGTTTATAATTCTGTCGATTATGGGAAGTATTTAAATATCTCTTATTCTAAAAGATTTTATGATTAATGTTGAACGTTATCTCAAGGGCAAAGGAGTGAATGTATCAAGAAGTGCAATTCCGAATATGAAGCAGGTCTTTGTTGAGCCTGATAATTTTTATTCTTTAATAAGAAAGGATGTTAAACCTGAATCCCTTGATTTTTTATATTCTAAAAGTATCATAAATGAGACTAAGTTCTTTAGAATATTATTAAAAGAATGGTTTTATGCTTGCAAAGTCAGGGGTTATATAATTATCGAAATGGTTTCAAATGGAATATTAGATTTTGATATGCTCATAAAAGAAGTTAAAGCAACTCTTGGAAATAAAACTAGAATTGTTTTAAAGAATAAGAAAGAGACTCCGAGTATATTAGTTTTAAAAAAAACTGAAAGTGCTTTGAATAAAAATGATTTTATTGATAATTGGACTTTCGGAATAATAACTAATGGTAAGAGAAAAGATTGGCTTGATTTGGAAATAAACTCAATACATGCATTGGGAATTAAAAATTATGAAATAATTGTTTGTGGTACATACTTTGATAGAAAAGAGAAGAATTTTAGATACATTCATTTTAATAAAAAAGATGACAAAGGATGGATTACCAGAAAGAAAAATATTATATGCGAGAATGCTAAGTATGAAAATATAGTAGTTATGCATGATAAGTATATATTTGACAGTAAGTGGTATGAAGGAATTAAAAAATTTGGGAATTATTTTGAGATTTTGAGCAATATAATTGTTGACGAATCTGGAAAAAGGGCAGGTGATTGGATTACATATGGAACTAAATGGGCAAACCTTTCAAGAATTGGACTTTTGGAATATCAAGATTGGGACAGACACATAAATATAGATGGTGGGTTTTATGTTTTTAAGAAAGATGTTTGGAGAAAAGTTAAATGGGACGAGTCTTTGTTTTGGAATCAAGGTGAGGATATAAAGCTCTCAAGTGAGTTTCACAATGCTGGATTTGTAATGAGATTTAATAATTTTTCTAAGTGCAAAACATTACTTTGGAGACATGGAAATGGAGGAATATATGTTTTTAACAACAAAAAACTTGGTAGAATTTATGGTAGGCCGTTTGGATATTATAAATGGTTTTTGAAACAAATGTTTAAAAAATATTTCTGGAAAGGAATAGCTGAAGATATTTACAAGAAGAATATAAAAGAATGAATTTTAAAAAGGAAAGTTTTAAGTATGGTAAACTACAGCGTTTTTTATGACTAAAATTAGGTTTATAGGTACGGGGGAAGCATTTGACCCCAATAGATCGAATGCCTCTTATTTAATTGAAAATGAAGATGGTACATTGATGGTTGATTGCGGATATGATTCTCCTAAATCTTTAGTTAGAATGTTAAACAAACAGGGTAGGAATCTCTCTGAAGTTCCAGATGGATTATTAATTACACATTGGCATGGAGATCATTGTGCAGGCATTCCTGCTCTGCTTATGCCTATGTGGGAGGAAGCGGTAGGAATAGTTGGCAAAAATAAAAAAGGATTAGACAGGGAATTTACAATAGCCAGCGCACATTCTGATTTAATTGAAAAAGTGAAAGAAAGAATGAATGATTATCCTACATTTTATGAAAGATTTTCTAGAGAAGGTCCAAAAATAAATTATAAGGTAGTTAGTGGTAATGATTCGCTTTTTGGTTATAATATTAAATCAGCATTAACTAGTCATGGGGTAGCCAATTATGCATATAAATTCGAAAGGGAAGGGCAGATATTTGCAATAAGTGGAGACGGGGCATTAACTGACGCATCTAAAGAACTTTTCAAAGGTGTTGAATTATTAATTCATGAGGGATTTAATGTTATGGGTAGTGGAGGAAAAAACCATGCATCGATTCAAGAAGTAGTTGATTTTACGATAGCAAATAAAATTCCTAGAGTTGCAATCGTTCATGTTAATCGTGAAGAGAGAGAGAAAAAGAGAGAAATAGCTGAACTTATTAAAAGAGCTAATTGTTTTGGCATTGATGTGTTTTTGCCTGAAGATCACCAAACTGTATCTTTGTCAACACATGAAACTATCGGACAATATGAATAAAACTTTAATCTTTACACATAGAGGTCTAGAACCTTCAAATGAAAATTTTTTCTTTGAAAGCAGTTATGAAGCTTTTAAAAATCATTTGGAAAGAGAATTTGGAATAGAATTTGATCCAAATTTTACTAAAGATAATATAATTGTATGGCATGATTCTACATTAAAAAGAATTACTCAAGGTAAAGATGAAAGAAATTTTTCTGATGTTTTGTTTTTTGAAATAGCTAATATTAATATAAGTAATGGAAAAATATCATCATTTGCAGAGATACTTGATTTAATAAAAAATAGCAAGGCTAAATTGCATGCATTACATCTAAAGGCAATAAATCAAACTAGAGAAAAAATAGATAAATTATTAGAATTAATTAGAAAAAGAGGTGTTATTGACCTCATTTTACTTTTCGATGTAAAGCCCGAATGGGCTAGATATATCAAGTCTAAAATACCTCAAATAAAAATTGCTCCGTCCGTTGCTCTTGATTATGATATAAAAAGATATGGCAAAATGACTGGAGACACATTGATATCTATTGAAGATGCCTTGAAGTTTAAAGAAGAAGGAATATATGACTGGGTGTGGCTTGATGAGTGGGATAGAATTGATGAAAATGGTCAAGACAAGAAATTATATACGAAAGAAGTATTTTTGAAATTGAAAAACATAGGGTATAAAATAGCGCTTGTTACTCCTGAGCTTCATGGAACTTCTCCTGGTCTTTTAGGTGGTGAGGCACATTCTGATGCAAAAAATAAAGAGAGTCTATTTAAAAGAATAAACGAAATAATTGAGTTAAATCCTGATGCAATCTGTACAGATTATCCTGAAGAAGTTAGAAAAATTTTTAAAGGTTAGTAGTATTCACTTCTATTCTCTTGTTTTTTAGACTTTGTTGTATTGTTTGAGGATGGAGGAAAACTTATAGAATGAACTGAAGAAATATCAAATCCTTCTGGATTAAGCCTATCGATTTTTAGTTGTATCTCTTTTAGTTTTAGAAATTCAAGAAATTTTTCCATATCTTTAGGAGTCCCTAGACCATGCACAAATCTTGGTCTACATAGTCTTATTATTTTGCCTCTTCTTATCAAATAATTATATACTGGAGCTATGTAAAATTCATTATTTACTCTGTCATTCTCTTCTATCATCTCTTCAGCAGCCCAAACAAAGTCTCTACCCTTTGAGAAATAATATGCTCCAATGTTTGCATTTCTACTTATTTGTAATTTTTCTGCGGTTTCTATAACTATTCCTTGTTC
This sequence comes from Nanobdellota archaeon, assembly GCA_038044305.1. Taxonomy (GTDB): domain Archaea; phylum Nanobdellota; class Nanobdellia; order Pacearchaeales; family GW2011-AR1; genus SICV01. The sequence goes on from JBBTAF010000030.1 coordinate 21,915, forward strand.
ATCAGTTTTTGCAAAACTCCACTTGTTGTTGTTTGCATAGAAAACTGGAATCATTCCGTCTATTTTCTTAATGTATTTATCTATCTCTTTGAATATTGTGTCTCCGTCTATATAATGATCAGAGTCAGTGATTAGAAGGGGTTCCTCGTTGTTTATTAGCTCTTTGGCCAAAAGCGCAGTGCATGCTGCTCCTTCAGTAACTTTATCAACTGATATTATATTAATACTTTCTCCATAAACATATTTTAAAACATTGTCTATGTGAAAATTGTCTATATGTTCTTTCAAAACAAGAAATATTAATTTGTCTTCTTTTTTTATTGGAAGAGATGAGAGAGCCCATTGAATCATCATATGTCTTCCTATTGTTATTATTGGCTTTGGTTTCAAAAATTCAGGATTCTTACTGCTTTCTTGAAGAAATCTGCTACCTCTCCCTGCCATAGGTATGAGAATGTTCATGTTTTAGGAGTGATTAATAGACTTTTAAATATGATTGAGATATAGTATATA
>JBBTAF010000031.1:0-6963 GCA_038044305.1 Nanobdellota archaeon
CAGAAACTCTAAGTTTCTGACGGATGTGGTTTTCTGTCAAGTTCCTTGACATAATAGAATTAACATTAATAATATTTTGTTAAATAAGCTTGAGAGATTCACCTTTGCTTTTCCAACTCTTGAATTATTTCCTGAAGGGCACTAAATTTAAGTTCTATTTGCTGACTGATTAGAGTTTTAGATTTTTGCAAGCTTTCTATTCGAGACTCAACAATTTCTTTGACTTCTTCAGGATTTTTTTTGACTATAATTCCTGCACCCACTTCAACAAATAATTCATTTGAATCTATTTTAGCAGAAGCAAATATTCCTTTTCCAAGAGGAGCAAGCACATTCTTTTCGGAAGGGCTTCCTATACTACTTAGGGCTCCATGAAACTTGTCCATCTCAACAATTTCATTTTCCATAAGCCCAACATGTTGTTCAAGTCTCTCAACTTCTTGATGCAACCCTGCAGCTTCCTTCAATAGTTCTTGATTCATATTTATCAAACAAATTAAAGGGTTTTAAATGTTTTTAAAAAATAAAAAAATAAAGAATTTTGTATAGCTAATATCTAATAACTAATTCCTATGCAATTAGAATATTGCGCACAATTATAATACATATTATTAGATGTATTTACAGTTAATCTTATACAGGAACCATAAGAGCCACAAGATAGATTTCCACTAGTGCCTGTGCAATTCTTATATGCTTGGTTATTACAACTGACCATTGTAACATTATTTCTAATGGTAGTATTAACTACTACTGTTGTATTAGTAACGCTTGCATTTATTCTTATAACAGTATTATTAATTTGTCCGACTGTAACTGAGATATTTTTAACAATATTACTAAGATTATTTACTGTAGAATTTATGTTTTTAACCATAACAACAAGGCTAGTAATATCTGTAGCAGATACCTCTCCACATGAAGTATATCCGCTTCCTGATACAATAGGAGAAAATTTTGGTTTAAATATCCCTGAACCAATAAGAATTGCTATAAGAACAATAACAAGCAACACAACTATCACTCCAAACCGTTTTTGATCACTTTCCATCATACACCCCCTTTCATCTTTATCTAAAAGATACTCCAATCAAAATTTTCATATATATATATATATATCGATTTTGCAAATCAATCATAAACATTCTTTCTATGTCCTATTCTGATCACTATTATTTTGTTCATAGAAACGATTACATCAACTATCCTATAATCTGCAACTCTAAGTCTCCAGAGTTTATCACCTTGAAGTTTCTTGAGATATCTAAATGGGTTTTCTCTTATTTGATATATCTTGTTTAACAACAGTTCAGAATCCTTTTTATCTAACTTTTGAATAAATTTTTTAGAAGTCTCAGTTAATTCAATTTGATACATCTTATTTCAAAGTTATTCCTAGTTCTCTTGCTACAGAATCTATAGAATAAACTCTTCCTCTTTTAATATCTTCAAGTCCTTTTTGTATTTCTTCAATTTCTTCTTTACTCATTATTTCTTCTTCTGCTTCATTGAGAACGCTATTAAGTAAGTCATCGTAAGACTGTCTTTCAAATCTCTTTATATTTTTTAGTCTTTCTAGTGTGCTCTGACTTATTTGAATAGTTGTTTTTTCCATGTTATATAACTATTATAGCTACTATATAAGCCTTTCGTTTTTGAACTCTTTGGATAAAATTCCCAGATAAGAGTTAAAATTGACAAGTAACAATTATACTTCTTCCCTTTAAAAAATCTAAATTCTCTCAATCTTCCAAACTTCGATTTTTTCCATAAATAAACTCTGTTTTTGAAGAATCTCATATTTGAAATTAATCTTTTTCATTAAATTATCAATTCTCTTTTTTGGAGTCAAAGAAGAAATTAAAAGTAATATAATTCCATCACTTTTTAAATGGCTTTTACATTCTTTAAGAAATCGTAATATAATTTCATCTCCATTTTTGCCTCCAGAAGTAATTCTTGCGCTTTCCAAATCTTCAACTTTATCCTCCGGAAGATAAGGCGGATTAAATATAATTAGTTCAAACTTTCCCTTAATTTTTTTGAACAAATCAGATTTTATAGTTTTTATTCCGAGGTTTTTTACATAATTCACCGCATTTACATCAATATCAACAGCAATTACTTCTCTTGCTCCTGTCTTTTTGGCGACAATAGCCTGTATTCCAGAACCAGTTCCCATATCTAAAACTTTTTTTCCTTTAGATAACTTTTCAACCTCTTTTGTCAATAAAAAAGAATCTTCTCTTGGAGAATATATCATCCTTTGAAAAGCGACAATATAGCATCAGAGTACATTAAAAAAGTCGCAAGTCCTCCAATAAGAACTATTAAAATTATTATAAAAACAATTGCCAGTTTTCTTTTCGGATCTTTAGCTTGAGCAGGTGGAGCAGTTGCAATAGTGGCATTTTGCTGAGAAATATTGGGAGAAGAATTAGTGGAAGGAACTGGAAACTTTAAGGTAGGTTGAATATTAGGTGCGTTTGGTTTTGTCTGAATAAATTGAACTGAGTTAGTCACTCCTCTTGAAAACTCCTGCGCAGCTTCATTTACATCATTTTGAGAGTATCCTGCAGAAACAAAAGAAGCCACAGCCTTCTCTAAACTTTCACCATGCTCAAGAGCATTTCTGATTCCTCCGATTATATCTTCTTTCAATGTATCACTTTAACTCCAATATAGTCCCATTATTTACAAGATGAACTGTCTTATTCATCTTATATCCTTCTTCAACAGCAAGAGCCGCGCCAGCCTCAAGTTTCCTTAAATCTCCATGTGAAGGAATAACATGTTCTGGTTTTAATATTCTTATAAGCTCTCTTAGGTCTTCTCTTCCTCCATGTCCTGAAACATGCACATTATCAAATATTCTAACTTGTTTCTTTCTGAGTCTCTCTTCCATTTGTTGTCTATTAAGTTCATTGATAGGTGTAGGAATAGTTTTGGAAGAAAATATTATTTGATCTCCCGCTCTTAAATCAAAAGGAAATTGTTGTCTTGCAATTCTATCAAGTATCGATCCAGGCTCGCCTTGATGTCCTGTGCATACTATAAGATATTTTTCTCTATTTTTCTCAATCTGCTTCATCGCCTTTTCCATTCTATTTCTATAGGTTAATAGTCTCATTTGATTCTTGAATGGAGCCTGTTTTATATTTTCAGCAGCAGTAACATACTTGGCCAGACTTCTTCCTAAAAATACAACTTCTCTATTTAGTTTTCTTCCAAGTTCAGTTATTGTTTTCAATCTAGCAATATGAGAAGAAAAAGTTGTAACAATCATTCCTTTATTCTTATTATCAGTTGTCAAAAAGACTTCTTCCAACAAACTCTTAGCTATCTTTTCAGAGGGGGTTTTTCTATCATCTGGAGCATACAAACAATCAACCACCAATGCCTTGACTCCTATTTTTGCTAATTCCTTAAGCCTTCGGTAATTGGGCTTATCTCCAAACACTGGAGAATTATCTAACTTGTAATCATTTGCATACATAACAATTCCTTCAGGAGTATGTACTGCAATTATAGCAGATTGAATAGTCGAATGAGTCATATTGATAAATTCAACTTTGTAATCTTTTTTACCTCTCAACACAAAACTTCCGTTTACTGGGACTGATACAATTCTGTTGGATATCTTTTGATTAGAATCCTGCATTAAGACTTTCAATACTTCCATAGTGAATGGAGTTCCCAAAACTGGAGCCCTATACCTCGGAGCAACATAAGGAATTCCTCCTACATGATCTAAGTGTGCATGAGAGACTAAAATTCCTCTTACCTTATCTCTTAATCCATGCTTGTCAAGACAAATATCATCAGGCAAAGCACCTAATGCTCTCATTCCTTTTTCAGTAGGGATTTTATCTCTCTCAGAAACACCAACTATTGCAGGCAAGAATAATCCAGCATCAAAAACTATAACATCTTCCCCAACCTCTAATGCAGTCATATTTTTACCAACCTCATTATATCCTCCTATTGAATGAATCTTCATAAGTATAATAGAAAATCTTCGTTTATAGATATTTCCTTGCATTTAATCAATCTACTAAAAAGGCAATAGAGAAACAATTAATAATACCAAATAACTAAACAGTCTATGATAAAACAATCAAAATCTCTCCAATTAAGAAGACGTTATCTTCTTATAGAAGCGAAATCAAAGGAAGAAGTTGAGAAAGTCATTCAAGAAGCAATAGGGTCTATAGGTCTTTCAAGAGCAAAACCAATGTTTGTTTCAGGAGTAAATTCGCTTGTTCTGGCAATTGACAGACAAGCCCTAAATGATGTTCGTGCAGCAATAGAACTCTCAAATTCTTCTATCAAGATAAAAAAAGTTTCAGGTACCCTGAAGGGATTAGAGTAAAGAGTTGCAATTTCTTAATTTTATGCACGTCTACATAAAAACATTTATATATTATGTAGACCTGCAGAATACATGGCCTACACTGAAATAAACCTACGAGATAATAGAAAATATTACTATAGAGTTCTCTCCGTAAGAGCAGGAAAAAAAATAAGTAAAAAAAGAATTTATCTAGGAGTAAATCTCTCTCAAAGTGAAACAAAAGTTAAAGAATTAGAAGCAGACAAAAAGATTAAAGAAGACAAAATAAACAGAACTCTTGCCCCAATTAAGAAAGTAATCATAAGCATACTAAAAAGTTACAATGTTAAGAAAGCAGGAATATTTGGGAGCTATGCTAGGGGAGAAAATACTAAAAAAAGTGATATAGACATTATAATAGAACCTCCAAAAGGAATGGGATATGATTTTGTAGGACTTGCGCTAGATTTAGAAAAAAAACTAAAAAAGAAAGTAGACTTGTTATCTTACAACGGAATTAGCCCTTATTTTAAGAAGTCTATCTTAGAAGATGAGGTACCAATAATATGACTAAACATAGTAACATTCCATACCTCAATCATATAATTGAGGCCATATCAGATATAAACGAATCAGTTAAAGAAATAACAAAAGAACAATTTTTGGTTAGTAAAGATATAAGAGATGCAAGCATTAGAAGATTAGAATTAATAGGAGAAGCAGTCAAGAATATCTCATCTGACCTTAAATCAAACCATCCAGAAATCGCATGGAGTAAAATTGCAGGTACAAGAGATAAGGTAATTCATAATTATTTCGGAGTTAATCTTAATATTATCTGGGATATAATAAAAACCGAATTACCAGAACTAAAAAGAAAACTTGATACAATTATGAAAACAGATACAGAAGAGTAGGATAATCGAGTTACACTTTGTTCCTACTCCTCTACTATAATTCAATTAGCTAAACGTTTCAATCGAGCTTAATACTGTCCGACTCTTACACCTTTAGTCAATTCAGTGTATCTTCTTCCTTCTTCCAAAAAATTTTCAACCCCAGGAGAGCATACAAATTCACTTGCAGAAATACTTTCAGGTAATGTTGGAGGAGGAAGTCCTATTTCTCTCTCTTCTTGCAATTTTTGAAGAGCTTCTGTTAATTTATCTAGTGAACTCATAATTACTCAGATATTTTCAACTTTTTATTGTTTTCTATTTAAGTACTCCCAAAAAAGAGAGTAGAAACCTTTATTTATTGTTTTTATCTATCATCACTATGAATAAAAAAGGGCAATTAGAATTATCATTCGGAATGATATTTTCAATAATTATAATAATCGCAACTATAGCGGTTGCAGTCTATTTTATATTTCAGTTTCTCTCAACCTCAAAATGTACAAATATTGTAATGACAAAATCAGACTTACAGAGTCAAATTGACAATGTCTGGAAATCATCTCAGGCACAACAGATATATACCTTATCTTTTCCAACAAATATAAAATCAATTTGTTTTGGCAACTTATCCTCTGGAGGTTCTGCATATTCAAATGAGTATATTGATTTAAGAAGATACTCATTAGGTGACTCAAATCTCTTTCTCTTTCCTTCAACAGAAGCATGCGACGGAAAGTCTGCCCAAACGCATCTTAATCACATTGTAAATACAGCATTCTTTTGTGTTCCCCTAAAGGAAGGTAAAGGAAAAATAATGTTACTTAAAGAGAGTTCGCAGTTATTGGTAAAAATAACTTCATTAAATTCAACATGATAAATAAAAAAGGAATAGAATTTAGTTTTAACTGGATTTTTTCAATAGTTGTGGGTATAGTAGTAATATTTCTAGCAATTTATGCTGCAAACTCTTTTATAAAAACGGAAAGAACGCTTCAAGATACTGAGACAGTTCAACAGCTTCAAACTCTTTTGAATCCTCTTCAAACTTCAATAGAATCAACTACAAAACCTTCAAATATAATATTTCCCAGAGAAGTTAAGTTAATGACTCAATGTATTGCCTCAACAGGCATGGGAGAACAGAAAATAACCCTTTCCAGCAAAAATAACATTGGAGGCGAATGGTCTTCAGTTAGCTTTTCAAACAAAATATCGAGTTACCTATTCATGGAATCAACAGTTCAAGGTAAACAAATGCATGTGCTTGTTGCGCCTTTTTACATGCCGTATAAAGTAGCGGATTTAGTAATCCTTTGGTCAACAAATTACTGTCTAGTTAACGCTCCACAGAACGTTAAAGACGAACTGCAGATACTAAATGCATCTGGAGTTATCTTTGCAGACTCAAAATTAAAATGTTCCTCTAATTCAAATAAGGTTTGTTTTCTAAACTCTCCTTCTGATATAGATGAAGGTTGTGAAATTAAAGTAAATACATATCTAAAACAAGTAAGAAGTACAGGTAAATTAGTCTATTACGAAGGATCATTATTATATGCTTCAATCTTTTCCAATGCAGATATCTATGAATGTAATGTTAAAAGATTGGCATCTAGAACAAAAGAACTTGCAAATTTATATTCTCAAAAAAGCATTTTATTAGGTGATAAATCAAACTGTGGAGGCGCTCTTGCTCCAATTTTAAATAATTATGCAAACATTGTTTCAATA
>JBBTAF010000032.1:0-16893 GCA_038044305.1 Nanobdellota archaeon
TTGATTCTTTCAGTAATAGTTTTTAATGGTTGTCCAGACCTATGTCTTGCAGGAGGAATTCTTGTGACATTATTATCAAAAAAAGTAGTTACATGATATTGTAACAAATCCCAAAGATCTTCAATAATTACTTCTGGTGCTCCAGCATTAAGATTTTCCCACAATCTTTGGTTTGCTCTTATAATATCAGAAAGTTTGTGAGTCAAATCATCTTCAGATCTCTCTCCAGAGTCCAAAGTAATTGAAGGTCTTACAGTTACCGAAGGTACAAGAAGCAAAGACATAACTGCCCACTCAGGTCTGCATGTCTTAGCATTAACTCCAATTTTCTTTAATTCCTCATCCTTAATTGCAACAATCCTATCTCTCAATTCTATTGGAGACAATCTCTTCTTTCCAATCATAAAGGTACTAGGTTTCTCAAGTTTAACTCTTTCAAGAATTTCATTACAATGAGGGCATTTCTTTGCATCTCTTGCCTTTTTAGCTCTTATTGCAGGAGGAATTCCCTTCTGTTTATCATCAGATAAAGTTAATTTACCGCACTTAAGACAGAAGCTTCTCAAACATAGCTCAATCAAAGGAATATATTTAATATGTATAACTGGTCTAGCTAACTCAATGCTTCCAGGATGTCCAAGACACTCCTTAAATCTCTGACCACAAGTTCTACATCTAACTCCTGGATCAATTGCTCCCAAACGTAAATCCATAAGTCCTCCATCAACTGGGAATCCATCAATATCATAAAGTTCAGGAGTTACAATTTTTGCAGCGCTAATTCTTTTAATCTGCTCAGGACTAAGCAAACTAAACTTCAATGCTCTAACCTGTTTTCTTGTATGTTGATCTCTCATTTTATTGTTCAAACTTATTCGTTAATTCGAATGTAGTATGTACTCCAAGTCCAAGTAATTACTCATATAAAAGCTTGTATGCATATGAAATCTCAATAGGGTCTGATTCATTTCCTCCGCAAATTGGACAAACTATCTTGCTATGTAACATATCTTCATAGGCCATACTTCCACATCCTTTACAGATGTGAATCACCGTCTTGTCTGAATCATATCTTTCCTTCAATAACAAAGAAGCGCCATGTCCTGCCAATGCCTGTTGCTCCATCTCTCCAAGTCTTAGTCCTCCTCCTCTTGCTCTTCCTTCAATAGGCTGTCTTGTCAACAAAGCTACTTTTCCAGAAGCTCTTGCATGCATTTTATTCTTTACCATATACTTTAATTTTAGATAATACATATTTCCAACATAGATTTTTGCATCCATTTTCTTTCCAGTTACTCCATTATACATAACTTCCTTACCATCAAATCTAAATCCAAATTCTCTAAGTTGATTTTCCAAATCAGCAATGTTAGCACCAGTAAATGGAGTCCCGTCAATAATTTTTCCAGTCAATGCTGCAGTTTTTCCAGCAATGACTTCAATCATATATCCAATACTCTTTCTGCTAGGAACTCCGTGTGGATTGAAAAGCAAATCTGGTCTTATTCCTCTAGAAGTAAATGGAATATCCTGTGCATCTGCAATCATTCCAACGACTCCTTTCTGTCCGTGTGGAGCAGAGAATTTGTCACCTGGTTCAGGCAATCTAGAATCTCTAGTTCTTACTTGAACAACCTTATTTCCTTCTTCATCCGCAGTAATAAATACTGCATCAACAGTTCCTCTTTCTTCCTGTCTGACTCCTGCGCTAGCATCTTTCTTACTTTGAATACTCAAATCTTTTGCCTCACTCAAAAACTTTGGAGGAGTTAATTTACCAATTAGTATTTCTCCCTCATTCATATCAGCTTCTGGATATGCAATACCATCATCTTCCAAAAATCTATATGATGCTTCAACTCTATATCCTGAAACATCTTTAGTAGGAATTGTGATTTCATCCTTAAGTCCTCCAGCGTACTGTAATTCAGTAACTGAGTAAGGTCTAAAGTATGTACTTCTACCCATTCCTCTATCGACGCTGGCCTTATTCAAAACAACCGCATCCTCAAGATTATATCCTTCAAATGGCATAATAGCAACAACTAGATTCTGACCAGCAGGATAAACATCTAATGTATCGTATATGAAACTTCTAACAATTGGTTTCTGTGGATAATGTAATATAGATACATCAGTATCTAATCTAACAAGATAATCTGCAGAATAAATTCCAAGACTTTGCTTCAATGTCTTTCCTCCTTTAATCAGCCTCGATGAATGATCATGATTAGCAAAAGGTAATATGCTAAGTACGAGTCCAAATATATCAATTGGGTGTACTTCCAGATGAGTATGACTTGCAGTTAACTCTTCCTGACTCAGTGCCACAAGAACATTCTCTTCTTCAGCAGCATCAACATACTCTATAACTTTCTCTTTAATCAAATCACTCCAAGTTATCTTATTATTTTCCAACAAAACAATATGTTCATTCTTCAATCTACTTACTCCATTATCAACAATAATCAAAGGTCTAAGAACTCTACCAACTTCTGTCGAAATAGCTATTTGATCCAAAAGACCATCCTTTCTAACACTAAGTTCTATAGGGAAAAATCCTGCTCTTCTAGCTTCTCTGATTTTCTTCACAAAATCATCAGAATCGGTAACAAACCCGATAAACTTTCCATTGAAGAAAACATCTCTTCCAGAAACTTTATTCAACCCAAAGTCACTGAACTTCTTTAAAAAAGCAACTTCATCAAATTGCACTGCCGTAGAAATTTTGCTAAGCAATGCAAGATTTTTTCTCAATCCAATTTCTGTTCCCTCAGGAGTTTCAGTAGGACAGAACCTTCCATAATGAGTAGGATGAAGAGTTCTAGCAAGGAAATTTTCTTGTTCTCCTGCAAGAGTACTTGCAACTCTCTGCAACTGTGACATCATAGCAAGATAATTCGTCTTATCCATATTTTGAGTAACTCCAGATCTTTCTCCAATCCAGCTTCCAGTCGCAATCGCACTTTCAATTCTGTGGGTAAACAAAGTCGATTTTGCAATACTCTTCAAAGAATAAAACTTCTTTCTCTTTGCAACTTTCTGAAGAGAATACTGAATATCTCTCACAAGAATTCCCATATTTACTCTAAATAAATCGGAAAGCAAGTCTCCAGAAAGTTTTACTCTCTTATTAGCGTAGTGATCTTTATCAGTTCTTATCTTATTATTTTCCTTAGATCTCATGTACAATTTTACCAGTCTACAAATAGTAACTGCTTTTTCAAACCTATCACTCTTGTTTATACCAACATGAGGCAACAAAAATGAATCAATTCTATCCTTAATTCTATCAAGAATCTCTTTCTTTGTTCCCTGAATTCCTGCTTTTTCAGCAACAGCCATCAAAGCATCCTCTGTCTCTTTAATTGTTGCATACTCATAAAGGTTAACAATTAAAGAATCTGATTCATAGTCAATACCTTTAGCAATATCTGCATCCTTAGTCATTCCCAATGCTTTAAGAATAACAATAAGAGGAATATTCTTCAATCTACTAAAACTTAATTCTAAAATTCCTTCATTAGTCTCAGAAATAGTAGTTGGAATTCTATATGCTCCTCTCTGTGAAAATATTCTTAATGTTAATCCTAATCTGCCCTCTTCAATAAATGGCTGATTAGCCGCCAAATCCTCAGACATTACCATTACTCTCTCATTTCCATTAATTATAAAGTAACCTCCAGGATCCAACTTGTCCATGTAATTCTCTCTAAGTTGATCTTTGGTCATACCATTTGTCGTACAAGCAGAACTCTTAACCATAATTGGAATTCTTCCAATCTCAACCTCTCCCGAATCAAGTTGTCCTTCATATTTAACACTAATTTCCAGATAAATAGGTGCAGAGTAAGTCAGATTTCTTAATCTAGCGATTGAAGGAGTTACGATGCTATGACTTCCATCCGCTTCAATAATATTTGGTTTTGCAACTCTCAATTTTCCAAGTTTAACTTCAATTTCCTCATTGTTTATATTAGCATTAAGTTCATTGACTATCTGTTGCATCTTATTATTAATAAAATCATTAAAAGAATTAAGATTCGACTCTACCAAAGAATGTTGAGCCAAATATTTCTTTATTAAAACGTCTTGTTTATTTTTCATCAAACAACCACCCTATAATAAACATTTAGTTTATCTCCTTCTTTTCTTTCAATCTTTAAAACATCTCCACTTATGCACCCTTGTGGAATACCTGGATCATCCAATTTTATTTTAGGTAATTGAGAAATACTAATGTTATACATTTCTAAAAGTTTTTTTATCTCCTCTTGTTTCAATTTCGTGTGTTTTGGCTGTAAGATATGCATGTAACCTCGACGGGAAAGTAATTTTATTTAGTTCAAATTAACTCGAACTTCCGAACAAAATATAGTTGCAAAAATGCCTTTTTAAATGTTTTGTAAGAAAGAGTTTTTGTTAAAAATTAATCTTTTCTCTTCCCAGCCAAAACAATAGACACTTTTATTACATTTTGAGTTGAATACTTCGTAGCTTGCTGCGGCTCAAAATGTAATTAGAGAATTCCTTTGTAAACCGAGTGCAATACCTCTCAGCTTGCTGAGGAGTGAGCGAAGCGAACGGTGGGATGCATGAGGTTAGGAATTCTCTTTATTTAAATTAGATATCTTAATTCGGTAATTTTATTCAATATCTTTTACTTATATTCGCTGTTTTATAACTATTTGTATACTATTCAGCAAGGGAACTTTCATTCCAACTAACATCAAATCCCAATTTCTCTCTCAAAGTAGTGCAATATTGCTCTCGAGCCATTCTATTAATTAAAGTTTTTCCATCTCTCCCAATATAGTCAACAATAACTGCCGCATTTGTGTCATAAACTAAAAATCCTGGGTGAGGTCTGGGATCGTCTTTGGTTTTTCCAAGGAAAGCAACATCGGGGCGCCCGTATATTGCAGGACCATCAATGACTCGCCCACTAACCAAATCATATTTAGTTGGTGCTCTAAGTAATTCCTCAAATTTTGCAGGAGTTAAACTATCAGTATTTGCAGGAATGAAAACTCTAACTCTTCCTTCAACCATTTTTTCAATCTGCCAATCTTCTGCTTCACGAACTGCTTCTTCTAAAGTTCCAGAAAAGAAAAGCACTCTAACCAATGAAGCAAGCTCGCGAGCATTTTCAAGAGAATATACTAATTCATCATTAGGCATACAATTCAATGTTTTCAATATTTATATACATTTCCAGTTAATTTTTACAACTCAATACCAATGGCCCCGACGGGATTCCGAGAACTTTCTAAAGTTCGAGGGACTGAGGAATTTGTTCCTCAGTATGTCAGAAATTGAAAATTTCTGAGCACCTTGAAAATCAGGATTTTCTCAGTGTTCAAATCCCTAATACCAATGGCCCCGACGGGATTTGAACCCGCGACACCTGGATTACTTCAAAAAGGTCTGTCCTTTTTGTAAGGACAGAAAACCTTGTTTTTCTGTAAAAGTCCAGTACTCTAACCGGGCTGAGCTACGAGGCCTCATAGCTTGGTATAAAAATGCTTATTTAAAATTACCTATCTCTTCTAGTTAAGAAAATGTTTCAGAAATCTTTTTGTTCAAAGCATCTTTTGAAACGTAACCCACAGAACTATCAACAACTTCTCCATTCTCAATTAAAAGAATTGTTGGAATACTCATAACACTAAATCTCTCAGCAATATCTTGATTAGAATCAATATCTATTTTTGCAAAATTAACTTTTCCTTTAAATTCCTTTGCTACTGCCTCAAAAACAGGTTTCATCATAACACAAGGACCGCACCATTCAGCCCAAAAATCAATTATCCATTTACCCTTTACAGTAGCTCCATCAAAACTTTCAGAATTTAATTCAATAATTCCATCACTCATATCTATTTCCAATATTATTCATTAATAAATCTTATGTAAAACCCTTGAGTAACAAAAAAGCAAACAATCACCGATAACAATTAATATATCCCAAATCTTAATTTTATATGAATAAAACGGAACTTCTTGATTTTCTTAGAAAAAAAGGATTTTCAGATAAAATTATTTCAGCATTTGAAAAAATAAAAAGAGAATTATTTATACCAGAACACACTTTTCTTTATGCTTATGACGATATGGCTATTCCACTTGAGCCAGGCACCACTCTTTCTCAGCCATCAACTATTGCATTTATGCTTACCCTTTTAAATCCACAAGACGGACAAAAAATATTAGAAATAGGTTCAGGAACAGGATATTTACTATCTTTAATTTCTGAACTCTGTCCAAAATCTGAAATATATGGACTAGAGATAAACAGAAAATTTGCAGTCTCTTCTAGAAAGATTTTAGGGGAAAACAATAAAGTACATATAATTAATAGAAATGGTAATAACGGTCTTCCAGAAAAAGCTGAATTCGACAGAATAATTATTAGTGCAGCATTAAAAACAAAACCTCATAAGTTTCTTTCTCAGCTTTCAGAAAATGGAATTCTAGTTGCTCCTGTTGGAAATGACATACTTTGTATAGAAAAACAAGGCAATTTATTCAAAGAACAATCATTCGCAGGATTTTCATTCGTTCCTTTGATAGAAGATGAATAAGATTATATTTCTGTTAGTTCCAGAAAACTTCAAACAAGTTTTATATTTTTTAGGGCTAATTTTATCCTAGGAATTTGATTATTTACAGTTCTCCAAAGATAGTCTGCGCCAATTAAATAGTATGAATGAGATATTAAATCTCTCACGTTAGCCATTTCTCTCCAAGGCATTAGAGGATTAACCTGTTTTACTGAGCCAGGAATATTTCTGCTCGATTCTCCAATTATTTGCAATTTCATCATAACTATACTCTGTAGAGCATCACTTTTTCTAAATTGTTCCTCTGAAATTCCATTTAAATTTAATTCAATCTGTTCAATGCATCTGGATATATCTTCTATAAATAATTTATAATCTCTTTTCATGCGATAATTGGAATTTCATCACTGAGAATAGTTTTTCTTAATTCCTTTCTAATACCTTGATATTCGACAACATCAACTTTTCTTTTCATTTTCTTTTCAAGATTCAACTTAAGATTTATTAAATCAAATAAATCCCAATCATTTCCTACTTCCACAAGAATGTCTATGTCACTATCTTTTTTCTCTTCGCCTCTAGCAAAACTTCCAAATAACCCTGCTTTGCTAACTCTAAACTTTCTAAGAACAGGGTGTATTTTTTGTCTTATTATTTCAATTCTTTTACGTCTATTATTCATACAACCATAAGAATATCAGAATTTTTAAGTCTTTTCATTTTCAAAGAATTTGATATGAAAATTAATGCTTTATCTTTTTTAGTTCTTGAAGTTCCTTATGAACTATTTCTAAAGTTATATTTGCATCATTAGCATTTTGGTCTATAATATGCCCCGCCCATAAAGTCAAAATAATTCCAAATACAAACAAAAATATTATTGATATTATATAACCATCAGTGTAACTATTCGACTGATTTTTAGTAAATACATATTGAATAATACTTAGTCCTATAGTCATAAGTAATGCAGCACTAAATCCCCATGCAAGCAAAAGCCTATCACGATTCCAAGATTTTACTTTTGGAAGGAGTTCTTTTTCAACTTCTGTCAATTTTAAAATTCTTTCAGGTAAATTCATTATTCTCCGCATCCATGTCTAGTTGTCTGCTTACATGACGTGCAAACCATTGCACAATTTCCTAATCTCTTAGCTGGACTTCCACATTGAGGACAGACAAGACCTTCATGACCAAAATCACTTATAGCCATTTGCTGTTCAGGTTTATCTTCTTCCATCTTCTCTTCAATATTTGGAATCTCAAGTTCTATTTTTCCAGCTCCACTTCCAAATCTACTTAACATATATTGTGCAATATAATCCACTATCGAGGACGCAGAACGAATAGGAATTTGATTTTTATCCAACTCTCCTGGTTCATCATTTTTTACAAATCCAGAAGGTTCAAACTTTTGATGTCTAAACTTTCCAAATAATTTATCTACTGGAATTCCATATTGTAAATTCACAGACATAGAAGTACTCCATGCGTCGACAAGACCATTTACTGTACTTCCCACTTTATGCATAGTCAAAAATATCTCTCCAGGTTTTCCATCATCATAAAGTCCAACAGTTAAATATCCCTCATGTCCAGCAATTCCAAATTTATGTGTTATTGCCTTTCTTGTTTGAGGTAGATGTTTTCTTTCGGGAGCTTTAACATAAATTATTTTTTCTTTAACAATTTCTTGAACCTTTTTTACCATTTCTCCCTCAGTTTTTTGAGTATTCAATGGTTGACTTCTCTTTGAATTTTCTCGATATATTGCTACAGCTTTCAGACCCTGTTCCCAAGCATAAATATAAGTTTCAGCAATATCATCTATCGTTGAATTTTCAGGTAAATTGACAGTTTTACTTATAGCTCCCGACAAAAATGGCTGAGTAACTGCCATCATTTTAATATGCCCTTTATATCCTATGCTTCTCGTTCCCTTGGCAGGTTTAAACGCACAGTCAAAGACAGCAAGATGCTCAGATAATAACCCTGGTGCTCCTTCAATTGTATCATTTTTATCAACATAATCTATAACTTCTCTAACTTGATTTTCAGAGTAACCCAAGGTCTTCAAAGCAAGAGCAACAGATCTATTTACAATCTTTAACATTCCTCCTCCAGAAAGGGTCTTATATTTAACAATAGAAATATCTGGTTCTATTCCAGTAGTATCACAATCCATCATAAATGCAATAGTTCCAGTTGGAGCAAGTACAGTAACCTGTGCATTTCTATATCCATACTTTTCTCCCAGTTCAAATGCATCCGTCCAACAATCCCACGCATCATTTACAAGATATCTCAATGCATCTGGGATTTTTTCAACGTCAATTTTTTTAACTGATTCTCTATGCATATTAATTACTTCCAGCATAGGAGTTCTATTCTTAGTATAACCTGGAAAAGATCCAACAAGAGCAGCAAGTTCTGCAGACGTTTTATATGCCTCTCCAGTCATCACAGCAGTTATCGCTGCTGCAACAGACCTTCCAGAATCAGAATCATAAGGTAATCCTAAACTCATAAGCAATGCACCAAGGTTTGCATAACCTAAGCCTAATGGTCTATAATCATGGGAGTTTCTAGCAATTTTATCTCCAGGATAACTACTTCCATCAACAGAAAGTTCTTGAGCAATTATCATAGATCTTACCACGTTCTTAAATTTTTCAACATCAAATCTACCATCTTCTGTTCTAAACTTAATTAAATTAATGGATGCAAGATTGCATGCAGAATCATCAAGGAACATGTACTCGCTGCACGGATTACTTGCGTTTATTCTTCCCGAATTTTTGCAGGTATGCCATTTGTTGACTGTTGTATCAAACTGCATTCCAGGGTCTCCGCAAATCCAAGTTCCTTCAGAAATTTTTTTCAAAATTTCTTTTGCTTTTAAAGTATCAATAATTGCTCCCCCATTTACTGCTCTTGTATTCCATTCTTTATTTTCTCTAACCGAATTCATAAACTCATCAGGAACTCTGACAGACATATTACAGTTTTGAAAGAATATGCTTCCATAAGCTTCCCCATTCATTCCTCCGCCATATCCTTGTTCCATTAGTGCCCACGCCTTCTTCTCCTCTTTTTGCTTTGATTCTATAAATTCAATTATATCAGGATGTTCAACATTAAGAATTTCCATTTTAGCAGCTCTCCTTGTCTTTCCTCCAGATTTGATTATATTAGCATAGGTGTCATATCCTTTCATAAATGACAACGGTCCAGATGCTCTTCCGCCCCCTGTAATTCTTTCCTTAGAACTTCTCAAAGGGGATCTATTTGTGCCAGTTCCAGAACCTGCTTTAAACAACATAGCTTCAGCCACTTGAACCTCTAGAATAGATTCCATATTGTCTTGAATGCTTTGAATAAAACAAGCAGAACATTGAGGCAAATCTTCAGTTTTTTGAGAATGAACAATGCTATTCGTAATAGAATCCCACTTAAATGCCGAGACTCCTCCCGCATTTCTATCATACTCTTGATTAATTCCTGCATTAAACCAAACTGGTGAATTAAACACAGCCAACTGATTCAAACATATTGCTACAATCTCATCACCTAAAATTGACGCTTGCTCCTGACTAAAATATTTTTGTCTTAATGCTTGCCTTTGAAAATATCTAGATACTCTTCCAATTAATTTTTCAACTGAATCTTCTCTTTCCCCCTTTAGTTGATCGCCCCAAAAATACTTACTAGCAACAACCTTAAGTGCGAGAGGACTCCAAAAATCCGGTCTTTTTACATTAGGCTGAACAAATATTACTTTATTCATATCATCAGTTACCTTAACCTCATCACTTATCCACTTCATAGAATTTCCATAGATATCAAACTGAAAAGGACTTTTACCTTCATAACTAAAAAATCTCCTAATAGGCATATTACCTAAATTAAGTTGTTGCAGTTTTTCAGGAGTCATTCATTCAACTCCTTTATTTCCTTCTTAAAATCACTCAAATCAGTAAAATCTCTGTATATTGAAGCAAATCGAATATATGCAATATTATCAGTTCTTTTCAACTCTTTTGAAACCAACTCTCCAATATATCTAGACTCAACCTCTTTTCCTTTTTTCCTCAACTTATCTTCAACTGCTATTATCATTTTATCAACTTTTTCGGTACTCACTGGTCTTTTTCTACAAGCCAATTCTATACCTCTTTTTATCTTATTTCGATCAAAGTCTTCTCGTGTACCATCTTTTTTAACAACTTTAAGTCTAGCCTCTTCAACCTCTTCAAGTGTGCTAAATCTTTTTTCACACTTATTACACTCTCTTCTTCTACGGGTTAAATTGCCACTGTCTCTCTTGTCAACAACCTTAGTATCTTGATTTTGACAATATGGGCACAGCATTTCTTTGACCTCTAAAACCACAATCCCTTGTGTTTTTTCATTTTAAAAACCACAAGCCATTGTAATTAAGTATAGAACATCTATTTTCATATTTAAATATTTCTATACTTTTTTTTCTTTCGACGATAAAACATTTATTTTTTTCTGTATACTCTTTTTAGTAGCAATATCAAATTTTGAGTTTACAGAAACTATTTAATGCTTCTTCTACTAATCAATCTATGCAAACCATATTTAAAAGACATCAACTTGTAAAGATATTAGTTAGTCCAGATAAAGAATTTATAGAGCAAGCAGGAGAAGAGGAGACTCCAGTCGAAATAAAAAAAGGGATGACTGGAAAAATCAATATGATTCTTCCAGACGGCAAATATCATGTTGCGATTATAGATCAAACAGGAAAAGTTATTGCCTATGCACCATTTGATCAAGATGCACTAGCAACGGTTTAACCAATTGCAAATCTATATCTCAACACAAGAAATAGGTTTTCTAACGGTCGATTGCAATTTAAAGTCTTCAGGAGTAATAACTCTAGACATAAAATCAGGTTTTCCTTTTTTTATCTCAATAACAGGATACCCTTGTCTATCATGCCTAAATGAAAATCCTATTCCCACTACATGAATTCCCTCTTCCCTGTCTCTTATTTGATAAAATAACTCATAGTTCATAAATGGAAATTCTTTTTTTCTCAGCTCTCCGTAAATCAATCTACTTCCTCCAAGCTTTTCAAAATGCTGATGAACTGCTCTGTCAACTCTTCCTATAATATCAGAATTTGCAACTCCTCTTTTCGCTCTCAAACCATACTTTTTCAATCTAGAAGTTTCATCTAACTTCACAGCGCTAACTTCTTTAGGACTAGCTCTCATTATTGGAATAAGAACCAAACTTCTTAATTTTTCTTTTCCATTGGAATTATCATAGAGATCAAATGTCTCTCTTTCACTTCTTCTAATTCTTACTTCCTCTAGAGGTTTCAAAACATCCATCATCTCTCTATACAATTTAAAATCCAAATTTTCATTTCCATTCATAAAAAATCAAATAAAAATAGCTTTTAATTCATTTATATACTATAAAATAGATATTCGCTTAAATCTTATTTATTCTTCAACTTAAGTTTTAGTAATCTTTTTCTTCTTGATCTTCTAACAGTTTTTCTCATGTATCCAACAGTTAGAATTGCTTTTTAAACCTTTAGAATTTCTTTTTTTAAAACAAGCATACGTAATTTTGTTCTTCCATTTTAATTGCAATAATCCTTAAATACCTAAAAAAATTGGGTTTAAAATGCCAGAAAGAGAAGTCGTAGATATAGATCCTAAAAAAGATATATTAAGAATAGAACCAGTTACAGAATTTGCCCTTGCCCCTACAGAAAGATTAACCCAAAATTTCCTAGTATCTGGAGACTATTTGTTTGTTTCCAATTATTACGGACCCATAGAAGTTTATAGTCTTCAATGGCAAAAAAAAGTTTTTACTTTGCATTTCAATTATAGTATGAACAAAGAATTGGCTAGCGATGGAAAACATTTGTATGTAGGCTTACCATCAGAGGGATTTAGACCTAAAGATAACGATATTTTACTTTTAAGAGAGAAAGAAGTCAAAGCACCTGGAAAATTAGAAGATGAAATTGAAACAGTAGAGTTTGTTGGAAAAACATTTAGAGAATTAGGAATACCTATCGAATTTGATCAACAATATTCAGCAAAATACAAAGGAGTTATTTTATCTTTACCACTTATCGAATTTTGGCGTGATTCTATTGTTTGGTCGCCAGCAACACTGGCTGAAGAAACAGGAAGAAAATTTTATATTGCAGATATGCATCATGGAATTGATCATGGATTAAGAAGCGGGAAAGATTTTGCTAAAGTTACATGGAAGACAAACTTATATCATGACATGGGTTGGTCGAGCATATTGTTACGAGAGGGAAAGATTTTAACAGAACCTGTTGCTATTGGTTCAGATCCTCAAGACGCCTTTTCAAAGCTTTGGATTAGTAGTGGACAGTATAACAAAGGATTAATTGGGAGAATATTACATTGGGACGAAAGTTATGGAAGTAGAGAGCCAGATTATGTATCAATACCTCTAGTTCTTCCTTATGTAGCAAGTAACCTCAATCTTGGTAGCCAGGAAGTACTAGGGGTTCAACAGGAGAGAGATTTATTGTATGTACTTACCAATTCGAGTAGTGCTACGAATCATGGAGTAACTAAAATACACTCTCCACACAGACTACTAACCTATAAATTATCTTTCCAAAGACCCACAGAGATTAAAGTTTAGGTTCAGGTTATTTAAGAATTATTGTGAATAAAAACCATATTTCTACCCAAACGTATAGGCATAAACTTTTAACTCTTCAAATGGAATTATCCTTAAAACTCTTGAATGATAATTAGAATGTTTAACTATATTATACATTTCAGCCCCTTCAACTTTCACATAACTCTTTCCTTCCCTAAAGAAAACATCTTCTCCAGCATCTTCTTTTCGTATTGGTAAAGTATCCAAAAGAACTTCAACTTCTCCAACTCCAGCCATAACTACATTTACTTCTGAAGCATAATATCTATAGCATATTCTTCCCTTTTCGGGTTTACCAAGATATTCAACATACTCTCTGGTTTGATTCCATTCTCCTTGCAAATAAATAACTCCAGGAGCATAATTTCCAGAGTCATGGTATTCATCACAACCCTCTTTGGTGCAAACTTTTCCAGGAATTCCAGCATTTCTCTCACTGCCTGCATAAGTTTCTTTAGAAACTCCAGGTTCATAATTTCTTTTTTTTAAAGAAATCGTTTCAATATCTTCTGGAATTTCTTTTAATTTAATAAGTTCCTCAATTATTTTTTTCTCAACTTCATCATATCCAGACTCTCCAACGTGTTCAAATATAATATCTCCTTCAGTATTTATCAATGCTATTCTAGGCCAATAAGTATTTCCATAGTTCTCCCAATTTATTCTTTCAGGATCATTTAAGATAGGGTATTCAAGAGTATATTTTTTTACAGCATATTTAACATTTCCACTTTCTTTCTCAAACTCAAATTCAGGAGTATGAATTCCAATCAAAATAAACCTTTTATTTTTATATTTATTCCATATTTGTTTAAGCGAATCGAATGTTCTTATACAATTTACACAAGAATACGCCCAAAAATCAATTAAAACTATTTTTCCTCTAAGATTTTCAAGCTTCAAAGGACTTGAATTTATCCATTGTTTCTCATTTTGCCATTCAATTTCTTTAGCTTTCCCTTTTTTATATATCATATCACAATTAGAACTAAAGAGTTAATATAACTTATGAATTCATTTTTATAAACTTTTTAATCTCTCTAATTACATAATCAATATCCTTCTTATTCGTGTCAAATCCAAGCGAAAATCTCAAAGTTCCCTTAATTTCCTTTTCTTTAAGTCCAATTGATTCTAAAACTCTACTTTCTTTCTTACTTTTCTCATCACACGCACTTCTTGTTGAGCACATTATTCCTTTTCCTGAAAGAAATATCATCAAATTTTCTGCGTCACAGTCAAATGTAACACTTACAATATTAGATAGTCTTTTTTCTTTAGAACCATTAATTTTTCCTCCAATATTCTCTAATTGAGAAATAAAGTAATCTCTAACTATTCTGACTTTTTTAACATCATGCTTTCTAGTTATTTCAATTGCTTTAGAAAATCCAGCAATTCCAGCAACATTTTCAGTTCCAGCTCTTCTGTTCATTTCTTGACTTCCTCCAAAAAGTCTTTGTTCTAATTCTATTCCTTCTTTTATATAGAGCAACCCAATTCCTTTAGATGCTCCTATCTTATGTCCTGATGCAGATAACAAACTTATATTCATTTTTCTAACATCAATTTTATCTTTTCCAAAACTCTGAGAACAGTCCGTATGGAATAAAACTCCATGCTTATTACATATACTTCCTATCTCTTCAATATTCTGTAAAACACCAAGCTCATTATTTCCATGAATAATAGAAACAATTAGAGTATTATTATCAATTTTATTTTTCAAATAATCAATATCAATTAGTCCATTATTATCAACAGGCACTTCAATAACTTCAAATCCTTGTTTTTCCAACTCTTTTACACTTTCATAAATAGATGAATGTTCAATTGAACTAATAATTATATTTTTTTTAATCTTACCTAATTTACTTCCAGCAACTCCAAAAAGAGCAAGATTATTTGATTCAGTAGCTCCAGAAGTAAAAATAACTTCATAGGCTTTTGCATTTATTTCTTTAGCCAAAATAATCCGAGAGTCATTAATAATTTTTCTAGCTTCATCTCCTAAATCATGTGATGAACTTGGATTTCCATACTGGTTTAACATAACTTTTTCCATCACTTTTGCAACTTCAGGATAAACTTTTGTAGTGGATGCATTATCAAGATATATTATTTTTTTCATGATATACTAAATAATAAACCTCTTTTATTCCTTTCTAATTGTCCTCTGTTAGTTTCTTCAAATCTTCCAAACTTTGAACACCCTGATAAGTTTTATTATTTATTATCCACGCAGGAACTCCAGTTATTCCAAGTTTAATACATTCTAACTGATTTTCATCGCAGGATACATAATTGACATATCTAAAAGACTCTCCAAATAATGCCTTCTGCTCTTTACAATGAGAGCAAGTTTCAAGTCCATACATTACTGCCCCTTTAGCAGTTAATGCCTTAGCAATTGCCTCTGCATTTAAACCATTTTCACCACTTGGTCTAGTGCTAAAATATAAAATTATCAACGCAACAATTACTATTCCTACTACTACCATTTTTTTATTCATATTCATAATACATTTAGTCAAATCTTCTTTTTAAGTCTTCTGCAAATTTAATCTTTTTAAAAAATAAGATTATTTTAAAGTATGCAAAAGAATATAAACTAATATAAACTAATATTATCCACATTAACCATGAAAAAAAATAAGAGAGATTTAAGAATATTGAAATATGGTTTAGTTGCACTTTTAGGATTAAGTGCAATGGGAGTTACAATTGGAATGGAATCGAATGTTCAACCATTCAATAACGTAAGAGTTCAAGATTCTTCTTTCAGAGCATACTTAAATGAAAGTAGAAAACAAGTAAATAATTCTGCATTAGCATATGCCCTCGCAGTTTGGACATATCCAGGAGCAAAACTTGGAGTAGCAATACATAATTATAGTATATTAGATAATACTATAAGATAAATAAAAGATTTTAGAGAATACTATTTATCTTTTCCCCATAAATTTCTATTAATTTAACTGCATAATGAATACAATTTTTTCCTAGAAATTCACAATATATATAAAGTCCAGACACATTAGTTTATTATGAAAACGAGAGGAACGAATAATGTAATGAATTACTGTTTACATTCAGCCACTGCTACTTGTAGTTCTATTAAGTCTTCCTCATATTTGTCTGTATTTACAATCAGACTCTGCAATTAATCATTAATTTCTTGTTGGTTCTTGCACATTTCTACCATGAAAATACAAAAAACAATTTCTGCACCTGCATCGTTTTATCGAGTTTCATCCATATCTCCCCTAGCGAAACTTTTGATAAAAGCAAAAGTACTTGCTCTTGCAAGAGGAATACTAATACAAGATGAACTTATTGCTTCTATTGAATCATTTGTAGAAAGAAATAATGTAATAGAACCTAAAGGAACGTCTCATACTTCCTGTCCTCACTGTCTGAAAGCGCACACTATAAAAAAAGCAAAGGAATTGGAGTTAGATCGTGAAAGTGTAAGATTTTTGTCTAATTTAATAAAAGGAAATCTAGGTCACGATGGATATTATTTAGACGGAGACGAATTAATTAAAATAAACTAATCTAAAATTGAGGGCGTAGAGCTATATCTAGGAATCTTTTCAATTGTTTTTTATCAAGTTCTTCATTATTCCTA
>JBBTAF010000033.1:0-23799 GCA_038044305.1 Nanobdellota archaeon
GAATTTAGTTATTGTTGAATCGCCAACTAAGTCTAAAACCATCTCCAAATTTTTTGTCCATTAGTTCAGAAGCAACCTGCTTTGTAAATCTAAGCATCTCATTCCCTAACTTATCTGGAACATCCAACAAAGTAATAAAATGCTCTTTAGGAATAATTAAAGTATGTCCTTCAGCACTAGGCTTAATATCCTTGATAGCAATAAAAGATCCGCTCTCTGCAATTATTTCTGAATTAATCTGCCCTTTTATAATCCTACAAAAAATACATTTTCCATCTTCCATAAAAAAATCAAAACTTCTTTGCTTATTAATTTATCCGATTTCAAGTTTAGAGACTATACTTGCAACTAAAGAAGAAAACAATCCTATTGCACTGATTAACAAGCCAGTAATATGTCAAGAACTCAGGGCTAAAGTCCAGAGCGTGCTGATTTCTTGAACACCTCGAAAATGCTTTTCGCGTAACCTTTGTGGCTTTAGCTCGGAGAAAGCAAAAGCATTTTCTCAGTCCAAAGAATTAGTTTTTATTAAAATAATAGCAAAATATATGAAAATTGCAAAATTTATTATTTGAGATAATATTTCTAAAGCATTTGATATTTTCATGATATAATGATTCTAATTATACCATAAAGCAATAAGACTAAAGCAATAAAACCCATAGCCCATGCAATAATCTGAAGTATTCTTAATCCCTTCTTGCTCATAATAAATAAGAACAGTTAAACTATTTAAATAATACTAAAATTTATTTGAATACTTCGGTATAAAATCCTTCTTTCAACAGCTGTCTATTAGTATGCTCTTTGCTAAAATGCCTTGGAATTAAATAATCTAAAAATGAAGGAGACCTTGCCATTCCAGTAATTGAAGCACTTAAAGACTTAATTTCCTTAGAACATCTAGATCTAGATTTGTACAAAGGCATAGGAATTCTTGTGAACAGAGCACGACCATGTGCTTTATCATCCTTAATCATTGCAACAACAGGTATCCCTGTATTTTTTTCTATATCTTGCAAACTTAATTCAAACTTAGGATCTCTTATCTTATTAACAATAACTCCTGCAATAGGCTTTCCTCTTTGTTTAGCTAACTGTGCCGCTTTAACTGAACAGTTCAAAGTTGGAGTATCGGGAGTAGAAACTACAAATAGAGCGTCAGAAGCAAGAATAGTTGACAACATCTCATCATTTAAATTTGGAGAGGAGTCTATAACAATATAATCATAAGCATTCTTAATTCTCTCAATTCTATCTTTTAATTTTAAGATGTTTATATCTCCATAATCTTTAAACGTCCCTGAAATAACATCAACGCCATATCTATGTTCAACCGAAGAGTTAATACTTACCTGCCCAGCAAGAACTTCTCGAACAGTTGATGCAGGATTCAAAATATCCATGTGTTCTCCAATATTGGGAGCAGAAAAATTAGCATCTACAAGAAGTACTTTTTTTCCATAATTATTTACAAGATCTACAGCAAGAGCTGAAGCAATCGTCGTCTTTCCCACCCCTCCTTTTATAGAGATAATCCCAATGGACTTACTCATAACCATTTAAATAAAATTTTATTTATAAATGTTCCTTAAAATGCTCTCCAAAAGATAGAGAACAATATATCTAGAAAAAAACATAATAGTTAAAAATACAGATAAATTAAAGTCTACTTACATTTAATCAACTAAATGACACATCGAATCTCTCTCGCTTCTTGCTCTAGCCAAATCCCATTCAATTAATTTAGGACCTACCTCATTTATGTAATCTTGTCTAAATGCTAGATATTTTTTTTCAGTATCAAATAAAGGTTCAGCTTCAAATCCTTCTGGCAACAATCTTATTAAATTAACAGTCATATATTTCTAAAAATTGTTTAATATTTAAATTTTGTTATAATAAATATGGACCTGCCGAGAATACTTCAATCTCTTTAGAGTTGAAGTTGCCACGGACAAAGTCTGTGAGCACTTCGATTCTCGAAAGTGGACCTGCCGAGAATCGAACTCGGATCTCTCCCATGCCATGAGAAAATTCTACCATTGAAACACAGGCCCTCAAAAATATTCTATAGAACAAAGTTATAAATCTATTGATATTTATTAACAATTGAAACTACTTGAATAAGTATTGAAGCTAAAAGCCCTACAAGAGACAAGCTCATTTCAAATTCGTTAAAGCAACTAGTGTTTACAATATTTATTGCAATATAAGCAAACACCAAAAAGTTGATCATATTTCCAAACCAACTCAAAAATTCAATATCCATTATCCTGCTAAAGATTTAACAATACCATAAATCAAAACTACAGCTGCAAATATTCCTACCACCCAAGCAATATAATAAAGTATTCTCATAACTCTTTTATTCATACTTTAATTTATATTAAAAACTTAATAAATCTATCTCTATCCAACAACCAAAAGCAATAACATAGTAGCAATACCCACAATTAACATTAAAATCTGCAACAAAGCAGATTTAACATTATGAGACTCCTTATGCAATTCAGGAATCAAATCACTTCCTGCAATATACAAAAGACCTCCAGCAGCAATTGGAATAAGTACATTCTGAAGACTCTGAACAATCTCTCCCAAAACTAAAGCAACAACTGCACCAAGGATTGCAGAAAGAGAAGAGATAAAATTAACAAATAATGCCTTCCTTCTAGTAAATCCTCCATGAAGAAGAATACTAAAACTTCCAACTTCGTGAGGAATCTCATGTAAAAATACTGCTAAAGTAGTTCCAATACCTGCAGGAATATTGACCATATATGCAAGAGCAATAACAAGACCATCTAAAAAGTTGTGAATCGTGCTTACTGTCAAGCTCATATAAGCTAAAGGTTTAACATTTTTAGTTTTATGTTCATGTTCATCTGAATGATAATGCTGTGAATGTATTGCTTTTTCTAATATAAAAAATATTAAAACGCCAAGAAGAAAAGAAAGAGAAACACCAATTGTAAATCCGTTATTATTCGAAATTTCTGGAATCAAATGAATAAATACATCTCCAAACAAAGCTCCTGCAGCAATGCTTATTAAATAAATTAAAATTCTATTGAGTTTTTTCTCACTAACCCTAAAAAAAAGTAAACCCATAAACGAAATTAAACTAATTAATAACACACTAATCAAAGTATATCCTACAAACCCTAACATAATAAAATCATAATAATCATATTTAAAAACCTTATTGATTTTTATTATCAATAAGCAAATGAAAATATCAAGAAACACTAAACAAAAAGCTATAATCGAAAAAGTAATAAATAATACTAGAGGTATTTTTACAGTCGAAACAATTTTGAAAGAGTCAAAAAAACTAGATTCCTCATTAGGAATTGCAACAATATATCGATTCTTAAAAGATTTAAAAAGAAAAAATCAAATATACTCTTATATATGTGAAAAACGTACGTTATACTCTAAAGAAAAATCCAGCCACTGCCACTATATTTGCGAAAAAACTAATAAGATTACACACTTTGAAATAAAAAA
The DNA here is from genome assembly GCA_038044305.1 of Nanobdellota archaeon. GTDB lineage: Archaea > Nanobdellota > Nanobdellia > Pacearchaeales > GW2011-AR1 > SICV01. Next base: position 3,514 of record JBBTAF010000033.1, read on the forward strand.
TTTAGATTTTCTTAAAAAGCTAAAACTCCCAGGTTCAATAAGTAGCATACAATTAGAAATCAAGGGAGAATGTCATAAGTGTTCTGCTAATTAATTCCTTACTAATCTTTAACTCTCGTTTCAACTAATTTTCCTAACTTCAATAGACTTTCACCTTTGATAACCTTTTTAACAACTTCATCAAGTTCAGATATCTTAACTCTTATCTGTTTAGTTGTATCCCTATCACGAATAGTAACTGATTTATCCTTTAAGCTATCTTCATCTAGGGTTATACACATAGGCGTTCCAATTTCATCATTTCTAGAGTACCTTTTTCCAACACTCCCCGATTCATCGTAAACAACATTCCATTCCATTTTTAATTCAGTATAAATCTTCTTTGCCATCTTAATCAAATTATCTTCCTTAGTTAAAGGAAATATCGCTGCTTTAATGGGAGAAAGATAAGCAGGCAACTTCAAAATAACATTATCTCTTTTTTTATCATAATTATAAGAATTGCATATTAAAGCTAAAAATACTCTATCCATTCCAAAAGTAGGTTCTATAACTCTAGGCAAAACCCTTTTACCAGACTTATCATCAAATACTTCTAACTTCTCATTTGCATATTTTGCATGTTGAGTTAAATCATATTGCCCCCGATTAGCATTTCCAGCAATTTCTTTGCTTCCAAAAGGATACATATAATCCATATCAAAAGTAGCAGAAGAATAATGCGAAAGTTCAGACTTCATATGCTCTCTAACTTTAATATTACCAATCAATCCCAATTTACTAAACCACATCAATTGCTCTGCCAGCCAATATGCATGCCAATTCCCAAGTTTCTTTTCCTTCAACATTTTTCCTATAGTAGTTTCCTTAAGAGAATCTTTACCTTTTTCTTGTGTCTCTGCATCCAATAAATTAAGCTTAAAATTAATATGATCCTCAGTCAATAAATCACAAACATCCTCCTCAGGATGAATAAAGAACTCGAACTCTCCAATTGTAAATTCTCTTGATCTAAATATAAAGTCTCTAGGTGCAATCTCATTTCTAAAACATCTTCCAACTTGTAATATTCCGAAAGGCAATTTTACCCTAGAAGTATCGTAAATCTGCCTGAAATCTAAAAACATTCCTTGAGCAGTCTCTCCCCTCAAATAAACGTCCATAGGTTCTAAAGCACCAACCGATGTCTTAAACATTAAACTAAACTCTCCTTGAACATTATATTCTCCTCCACATTCACACTTTACTTTACCAATTTCTCTCTTATCAATCTTAGTCGCCTTCTTACATTTTTTACAAACTACTGCAACATCAGAAAAATTAGAAACATGCCCTGAAGCAACCCAAGTTTTTGGATGACTAATAATAGATGCCTCAATTCCAACCATATTTTCCTTTTGATGAACAAAAAACTTCCAAAAATCTTGCTTTAAGTTACTAAATAACTCTGCACCTAAAGGTCCATAATCCCAAAAACCAGCCATTCCTCCATAAATCTCGCTACTCTTAAAAACAAATCCCTTTCTCTTACAAAAACTGGATAAATCTTCTATAGTTAACTTCTCTTCCATATTTTAAATCACGTAAACCTCTATTTAAACTATTCCAAACAAAATAAAAAAAAGTAAATCTATTTACTTCAATCCTCCCATTCTGCAAACAGTTGTTCCGCAATCTGGACACTTGCCCTTAGCAATCTTTGTACCCTTTGCAGTTAAGGATTCCTTAGGATCCTTAATATCAACCTTTTTCTTGCACTTAACGCAATAACCTTGTGTAGCCATCTTTGACCTCCTTATAATAAATATAATTTTCTTAAAACCTCCTTCCTTTTAAACCTTAACATTCACTAAAATGCCCTCTTTAGTGGTAAAAATGAGGGAATTTATTTATATACTGAAAAAAACTCTTCGACCTATGGGTTTAGTAAGATACTGTATAAGTCGACTCTTTCTTCCTCTCTCATTTATAGAAGGAAAAAGAATTCTTAAACCTGAATGGTATGCTGCAGTAGAAATAGGTTACAATAATCATAGTCTTCAAAATAACTCTCAAACCCAAACAGAACTTAAAAAATGGGTAAGAGAACTAAGCATCCTATTCAAAGAATTACCACTTCAAAATAGGCTTCTTTGTGGAGGATTAGGAGTTGCAACATTAACTGATGATTTTACTCAGTCACAAGTCTGGACTCATCTTGCAACTTCAGGAGATAAAAGAATATTAGAAAGACAAATAGAAATAGCAAGAGAAAAGGATTATCACCTAATGAGAAGAATAAGCGGAAAAGCAACAAAGGGAAGCCCTGTAAAATATCATTTATTTCGTCCAATAACACTAGAAGAAGCATTAGGAGAAAATTCACAAGCTAGAAGAAATATAGAATTTACAAAGATAGACTTAAAAACAAATACATTATCTCAAAAATTTACGCCAGAAAATCATATTAGATTACATATACATATTCCCTCTTCTCCTGGAAAAATAAAATCCCTGAGTGATTGGAAACATCCCATTGAATATTCAGAATCAGATTTTACATGCACAATTAAAGATCTAGAAGGAACTCCCATATGTGTTATGAACCCAAAATATCTATTAAAAAGAGAACAACATCTTCTAGAAACAGGCGAAAGTACCCATCCTAGACACAAAGAAAATGTAGAAAGATTAAAAAAATATCTTAATAGCAAGGTCTAAGCGCATACAGTGAATTCAAGAACTTGCAAAAGTTCAAGATACTGTATAACTTATTTCATAAGCACTTCGATTAATAGTTTCTTTAAACTCCTAGAAACTTTCTTTTCTAAAGAAAGGTTGTAGAGCGCATACCAGGAATCGAACCTGGGTAAATCGGGCTGCAGCCGATTGCATTACCATTGTGCTATATGCGCATTAGTCTATACAAAAACAGAAAGTCCCTGCACAGACTCAATTAAAGGAAATGTCTATTATTTAAACCTTAACCCTCCGAAAATTCAATTAGCCAATTCTTTAACATTTATATATAACATATTCTTAATAATATCATGAATTTGAAAGGAGGTATAATATGTTTCTAGAAACACTATATGCTGCAGCAAACTTTACAAGAGATGAAGTTTTAGTAGAAGGTCTAGCAGGAGGTGCAATAGTCGCCGCATTGTTTGCAATTTTCATTTCAATGATATTTATATGGATTGCAATCTATGTTTACATGGGATTTGCATATCAGTCAATTGCAAAAAAAGTCAAGATAAAATCTCCAGGTTTAGCCTGGATTCCTTGCATAGGTCCATTAATTATTGCCTATAAAGCATCAAATATGAAATCTTGGCCTTGGTGGCTTTTAGCATCAATAATTCTAATGCCTATTCCAATTTTAGGTATAGTCATTGTAATGATTGCGCTGTTCATCTTTTACATATACTCGGTAATATGGCACTGGAAGATGTTTAAAAAAGTAGGCAAACCTGGATGGTGTGCAATACTTTCAATAATCTCTCCACTAAACCTTATATTTATAGGAATAGCTTCCTGGAGTAAGAAGTAAAAGAAAAATTTATTTTTTTATTTTTATTAATTTATTTAGAATTTAACCAAGCAGTCTTTACTGCTTCGGAAACTATAATGACTACTTGCTTGTCCAATACATCTGGTAATATTTTGTCTGCTGTAGGCTTCTCAATCATTCCTGCTAAAGCTTCAGCAGCTGCAATTTTCATTTCTTCACTAATTCTAGTAGATCTACAATCTAATGCTCCTCTGAATACTCCAGGAAAAGCAAGAGCATTATTAACTTGATTTGGAAAATCACTTCTTCCAGAAGCAACAACTACTGCCCCAGATTCAATAGCATCTGAAGGCATTACTTCAGGAATAGGGTTTGCCATTGCGAAAACAATTGAATTAGAATTCATACTTTTAATCATATCTTTACTAACCAACTTACCTTTACTTACTCCTATAAATACATCTGCTCCTTTCAAAGCAATTTCTAAATTACCAATAACACAACCTTCCTTATCGAGCCCATATTTACAAGCAATATTAGTAATTTCTGCAATTTCTTTTTTCTCTTCGCTTAAGTCTTTTCTTCCATTATGAATTACGCCTTTACTATCACACATAATCACATTACTAAAGCCATATTTCAAAAGAAGTTTAACGACTGCAATCCCTGCAGCTCCTGCTCCATTTACAACAATTTTAATGTTTTCTTTTTTCTTTCCAACAACTCTAAGAGCATTCAATAATCCTGCTAATACCACTATCGCAGTTCCATGCTGGTCATCATGCATAACGGGAATTCCTAAATCCTGCAATCCTCTTTCAATCTCAAAACATTCAGGCGCCTTGTAATCTTCCAAATTTATTCCTCCAAAGATAGGAGCAATGTTTTTTATTGTTTTGATATTTTCTTCAATGTCTTTAGAATCAATACAAATAGGAAATGCGTCTATTCCTGCCAATTCTTTAAACAAAACTGCCTTTCCTTCCATAACTGGAATTGCTCCATAAGCTCCAATATCTCCCAATCCCAAAACTGCTGTTCCATTAGAAATTACTGCAACCATATTTCCTTTATTAGTATATTTATACGCATCTTCCTTATTTGTTCCAATTCTTCTTGATGGTTCAGCAACTCCTGGAGTATACGCAAGAGTCAAATCTTTTTTATTCTTCAAAGTAACTTTAGACATCACTCCCAATTTACCTTTATTCATTTCATGTAACTTTAAACTCTCTTCATAAACATCCATTCCAACCAAACAAAATCATCGGTTTTAAACATTTATATTACCTAAATTACAATTTACAAATAACCTTCTCTCTTTAAAGAAGTTATAATTTTAAAAGTTATATCTGACAGTTTACATCCAAAAATATTATCCACCCAATTAGCCTCTAAAATAGAATCTCCTTTTCTGACTCCATAAAGTTCACCGTCAATATCTGCAAAATAAACTCTAGCTTTCAAAATATCTTTCTTATGTGGTGTTTGCCCTTCAAATTCTCCATAAAACAATACATTACACAATTTTGTTCCAGATAATTCCTCAGCAACTTCCCTAGAAAGACATTGCAAATCATTTTCTCCTTCTTCGAGTTTACCTCCAGGTAAAATCCAAGTTTCTCCCTTTCTTACAAGCAAGACTTTTCCATTCTTAATTATTAAAGCATTAATTGCAATTCTCATACAAACTAAAAATTATCTAGATATATAATTCTACTCTTTAATCCTGTTACGCTCCCGCCGACATCAAGAGATTTCGTTAAAAAACTGGGGTACATGTCTAAAATCTAAATCTTCACGTTCCCATTAGCAACAACATTAAAAGGGATAGACATAAGTCTAGATACCTGCTTAAGATTTTCTAACCCTACCTTATCCTCTAAGGGTTCTTTCTGAACGAGGATTAATGCATCTGCAAACTCAGAATATTCTAATATTTGTCCCTTAACCCTTTGAAATTGTGCTGAACTGCTCATGTTTGTTTTGGTCTCTACACCTATTTTATAATTATCAATCTGTATCATAATATCAAACCTTCTTCCCGTTTTAGTCTTATATTCCGTATCTACCGAAACATTAGACTTAGGAAACTCTTTTTTAATAGAACCCTTTAAAACACCTTTTAGCTCTGTTTGATAATCGTGTTCTTTTCTGCATTTCTCTGGATTTATTGAGATAATTTCATTTATTATTGTCTTGACAAATGTTGATAAAAGTGTATCTCTCTTAATTTTCTGTTGCTCAGGAAGAATTTCTTGAGTTATAATTTCTTTTTCTTCATTCATTTTATTTTCTAAAAATGAGATATCTCTTTCCATTTCATCAGCCAAAACAGATTTATGTAAATGCCTTAATTTCAAGACAAGTTCTGCATAAGGAGTTTTTGCTAACCTATCTACATAATCAAACTTATTCAATTTTATTTTTCTTTCTTTCATAACAAAACTACCTTCTTCCATATATTGTTCATATTCCAACTTTAATCCAAGCAAATAAGATAAATTCTTCAAATCACTTATACCTAAATTCATCAATATCCTTCTTTTATTCTGATAAGCCTCATTATGAAGTTTATTTTCAATTTGTGCAGTTTTAATTAATTTAGAAACGCCTTTCGTTACCTCCTGCCAAACTTTCTTAATACCTTCCCAAAAACCCATCCCTAATTTAGCCAGACTTATTATTTAAATCTTTTACCCCTGTTTATTATATTACGCTCCCGACAGGATTCCGAGAACTTTCTAAAGTTTGAGGGACTGAGGAAATTTTTCCTCAGGATTTCAAATCCTGTTACGCTCCCGACAGGATTTGAACCTGTGACCCTTGGATTGCTTCTATTAGTTATTAGAAGTCCAATGCTCTATCCAGGCTGAGCTACGGGAGCATCAACCACAACTAAAATGCATTTATCTCATTTATAAAATTATCCTATTGCAAACACCAATCAAAAATTAGGTAGAGACAAAAGCTACTTCTGCATTACTCATCTTCTCATAGAAATCTAATTCTTTCTTCAATTCTCTTCCAGTATAATAAATATCCTCGAGACCAGTCCAAGCAGTAAACCAACCAGCAGGTTCAAGAAGAATTACAAGAAAACGAATTAGAAAATTTGAATCTTCTATAGAATACAATAAACTAGACACAAATATCATCAAAACTCCTAACAATGCCATTCCATACCCTCTAAACTTCAACCTCTTTGAATCTGAAACCAATTGAATATAATGTTTCTTAAAATGTTCCCTTAATCTTCTCTTGATGACTACTTCATGTTCCCAGTTTCTTTTATCTCTTGGCATGATAAATGTCAATTCAATTCCTCCAGGAGTGGTCTCTCTTGTAGCCCTTTTCAATTCATTAAGTAAGTCCTGAGAAAGTGCCTTCTGAGAATAAGGTCTAGGATCAAAACTAGAAAAAATATCATTATATGTCTCAATATTCAGGCCAATATCTGCTCTTTCAGATAGATTTATCCTACCTTCAACCCTCCTTTCACTTCCCTCCCTTTCACCCATTATATCTCCAGTCAAACTCAATTTTTAAAAGTTGCTAATTATATGTCTAGATTAATAAATCTAGAATTATGTCTTTCTTTAGCAAATCTTTTATAGTTAGTTCTCCTATGAATATTTCTAACAAAATAAAATAACAAAATTAAAATTACTAAAAACACACCAAACCCTCCAAAAAGTCTTGAAGGTGATTCCATAATAACATTAGATGTTATATCTTTGTCATTCAAAAAAACAGAAGAAATACTGCTTTCCTTTCCATCAGAAGCTCTAATCAAAAATGTTCCTCTGTAATAATCTGAAAATGGAAATGACAACAGATACTTCTTATTTTCATTTGCACCAACAACTATTTTACTATCTCCAGAAGAATAAACTACTCCATTAACATCATAAACTTCATAATAAATATTGATTTCTCTATTTTTACCAGAAAGTTCTTGAATATAATATTCCACACTAGCAACTCCAGATTTTACTTCAAAATTTGGATTGTAAACTCTAAAACCATTACCAAATGAAGCCTCTCCAGTTTTCGCAACATTAAAACCCGTTGTCTTAACAGGAACTAAAGAATAAAATAAAAAAGTCAATGCAAAAACTGCAACCAAACTTGCTAAAATATATCTCAATCCTCTCATAATCAATAAAAGTCTAGCTTTCTTATAAACCTTCCCTCGTAACCTATATAAACAAACAGTTATATCTCAAAATATGAAACATATGAAAGTAACTTTTTTAGGAACTGGAAATGCAATACCCACAAAACTAAGAAATCATAGTGCAATTATAGTGGAACTTGAAAATGAAACAGTTCTTGTTGACTGTGGAGAAGGAACTCAAAGACAGTTCAAATACGCACAATTCAGTCCACATAAAATTAATCGTTTATTTATAACTCATTGGCATGGAGATCATATTTTAGGCATTCCTGGATTCCTACAAACCCTTGCAATGACTGATTATCAAAAAACACTTCATATCTATGGACCAAGAGGCACAGAAAAACAAATGGAAGCAATAAGACAAATAATGCTTGGAATCAGAATAAAAATAGAAGTTCATGAGATTTCAAAAGGAATAGTTTTAGAAAACAAAGTCTTTCAAATTGTAGCAGAAGAAATGAATCATGATATTCCAACATTAGCTTATTCATTTATACTAAAAGATACTTTAAGATTAGATAAAAAGAAATTAAAAAAGTTCAAAATTCCAAATTCTCCCATCCTAAGAAATCTTCAGGAAGGAAAAGATATTATAATTGAAGGAAAAAAAATAAAGTCCTCACAGGTGTCATATCTAGAGAAAGGAAAGAAATTGACAATAATTTTAGACACTGCATTCAATAAAGAAGCAATCAATCTAGCAAGAAATTCTGACCTTTTAATAGCTGAATCATCATTTCTGTCAGAAGAAGCAGAAAGAGCCAAAGAGTACAAACATCTAACTGCAAAAGACGCAGCGACTATAGCAAAGCAATCAAAATCAAAACAGTTGATTCTAACGCATATTTCTCAAAGATACGAACATGCTCCTCAATTAATAGAAAAAGAAGCTAAGAAAGTTTTTAAAAACACAAAGTTAGTCAAGGACCTTGATTCTATAAAATTATAATAGAAATGATTATAAACTTCAGTGCTCTAAAAAAGTCGTGGAGAAAATAGCTTTGTGTTTGAAGTGCATTGCAGTAAGAAACCTAGCTCTGTCTCTAATTACTTCTAAGGACCTTATTTAATCTTCAAGGCCCTTGAATAAATTTTCTATAAAATGATATAGCATTTTCTTGGGCCTCTATAGTTTAATTTGATTCTTAGAAAAAAGATGTAAGGAGGAAAAGAAAAATGAATGAATATACTCTAGAAAAAGATCACCCTAGTTATGACTCCATGGGTCCAAATTGGGAAAGAGATGATCCTTACGTTCCTCCTTGGTTTCCAGAAACAGAAAGAGAATCGCCTTTAGTAGTAGAAAAAACAGGTCATTGGTTTCCAAATTAAGAAATTAGAACAATTGATTTTTTATTTAAAGTCCAATCTAAGCCTAAACAAAAGAAAACCTCTCTTGTCTACCCTTATGGTAATACAATAAAACAAACCTAATTACTTGCTCAATGAAGTAGAAGCAGGCGAGATAAATATAATAGTGTCTCCCCTCAAAAAGGTCAACCCTATATTTTTCTTCGCTTCCCCATTAGAAACTTCCTTAGCATTATCCAAAACCACGTTTATGTGGATGTCAAATGCTAGCAAAGTACCAACGTACTGCTTTTCACCCTTCAATTGTACAAGAACCTCTTTTCCTCTTGATGCGTTCAAAAGGTCCAAAGGTCTTTCAATTTTGGTAGCCATATCCTCAATTCAAAAATAGTGTATATAAATATTACTGCTCCTCATCAATACAAATAGTTCTTATAATCTATTCAATTACAATAAAGAATATAAACTTCTTCCATAGATAATATCTATGAACTCCATAGAAACAGAAATAAGAATAAGAGAATTTGAATTATTTTTTGCAAGAACTCCAACAATACATGGAGGCGCCTGTGCAAAAGATCAGCAAGGATATCCTAGAGATTACGTTCGTTCAGTTCCAATAAGAAGACTAATAATTGGCACTGTAACATTCGATGCAAATGGCCAAGTCATAGAGAAGCCAACAGAACGAAAAGATTTAGTAGTAGAAAAATATTTTATAGGAGTCGATGGAGAAATGTTAGTTTTACAGCCAAATCAAGAACCTCCTCTCTCTGCAAAAGTTAAAAGAGGATATAACTTCGAAATTTAATTATCAAGAATTACATACTCTTTATCTCACCACTGAAGCCTCAAGAACTTTATGTTCTTGATGGTCTCCAGAAACTAAGAGTTTCTAGGATAACGAGTTTTATCGTATGTAATTCTTGACATACAAAAACCTCTGCAAAAGTTATTTAAACCCTCATTTTCCAATGATTCTATGGATAGAGGAAGAAAAATCTCAGGCGGAAAATATCACAATCTTAGAAAGAAAAAGCTTTTCCAAAAAAGAAATGCTCAAAGACATACAACAATTGGAGAAATAAAAAGAAAACAACTCCACACAAGAGGAGGTCATTTCAAAACAATTCTCTTGAAGTCCGATGAAGCAAATGTTATAGTAGACGGTAAAATAAAAAAAACAAAAATTGTCAATGTAATTGAAACCCCTCAAAATAGATTCTTCTCAAGAGAAAATAGATTAATGAAATCTGCAGTTATCGAAACTCCTCTTGGAAAAGCAAAAATCACAAACAGACCTAGCCAAGAAGGCTGTGTAAACGCAATTCTAATAAAAGAATAAACTTCTAATTTTCTTATCCTCGACAATTGTAGAAAGGTTTAAATACAGTCCAAACGGTTAGTATTTAAACTTTTCGGATAATTATGAGCTACGTCAAAAGATGCCCTGAATGTGGAAGCGTTAATTTAACCTACGATGACCATAGAGGCGAAGTAGTGTGCAATGAATGTGGACTAATTGTTGAAGAAAAAATTGTTGACACTGGACAAGATGCAGGAGGACAATTTGATAAGTCTGATAAAAAAGGAAGAGGAGGAGCTCCAATGTCAATGCAAAAATTCGACAAAGGACTTGCAACAAATGTTGGTGAAATTTCAGATATCTATAAACTTGAAGCAGGTCAAACTAGAAAATTCTTAAGATTGAAGAAGTGGCAGGAAAGAGTTTCCACTTCCATTGAAAGAAATCTTAGATTAGCAATGTCAGAATTAAGAAGAGTAGCCTCATTTCTTAATCTTCCTTCAGTTGTAAGGGACGAAGCATCAAGAGTATACAACTATGTTCTTCAAAGAGGATTAGTAAGAGGAAGATCGATGGAATCAGTGATTGCTGCATGTATTTACGCAGCCTGTAGATCATACAATATCCCCAGAACTCTCGACGAAATAGCTAATGCTTCTGACGTAGAAAGAAAAGAAATAGGAAGAACATACAGATTTATAGTAAGAAAAATTAAAATCAAAGTAACTCCTAGTTCTCCAAAAGATTATATCTCAAGATTCTCATCAATTCTTCATCTTTCTCCAAAGGCACAAAACGAAGCTCTAAAAATATTAAAGAGAGCAGATGTATCTGAACTAACTTCTGGAAGAGGACCAGCAGGAATTGCTGCCGCTGCACTTTATGTTGCTGCTCTAATCCATGATGAAAAGAAAACGCAAAGAGAAGTTGCAGATGTAGCAGGAATTACAGAAGTTACAATTAGAAACAGATATAAAGAACTAATTGACAGATTGAAATTAGAAGACAAACTGAAAGAAAAAGTTCTTGCAAATGCAGAGAAGACTGCAAAGAAATAAGTAATTCCTTTTTAGTAACAACTAATAGAAAAATTTATATATTAATATATACATCAAATTATATGAAATTCAATAGCATAAACAAAACATTGCTCTCATTGTTAGCAACATCTCTCATTTCAGGTTGTGCTTCCAATAATTTCATGGCTGGAGGATATCACTTCAAAAATGGAAAATACGACGAAGAATCAACTGAACAAGCAGTTAATAGAGAAGACTCTGTTCCTCTAATTGAGAGAGATAGTACATTTAATAAAGACTCGTACAGAACAATTGGAATTTTTCCTCTAAGATAAATTTAGTGATTACTCGAACAAGATATTGCTATTCCAAATACTGATGATCCAGGAACAGCACCACATCCCTGATAAGGTTGAACAGGAGGAACAGTATAAACAAGAAGCGAAATTCCTCCACCTAAAGAAATACATCTATTTTGAATAATACTTGATAAAGAATTAGCATCCGTTAAGCTACCTGCACCTAGATATGAATAGCATCCTTGAGTTGTTGGACAACTAGGACAAACACTGCAACTGCCTTGAAAACAATAACTTCCATTAGAACAAGCTATCCCGCATCCGCCACAATTATTATTATCAGTATTAGGGTCTATTGCACTTCCACCACAGCATCTACCATTTGTAGTTCCCAATGAAACAAGTGTTCCAGGAAGAATTGTCGATGTCTCATTTGTACAATTGCAACTACAATCACTAACACAAGGATTAGGCCCAGCACATGAATTATTAGATACTGTAACATTAGTACTATTTGTAGTATTATAACCAGAACCTGAACCAGAACTAAACATAATTTTCTTCTCAAAAATTCCACTATATGAAACAGCTCCTATCAACAATAAAACTCCCAAAAGAACAATAACAATCCACTGAGTCCCCGTAATATTTCCCATCTTTTCCTCAAAATAAAATAATATATTTACTTTTTATATCTTTGTATAAACATCAATCATCTAACACATTCAACAGGATTCACAACTAAACATTTAAAACAGAGATATAATAGGAATTTATAAGATGCGGGGATGCCGGAGTGGTCTAACGGGACGGATTTAGGCTCCGTTGGCTCAGTGCCTTCCTAGGTTCGAATCCTAGTCCCCGCATTTCATTTCTAGAGGATTCGAAGGTTCGAATAGGAGAACATGATTTAGGAGTGTTCGACTCACCACGGAACAAAGTTCTGTGAGTGCCTAGTCCCCGCATAAAGTATAAACGGTATCTTGGTGGGTACTCAGTTCGCACAATTGCATGGATTAAGACAAAAGTTCGTGACAATTGTTAATACTTCAAAAGAAAGATTTATTATCTAATCACTTGTAAAGCATTTATGAGTATAAGTAAGTTGTATGAGTTTTATAAAGAAGCAAATAGTTCTTTTAAAATTTTTATTTTAGCCATCGTCTTTGTCATTTTAGTTATCATATCTAATATGCTAAAACTAACAGCAAGTACCTCAATGTTTTGGATGCTGGTATTAACGTATATAGCGATTATATCTTTTTTTCTTCCTGAAACATCTCAAGAGTTAGGCAAAGTTATTTTGTCGCTATTGTTGATATTATTGACCATTGTTATTGTTTTTGCTTGGCTCAAACAAGGCAATATCCCATTTACAAATATTAAAGCAGATAATAATGCAATAATTGCATTATTTACAATAATACTTGCAATTGCTACAATAATTAATATTATGATATATAAACAATCGATTGGTTTCTCCAGACTCTCGGAACTCGATTTTGAATTAAATAATATATTATGTGTAGAGATTAGGAATATTGGTAATTATCCCGCAAGAGGAATTAAACTAAGTACAAAGATTATTGATAAAATTAAATCAAAAGGATGGCAAAAAAGAAGATTTAAGGACTTATTTTTGTCACCTGAATATACGAAACATTATTTACCTTCAAAGGGACATTATGCTGAGAAATTAAGGGAATATCTAGAAAAAAGATTTGAATTAGATTATGATAAAGTTAAAGAAAAACACACATCAAAGGTAATCAAATTTTTTAAAGTAAGACTTGAATTAAATTATTATTCTGATAATTTCTTTAAAAATCCAATTCCGATTATTAAAGAATACGAAGTCAAAATTGATTCTAATGGAATGACTAAGGAAGAGGTTAAGCCTAAAGTGGATTGATTGAGTGAACTAATCAGTGAAAAGATATTTTTAAAGAAAGTAAATATCTTCAAGGCGATTAATTAAATTCCTAAAGAATCGCGTATTGCACTATTAAAATATATTGCCACCGTTAAAGGAACTCTACCTATAGAACTCAATTTTCTTGAAAGCGAATGAGGTAAGAATAAAACACCATAATCATGGAAATAAAAATCTATTGTGCTATTTGTTCGGTCATAATCTCCTAATCCTTCTTTAGCAGATTGAACAATTTTTTCAATAATCCTCTTATGATGATCTTCAATGCGAAAACTATTATCAGATATAAATTTATCAAAATTGGTTATGGTGATTTCTTCTTTATTAAATAATATATGATAATTGCCAAAGGTTTCTGAGATTACAAAAATTTCTTCCAATAATCTTGCCATGAATCTTATTGGACACGAACAGAATCTTCGATTTATTTTACCTTCACATTCTAAATCTAGATTCATAAACTTTTGAGAATAAAATCTTTTAAACCATTGAGAATTTAAGAATAATTTTATGAAATTCAAATCATTTTTTGTTAATAACTCTTTTTTCTTAGATTTACTTGCTTTCTTTCTCCATTTAACTTGTTTTATCATAAAATCTTCAAGAGGTTTAAATGTAGCAGAATAAAATATTCTATTATAGTTTTCACCTATGCCATAGTCTCTTGGATTCTTTTTAACAAAACCTACTTTTTCTAAATCATCTAAATTTTTCTTTATATTATCAAGTTGAACCTTACCAGAATAAATGTTCTTGGATATTTCAGTTTGTGTTAGTGATTTGTTTAAAAGCAAAAAATAAATCTTAGCAGATAAACTTCCTTCTTTCATCAAACCACTATTTATTATCTCATTCATAGTTATAATGATTTTGTAATTTTCATTCTATTTAATTACTAATATAAACATAGAGTCGGTTATTAAACTATCGAAATCGATAAAGATGAGCGGGCTATATTCCACTAGCTTACTCATCTTTTATTATCTCATCCACCTTATGAATGTATTTTCATCAGTCACGTCCCCGTGACCTTTTCTCACGACAAGTTTTAAAAACCCACTCCATCACATGATACACCGATGGTAAAAAGAGAATCTAAAAAAGACCTAAAAAATAATCTCTATTCCGACTCCAAAGGATACAATCCAAAACATTCTATCGCCTCAGATAAAATCTCTACATTTACATTTCATTCAAATATCTCTGAAAAAACCAGTGCGAAAGGTTTTTATAGTCTTACGTATAATTACGTAATATGGAATTAATAGCTAAGATCAGTAAAGGTACTTTGATGGATCAAGTATATTTACCAAAGAACAGAACCTCTTTGCCTACTGGAAGTTATGTTATTTTAAAACCACTTGCCTCCCTAATTCAGAAAGAAGAAAAAATAACTCTTAACTTTCATGGAATTAAAAAGATAGAACCTATTAAATTGGAAATCTTAGATAAAATTATTAGAACAATCAAAAAAAACGTTCAAAATTATCAAAACATCATAATAACTGGTTCTTTTCTCAATAAAGGATTTAATTTCAATGATTTAGATATCTTATTAATTTCAGATTATCCTATAAGTACCGAAAGTCTAAGTAAAACCCTAGATACTCAAATAGGAATAAAAATGCATATTTTAAGCATTTCAAACAAAGAACTATTGGAAGGACTTAACTCCGACCCTTTATATGAATTAATGCTATCTGAATGCATTTCAGAAAGGAAGTTCATTTATAAGACACACAAAAACCCCAATTACAAACTTCTTGACTTACATCTACTTAATAGTAAAGTAATTATTGATAATTTTGATATACTAAATGGTAAAGACAAATATAATCTAACAAGAAATCTAATTGCGATAAAATTATTCCTAGAAAATAAAAGATTAAATCAAAAAATGCTAACTAACTTTATAATTAAAGAATTCGACCTATCTGGGATTAATAATCTAAAAGAAAATACCCTAAACAAAAATGCATTTTTAGAAAAATTCAAAGAAATATACCAAAAACTATTTAATCGCATTATTCAAGAAGTATCTAATGACTCAAAATAAAAATAAAATAATAGAATTGTTTATTTCAAACCTTAGTAATGCTATTGTTCATTATATTCTTGAAAAAGCAATAGATTTTGAAGGTTTAGCAGAAAAATATCGTAAAGAACTTATTAACAGCTTTGAAATTGCAAAAGCATACAGAAATAAAATAAATCCTACAGATAAACCTCTTTTGACAGACTTAACAATAATAAAAGAAAAGCTAGAAAAAAGAGTAAATAACGAGTTAAAATTGAGAATATCAAGAGGATACAAAAATATAAATTTATCTTTAGTTAAACCTGAAATAGAACGAGTTCTTAAAGAACTTCATGTTACTTAAAGTCCAAAATATATAAGTACTGATAAAATAATTTATCAACCTATCTCCCTTTTCTCAAGACGATCAATTAACTAAAACTAGTCTTACCAACAAGAGGCGTAGACTTAGAACCAATATCATAACTTCCAAACTTAGCTCCATTCAGAGCATTGTAAAGCTGAGTATCTGTAATATAACTCTTAGAATTATTCAGTAGTTTAACATTTCCATTTCCATCAATAGCTCCAAGTTGAACATCTTTTGCCAGACCATTAACTCCCAAGAAATTCTTTTCAAGATACAATCTATTATTCTGAATATAAATTCCAGTGTTAGTCCTATTTTTAATAAGATTCTGTCTAGTTGCAGGATTATACTGCCCAGAAATACTCAAATCATTTAAAGAGACAGTCTGAATTTCGTTCAAACTCCCATTCAATCCAAGATATATCCCTGATGAATCAGAAGACGAAGCAACAACATAATTTACTTTTGAATTTTTATCATTCATTACCACTCCTCTAGCAATTGCATCATAAACTTGCCCCATAATATACAATGCCTGTGCCTTATCTCTATTCCAAAACAATAAAGATTCCTTTCCTCCAACTCCAAGCAATCCTTGAAGTCTAGAGATAATATTTCTTGCACTAGCAACTTTTTCAGGAGAAGTTATTGCCTTTGAATTACTTCTATTCAATAAATCGTAGAGTAATCCTTGTGCTTCATCTAACGCAGCAGCAGATTCATTTGATCCGAGTATTTCATTGTTGTCTATTAAATTTTGAACTTGCATATTAGTCAGAGTATTTAGAGTAGCATTCTTCACACCAATATTATTATCTGTAATTGCATTATCAACGCTGTTCTTATCCAACCAACAAACCATACTATTACTTCCACAATTACCTACATTAACCCATCTCATTGGATCAGTTGATTTTCCAGGATTATCCGTTGCACAAACCCTGCTAACTCCTCTTCTATATATTGCAGGATTCACTGCCTCTTGTGCAACAGATTGAATATTAGGATTCAACAAAGCACTTAAACTTGTACTACCCGATATGCACTCAGATTCAGACTGAATATTGTTGCTTGTAATACTCTCACTAACAACTTTGTCTTTTATATAATTAACAGCAAAACTCGTACTAACCTGTTTAAATCCACATTTTTCCTCTCCATTTATATTTACACAAAGCTCTTGATAACCTTCAGGAGCAGTAAAGTCTCTTGTCTGATCAACAGTTTGTCCTTTTCCGATAAATCCAGTAGAAACAAGAATTAATGGATTAGCAGTATAATATGAACTAGCTGGAGGATTCTTAAGATAAACTCTATATGAAACTCCTGCATCGTTTCCTGCAAAGATATGATAAAATACTTTATATTGAGATGTTGCAGGAACTGTTGTATCTGTAAATCTAATCGAATCAAAATAAGCACTGAACTGATATGGAGAATCTGGTTGTGTTATACTCTTCAATGAAGTTGGTACTGAAGTAGAAACAAATGCCTTACAAAATTCTCCTCCTGCATTTTCAACATTCCTCAATTGAAACGCTTTAAACGCATTGACACCATAAATCTGAGTCATATAATTTATAGATTTTTCAGTATTGCTCCATGCACTGGCAACAGTCATATACTCTCCTCCTCCGCGAGATGTTCCCTGTCCCATCAACATACCTATAGCTTTAGGAATCAATGCTTTCATAAGAGGAGCAAACTGATTCCAAAAGAATTCACAAGAATAAACTGAATAAATCTGATCGCATATTCCTATCATTTGTCCAGATTTAAGATTTTCAGACAAACAATCTCTATGAGCCTTTAATATAGAAACATACGATTCAATTCCAGCATGAATTCCAGATAAACAAACAGGCATATAAATTCCTTCTCGTATGTTAGGTAAACAAAGCAAAGTAGATCCAATTATTCCTGATTGAACCACATCTTGAACAGGGAATTCTCCTCCGAAATTACATCGAGAAGGAGGACAAATAACTGGATCACAAACATTAAACATCAAATTACATTCTCTAGGACTCATGAAATCTTGACATTTGGTTTCAGGTTGATTACTCATAGGCTTTCCAGTAGGCAGACTCTTTCCATTAATAGTTACAACATTTCCTCCAGAGCCATATTGCTTAGTTGCTTCCTGAATAGCCAATACTCCCTTATCTCTAAGATCTCTAGCCCTTGAATCACTAAGCCCTGGAAAACTAACTGCCTGACCAGTATTCAAAGCATACTCTCTGCAAATATCATCTCCTAAACTTCCTGAATCAAAGTCAACTATTCCATTACTACCTACATTACAAAGTGAAAAGCTTGTAACTTTACCTGAAGAATCAAATGCACCAATTCCTCCTCCAATAGGCAAAGTTTGCTTCGTTCCAGCATACCATCCTCCTGCAATATCAAAAGGAACAATAGCAGGCATTCCTTTGTATGGCGCAGTCTCATAATATCTAACTTCTGGATTCTTTATTGGATTAATTAAATTGACATCCTTTATACTCTGAATTGTTCCAAATGTATTTCTAACTTGATTCAAATCAGCCTGACTCTTTAGGCTAACTGAACCATCAGAAGCACTCGAAGCCACATAAGCCTTTTCAATACTAAATGAGTTATCTGCAACTTTCTTTAAACATAGAAAATATTGTGCTCCTGGTATAAGTCCATTTACATTTTCAGATCTACCAGAATAAAGAACGCTATCGAGTTGAAGAGTAGTTATATATTCACAATTTTTATCTTGACTTAAATAAGAATAAGAATTCCCAACATCTCCCAAATCCTGAGAAAGAGAAATTCCTTGAGCACTAACTGAATTCAATGTAGCAACGTTAGCTAAAGTAGCTCCTTTTATACCTGCAATAATAGTAGGAGAAGGCAGTCCTTTTCCTATTGCCTTCTGGCCATTCTGATATTCCTGATATGAATTTACATTTGTCTGTATTTTGTCAATACTTGCAGAAATACTCTTGCCTACTCCACTTCCAACTATGCCTGAAAATCCTGAAGTCTTACCTGCTTCTAAATTAGAATTGAGATCTCTTAATTCAGAATAACTTATCCATCCTTTTTCTATTGCAGTCTCATCTAAAACTTCGCTAACTTTAACACTTTTTCCTTCCTTGTTAACTATTTGTTCATTTCCATATTTTTCTTTTATCTTTGTAGCAAGATCTTTTGCAGAAGCCGTCGAATCAATAGAATTACCTGAATCAGAAATATGTTTAGCCTCAATCTCCTTAAGTAGAGTATTAGAATTATCTAGTATATTTTTCCTAAGAGAAACGTCTTTACTTATTTCACTCGATTTAGCTAAGAAACAAGCATCCATAGAAACATAGTTCTCTTCTCCGGTTCTAGATGTACCAACATGTGCTTTACAGTAATCATTCCAATAAGGCATTACCTGTTGTCTTGCCAATGCAGTTCCAGACAGCCCTCCAAAGAAATTCTTTACAGTCAAAACAGAGGCAGTAGCGAAACATGCACTTTTAAGTCCCGTAACCATTTTTCCAATATTATTATTTATATTCTCCCACGTAGAAATTGATTCATTTATGTTTTTTATTGCCTCTGCAGTTTTTTCAGGATTCAATTTTATAGCTCTCTTCTCAATTCCAATATTAACTGTCAAATTAGCATCTGTTCCAGTGTTTCTTGCAGAAGGAATAAGTGCTATTCTGGCTACTTTTTTACTATCTGTGCTCTTCAAGACAAGTAATTTACCACAAACAACTGCTCCCTGGTCAAGAGTTAATACTCCAGATCCAGAAAATCCACCAATATCATTGCTCAAGTATCCGCTATAGGTTTCAACTCTTCCTCTTGTATTCAAATAATCTCCACAATTAGTATCAATTCTTACTCTATCAGAAGATACATCTACAAGTCTGACATAATTAGCACCATTTGCAGAGGGAGCACTCCAATCAGATAAATTAATAGTTTGACCAGAACGAATCTCCTGATGTCTTTCACCATATGAAAACTGAGCACTTGATTTTGCAGAGGGAGCACTTATTTCAATTAAGCTAAAAGACTTAACAGAGTTATCAACCTGTATAGCAACAGCCGAATGAGAATAATCAAATTTAGCAATTCTATTTAACTCCTCAGTATATTTACTTGCTTCAGAAGCAGAAGGATATTTTTCAATAAATATCTTAATAAGATTAGCTCTAGTTGCATCCTGATTTTCATCTCTGGCAAGTTCTATTGCATTTATCAAAGATTGTTGTCCGAATATAAAATTAGGATTGTTACTATCTTTTTCAGAAGGAAAATCTTCTGCTACATTTTTATATGTACTAAATGCATCAGACAAGGCACTTACACTATCATTTCCATAA
>JBBTAF010000034.1:0-1089 GCA_038044305.1 Nanobdellota archaeon
CCGCCGAAGGCGGACTATTGCTTAAGAATTCTCATATCATCAAGATTTCTTAAAACTAAAACGTAGAATAGAATTATCAGATAATAACTTTTTTGTTTGAATGTTCAGGAAGTAGGGTTCAGCGTTGCGTGAAGATGCTCCACTCCGAACGAAATGAGGATTTGTCCCGTAGGACAAACGTCTTGCGGTGGGAAGCTTCACTTGAAAAATCTATTTTATGCGTAATACTTAAAAGCAAGCTATTCTTTTAAATTGTATGGAACAAAAAGTAGTTCTTTCAGGAATGATTGGGCTGGAAATACATGCATATCTTATTACTAAAGAAAAGCTTTTTTGTAATTGTATTGCTTCTAGGGAAAGAGGACTCAAAGGAAATGTTAATGTTTGCCCGATATGTACTGGACAGCCAGGTGCAAAACCTATGTTACCTAATGAGGAGGCAGTTAAAAAAGCAATTGCTATAGGGCTTATGTTGGGATGCAAAATAAATAATATTTTGCACTGGCAAAGAAAACATTATAATTGGCCCGATTTGCCTAAGGGTTATCAAAATACTCTTTCTGGAGCAGGAGCGATTCCTGTGGGTGAGAGTGGAAATTTTATAGGGATTAGAATTTCTAGTATGCATCTTGAGGAAGATCCTGCTTCATGGGAACCAGAAACTGGAGAGGTAGACTATAATCGTTCTGGACTACCATTGGTTGAAATTATAACTGCTCCTGATTTTTCGACTGCTAATGAAGTCATGAATTGGTTGAATAAATTAGTTCATGCTCTTGCTTATTTAAAAGCAGTTGATTCTAATGCAGGGATTAAGGTGGATACTAATGTTAATATTCCTGGAAAAAGTGAAAGAGTTGAAATAAAAAATATTAGCTCTATTGAGAATATTGGAAAGGCAATAAATTATGAACTTGAAAGACATATGCGAGAAGAATGCAAGAAGAAAGAAACTAGGAGATATGATGACTCGAAGGGAAAAACTGTTTTAATGAGAAGTAAGGAAGACCAAGAGGATTATCGATTTATAAAAGATCCCGATTTAGAAGATATAAAATTGAATGATGAATTTGTAAACGAAATAAAGAG
>JBBTAF010000035.1:0-21786 GCA_038044305.1 Nanobdellota archaeon
TATTATCTATAATCACTAGATAGTAATAACTGAAAGGAGAAACCACAAAATGAAAAGCATACAAACAAGATTGGCAGGACTTGCTACACTGGTAGGATTAGTTGGAATACTTTCTGGATGTAACGAATCTCAAAAACCTTTTGATTCTACAAAAGACAATAGTTTTAAGTTTGTCGGACTCGAATATAGAGTTACAGAGCATTTGGAAGCAATTGGAAGAGGAAAATTGAAGAAATTTGACCATTCTATAGATGTAACTGGAGATGGCTATAATGACACTGTTGCAGAATATGAAGGAGGTTCCTTTTATGGCGATTGGAAAAACCCTAATTGTATAGTATTCTATAGAATACTTCCTGGATCTGCTGAAGAAAAGAGGTTACATGCAAATTGGCCAGAAGCAGTAGTAAAATATGCAGATACAAATCACTAGGAAAAGGTATTTTTTATTTTTATTATTCAAAGAGGGTGTACTAATTGAAAGAAAGACGAATAATTTAAAAACTCTCGATAATTTGACTTAATATGGCTAAAATGAATGCATCGAGCATGAGTTGTTCTGTAGCTATTATTATATAAAAAGGCAAGCTAGTCTGGCTTGCGAATTCTTACCATGACTAATAAAATTAAAATTTCTGCACAAAAAAATCGAAAAGAAAGGTTATCTGGAGATAAATTAAAAATTATAAGTTTGGAAGAGTTTGAGCGAAGGCTACCTTCATTTACTCCCGAAGAAGCAAAAAGAACTGCTAGAAGGCTGTTGAGAGCAGTTAATGAACGAGAGGATTTAAGTTTAATAAGGGTGGGTCTAATAAATTACGGAATGAATCATTATTATGAGTCTTTAGGACATTGTGAAAGAGTGCTTAAAATGATTGGAATATTTAGAGAATGGCCTTACTGCCAAGATGGATGGTTAACTTCTGGGAGGTATACTGGATAAATATAAAAGGCAGAAAAATTGAAGTATAATCATGATTGAATTTGATAAGAACGAACTAGAAATATTGAAGTTTTGGGAAGAAAAAGGAATATTTGGTAAACTTAGAAAGAAGAATAGGGGTAAGAAGAAATGGAGTTTTATTGATGGGCCGATAACTGCAAATAATCCTATGGGAGTACATCACGCTTGGGGAAGAACATACAAGGATTTATTTCAAAGATTTAAAGCAATGCAGGGATTTGATCAAAGATATCAAAATGGGTTTGATTGCCAGGGATTGTGGGTAGAAAGAGAAGAAGAAAAAGATCTTGGATTGAAAAATAAAGCAGACATTGAAAAATTTGGTGTTCTAAATTTTGTTAATGCTTGCAAGAAAAGAGTAGAAAAGTTTTCTAAAATACAAAGAGATCAGTCAATAAGATTAGGTCAATGGATGGATTGGGATAATAGTTATTACACCATGACTGACAATAATAACTTACATAACTGGACACTATTGAAAAAGTATTTTGAAGAAGGAAGGTTATTCAAAGGAAAGGATGCAGTTCCGTGGTGCTGGAGATGTGGCACTGCGAGTTCTAAACATGATATTGCAACTGAAGGTTACAAAGAGGTTACCCATACTGCCTTGTTCATGAAGTTTCCTCTAAAATCAAACCCTAATGAATACTTTTTGATATTTACAACAACCCCTTGGACAGTTCCTGCGAATGTTGCCATAGCAGTTAACCCTAATATTAGTTATGTAAAAGTTGAAAGTGAAGGAGTTAATTACTGGTTGGCTGAAGCCAGAGTTTCTGAGCTTGAAGAAAAGTATGCTATTTTAGAAAGAAAAAAAGGTAGTGAATTGGAAGGAATTGAGTATATTATGCCCTACTATAATTTAGAAGTTCAAAACAAATCACCTCATAGAGTAGTATTGTGGGATCTTGCGTCTTCAGAGGAAGGAACTGGAATAGTTCATATTGCTCCCGGCTGTGGAGCAGAAGATTTTGATTTAGGTAAATCGATAGGTTTACCAACTATATCTCCATTGAATGACTCTGGAAATTATGTTGAAGGTTACGGGCAATTTAGTTTGAAGAAGTATTCTGAAGTTAATAAGGAAGTATTACTAGATTTGGAGCAAAGAAAATTTGTTTATAAGAGTAAGTCTTACAAACATAGATATCCTCATTGTTGGAGATGCGGAAACGAATTAGTTTTCAGATTGGTTGATGAATGGTATATAAAATGTGATGAGAAAATTAGGAAAAATTTGATTTCTGAAAATAAAAAAGTTACTTGGTTTCCAGAATACGGAAAGGTTCGTCAGGGAGAATGGTTCAATAATATGAGCGACTGGCTGATATCTAGAAAGAGATATTGGGGGTTACCATTGCCCATATGGGAATGTTCTTGTGGAAATACTGAAGTAATTGGAAGTTTAGAAGAATTAAAGAAAAAAGCTGTTGAAAAGAAAAAAGTAGAAGAATTAAAGGAAGTTCATAGACCTTGGATTGATGAAATAAAGATAAAATGTTCTAAATGCAAAAAAGAGGCTTCTAGAGTTTTGGATGTTGGAGATGCATGGCTTGATGCAGGAATTGTTCCATTTTCTACTTTAAATTATTTAAATGATAACAAATATTGGAAGGAATGGTTCCCTGCAGATTTGATTTGCGAAAATATGCCTGGCCAGTATAGAGGGTGGTTTAATGCATTATTCTGGGCATCTGCAGAATTAACTGGAAAAGCCCCAACTAAAGCAGTTCTAGGTTATGAGACTCTTAAGGATGAAAAGGGAGAGGAGATGCATAAGAGTAAGGGAAATGCTATTTGGTTTGACGATGCAGTAAAAAAGGCAGGAGCCGATCCAATTAGACTTATTTATTGTTTGCAAGATCCTTCTTTAGAGTTAAGATTTGGATTTAATGCTCTGAAGGAACCCTCAAATAATCTTAATATTTTGTTTAATTTATCCAAACTAATGGAAAGTTCTAAAGATGTTAAAATAAAAAAGATTGAAGATAAATGGATATTGAGCAAGTATAATTCGTTGATTAGTTATGTTACAAATGAACTTGAAGAGTTTCACCCTCACAATGCTACGAAGGCTTTGCTTAATTTTTGGATTAATGATTTTAGCAGAGGATACATCCAAATTGTGAGAGATAGACTGGCAGAAGAAGATGAAGAAGCTAGAATGGTTTTGCGCGAAGTTTACATTGGATTACTAAAAATGTTGGCCCCCATTATTCCATTCTTGACTGAGAAATTATGGCAGGAACTTAGAGACAAGAAAATTGTTAAGGAAGAATCTGTGCATTTGACAGACTGGCCAAAGGCAGATAAAAAGAAAATAAATCCTGAACTTGAAAAAGAATTTAAAGTTATGATGGAGATTGTTGAATCTGGATTAAAGGAAAGAGACAAAGCTAAAATTGGACTGAAATGGCCTCTTGCTTCTGTAACTGTGAGCATGGAAGAAAAAATTGCTGAAAATATACAGGAAATTATTGCTAGACAATTAAATGTAAAAAAAGTTATTTGCGAGAAAGCAAAAGGATTCGAAATTGAGTTAAATTTGAATATGACTGAAGAGCTTGAAGCAGAAGGATTTGCTAGAGAGATTGCGAGAAAAGTACAGGCGGAAAGAAAGAATGCTGGGCTTCAAAAGGGCCAATTAATCGACTTGAATTTGGTGGTTGATTCTGATTTGAAAAATAAAATTTCAAAGCATCTTGAGTTTTTGAGTGAGAGAACAAACTCTAAGAATATTAATTTCGTCGACGAGAAAAAGATAAACAACGGAATTGTATTTACTGTACGAGAGAGAAAAATAGTTATTAGTTTTCGTAATTCTTGAGAAGTGCAACTGGAAAAGATTTAAATACTCCTGTTTGTTTTGAACCGTAGAGGTCGAAATAATTTATGATAATCAAGGAAGAGTTTTTAAGCAGATTAAGGAAAATATTTGATCTTAATCTGTATGAGGCTAAGGTCTGGACTGCTCTTCTTTCAAGGGGAACTTCAACTGCTGGTGAGTTGAGTAATATTTCTGATGTTCCAAGGTCTAGGACATACGATATTTTAGAGTCATTGGAAAAGAAAGGGTTTATTGTTATGAAAGTCGGCAAGCCTATCAAGTTTGTTGCATTGAAGCCTGAAGAGGTTGTTGAAAGAGTTAAAAGAAATTTGGTGGTTGATGCACAAGAAAGAAGCAAGAGATTAGAAAAGTTAAGAGGAGATGAGGTTCTTGATGAATTGAATTCTTTGTTTACTAATGGAATAAAGTATGTTGAACCTAGTGATTTATCTGGAAGTCTTAGAGGGAGGCAGAATATGTATAATCATTTGGATATGATGATACGATCCGCAGAAAAGTCTGTTACAATAGTTACAACTGCTGAAGGTTTGAATAGAAAGCTTGAAGCTTTGATGCCTGCGTTGGATAGAGCTAAAAGAAGAGGAGTTGTTGTAAGAATTGCTGCACCTGTTAATTCTGAAAATAGTAAAATTGCAAAGGAAATTTCGAAAGTTGCTGAGGTCAGAAATGTTAGCGGATTAAGTGCAAGATTTGCAATTGTTGATTCTAATCAGGTAATGTTTATGCTTTTGGATGATAAGACTGTGCATCCAAATTATGATGTAGCTATTTGGTTGTCAACTGAGTATTTTGCTAAGGCTCTTGAGCAGATGTTTGAATTGGCTTGGAAAGATTTTAGTAAGGTTAAGTAATTAGATTTAAGGTGTGTAGGTTTAGTTAAGTTTATAAGATATTTTATTTTTTGTTTTATATGAGTATTAAGATTGTTTATTTTGTTCATGGAACTACTACTGATAATGAAAAAGAAGTTTCTTCTGGATGGAAGAATGTTGAACTATC
Organism: Nanobdellota archaeon; assembly: GCA_038044305.1. Taxonomy (GTDB): domain Archaea; phylum Nanobdellota; class Nanobdellia; order Pacearchaeales; family GW2011-AR1; genus SICV01. Next base: position 4,812 of record JBBTAF010000035.1, read on the forward strand.
AAATTTGGGCATTGAACAATCAAAAAAGTTGCCGGATCAAATAGGCAATAAAAAATTCGATATTGTATTTTGCTCGGACTTGAAAAGAGCAGTAGATTCTGCAGAAATCAGTTTTAAAGGAAAATGTCCAATAATCAAAGATAAAAGACTGAGGGAGTGTAATTATGGTGATTTTAATGGAAAATCTTCTAGTATAGTTGAACCTATGCAAGAGAAGTGTATTAGTGAGCGATTTCCAAAGGGAGAAAGCTATGAAGATGTAAAAATAAGAATTATTGATTTTCTTAAGTTTTTAAAAAATAACTATGATGGAGGAGAAATAGCCATTGTTGCTCATAAAGCTCCCCAACTTGCACTTGATGTTATTTTGAAAAATAAAAGTTGGAAACAAGCGTTTGAAGAAGATTGGAGAAAGAAGAAAGAATGGAGGGCTGGTTGGGAGTATATTATACCTTATAATTTTTATGGTTAACGAGTGCTTTATTGATATACATTGTCATCTTGATCACTGCAAAGGGCAAAGTATTGAAAACATAGTGAAGAATGCGAGAAAAGAGGGAGTTGGGATTATAGTTAGTGCTGGTGTTAATAGAGAGACTAATAGACTTACTCTTAATATGGCTAAAAAGTATAAAGAAATCAAAGCTTGCTTAGGAATTTATCCAATTGATGCTCTTGCGATGAGTGATGAAGATATAGAATCAGAATTAAAGTTTATTGAAAAGAATGAGGAAAGCATTATTGCTATTGGTGAAGTAGGCATTGACTTTAAAGAAGATACAAAGAATCATGAAAGACAGAAAAAGATATTTGAAAAGTTTGTTGAATTAAGTATGAAATTGAATAAGCCTATTATTGTTCATTCCAGAGGTGCTGAGTTAGAATGCATAGAGATACTTGAGAATTTGAACGCCGAAAGGGTAATAATGCACTGTTTTTGTGGTAAAAAAAGTCTAGTTGAGAGAGTTTTGAAAAACAAGTGGTTTCTAACTATTCCTACAAATGTAAATAATAGCCAACAATTTCAAGAAAGAGCAAAAGATGCTCCTTTAAATCAGATATTTTGCGAAACCGATTCTCCGTTTTTACATCCAAACAAAGAAAGAAATAATGAACCTAAAAATATAATTGTTAGTTATGAATGGATTGCGAAGATGAAGAAAATTGATATTGAAGAAGTAAAAAGAGAAATTTTTGATAACTTTAAAAGAGAGTTTATTCAGTAAGTGTATGTCTTTTTAAATTTGCGATTCGATTCATAAATATAAGTACTATAACTGAATAAATTAACATTATTCCTGCAAAAGCTTTCGCTAAAATTAAAGATTTTGAGAAGACAAAAAAGCTACTTGCACCAATTAATGCAGCAAAAATAGAATTCCAAAATAAAAGAAGAAACTTAATTACGTTCTTGTTTATCATGAAGATTAACAAAGAAATTAATCCAAACAAACCAAAAAAGAACAAAACGATAAATCCATTTAGATGGATTGTGACGTAGATATTCTGAAAAAGAATAAATAAGTCTGTAATTATAAGAATAGAGAAAAGTAAAAACAAAATACAAAGGGAGCTACTCTTTTCCATATTATTTTTAGTATGAATCGGATTTAAAATAACGTATGTTGTTGAAGATATAGGTTTATTTAGCTGAAAAGTCGACCTAAAAGACTTAAATAATAGAATTATATTGAATAATTATGAAAAAGGGATGTATTTGGATAGGAATAGTTTTACTTATTGTTTTAGTTTTTGTTGGTTTTATCTTGATTCAAAAACCTGTGGTACCTGATAAACCTATAAATTACTGTAACGCAGATAGTGATTGTGTAGCTGATTCTTGTTGTCATTCTAGCTCTTGTGTTTATATCAAGAATGTTCCTGCTTGTTTTGGTATTAGTTGTACTGCAGAATGCTTGCCTGGAACGCTTGATTGTGGGCAGGCTAGTTGTGAGTGCGTTAAGAACAAATGTGAGGTGGTTAAAAAATGAAGATGAGAATTGCTGTTTCTTTTTCTACTATTTTATTAATTCTTATTTTTCTTATTACAACTGCTCTTGCGACAGCTAGCGATGGAAAAATTGCAAAAGAAGTTTATGATAAGTTAAGTAAAGAAGAAAAAGTTAAAATTTTTGTTAAGTTTGTTGATAGTCCTATTAGTAATAAAATAAAAATGAGTAATAATAGACTTGAACAGAGTTTTGAAAAAAGTAAAATCGAATATTCTTCTGGAAAAGGTGTTTTTTTAGAAATTAATTATAGTGACTTGATTACTTTAGAAAAAAGGACAGATGTAAATCATGTTTATTTGGAAGGAAAGAGAGAACTACTGCTACAAGATTCTGTTCCATTGATTAATGCTACTCTTGTGTGGAGTTTAAAGCAAAATGGGATTAATTTAACGGGTATCGGACAAACTGTCTGCGTTATAGACACAGGAGTTAATTACTCTCATTCTGCTCTTGGTGGATGTTATGGAAATAATAGCATAAATTCAAGTTGTAAGGTAATTGGAGGATATGATTTTGTAAATAATGATCCTTATCCATATGATGACAATGGGCATGGAACGCATGTTGCTGGTATATTGGCTGCAAATGGGTCTATAAGAGGTATAGCTCCCGATGCAAAGATAGTTGCTTTGAAAGCCTGTTCTGGAAGTTGTAATGATGCAGATATTGCTGCAAGTATAGATTGGTGTGTAAATAATGCTACTAAATTTAATATCACAGTAATAAGCATGAGTCTTGGTAGTGGACTTTCTACAGGATATTGTAATGACGATCCTTTAGCTCCTTTTATATGGGATGCAATAAATAATAATATTTCGGTCGTAATTGCTAGTGGAAATGGTCTTGATAATGACGGTAATGGAAAATCTAGTCAGATTTCTGCACCTGCCTGTGTGGAAAATGTAACTCCTGTGGCTGCTAGTGATAAGTATGATAATATTGCTTCTTATACTAATAGAAATGCTTTGCTGAAATTATTTGCTCCAGGAAGTTCAATAAATTCGACAGGAATGGATGGATTTTATAATACTAGAAGTGGAACAAGCATGGCAACTCCGCATGTTGCTGGTACTATTTTACTAGTTAGACAATATTTATCATTAACTGCACAACAAAAAAATCCTAAACAGATAGAAACTATTTTAAGTAATATGGGAAAAAGAATTTATGATTCGTCTGGATTAAATTATTCTAGAATAGATGTTTATAATACTGTGAGGAGATTATCTTTTAATTCAGTTAATCTCACTTCACCTGACAATAACATTAAAACCTCAATAAATAAAAGTTTTGTTTGCAATATCTCTGGATATTCGAATTTGACAAATATTACATTTTGGATATTTAATTCTAGTGGGATTGAGTATACAAATTATTCTAATGTCAGTGGGCTTTCTAATGGAAGTTTATTTAATTATAATTTCAGTCATGAGGGAGAATATTTATGGAATTGCATGGGAGGAAATATTTTAGGATTTAACCTATTTTCTGATTTTAATTATAGCTTGAAATATGATGTGACTGCTCCTTTGATTACAGTGTTGAGCCCTATCAATCGCTCCTGGCAGAACTTTGGAAGGTTTAATGTTAGTTTGAATGAGGAGGGAATATGCAGTTACTCACTTAATTATGGAATTGATAATTATACTATGAATGCCAATTTGAGTAATACTGAATTTAGTTTTATTAATTATACTCTTCAACAAGATAACCAATATAACATAACATTTTATTGTAATGACAGCACAGGCAATAGAAATTCTTCGATTATAAGCTTTAATATTGATATGACTGCTCCAAATGTTAGTTTGAATGAACCTTATCCATCTGATGAAATTTCTTCATCAGCAGATAAGCTTTTTTATTACAATGTAAGTGATAATTTGAATTTAAGTTCTTGTTTGTTAATATTAAATGGAGCAATTGTAAGATATAATTCTACAGAGATAGTTAATTCAACTAATCTTATTGAGTATTCTGTTGGATCTGGAAGTTATTCATGGCAGATAAATTGCACTGATCAGGCAGGTAATATTGGAAACTCCAGCACAAGAACTTTTACAGTTACTTCTCCTCCTGCTCAGTCAATTGGTGGAGCTATTTCAGGAGGAGGGGGAGGCGGAGTTTCAAGGAATTTAAATACAAATGAAGCAAATAGTCAAATAGTAACTTCAGAGCAGATTTTGTCAGGATATAGCGGAACTGTATCTTCTGGAAATAAAATAGAGTTTAGTTTTCCTGCTGATAAATTTTTGAATATATCTAATGATGGTGTCCGACTTTCACCAGATTATGAAATTCAAAATCACAGTATTACAATAAATTCTATAGAAGAAGAATATGCAAATTTAACTGTGCGAAGTGATCCTATTAATTTGAGAATGAAAGTTGGAGAAAGTGCTAAATTAAATATTACGAATCCAGAATATTATGATCTTTTCATAAAACTCGAAGGAATTTTTAACAATAGTGTTAATTTGACCATCAAAGCAATAGATGAAAAGATTAATGTTGAGGGAAATAGCCCTCCTGACGTTAATAAAAGTAAAAATGAAAGTAAAGACCTTAATATTAAGAAGATATTTGCAGAATATAATTTTGCATATTTGATTGCTATTATGATTATTTTTGGATTAATAATTGTTTTAGTGGCCAGAAAGCTCCTTAGAAAAAATGATAAAACTCAAGATAAAAGTGTCAAAAAAACAAATTCGTTAAAATATTCTTTGAAGTGAGATATTTATGGATTTGAAAAATCCTCGCTGAAAGAATATAGAATATAATGCGGGAGCGAGGTACTCGAGAACAAGTTCTCGGTAACTTTCGTGAAGTATTCACTCAAGTATTTGAAAAATCCTCGCTGAAAGAATATAGAATATAATGCGGGAGCGAGGATTTGAACCTCGGTAGGCACTAAGCCACAGGATTACCTAATGTTTTCCTGACTTTGGTTTGTTCTAACGAACAAATGACTTCTTAAGTCCTGCCCTTTTAACCACTCAGGCACCCCCGCATGATATGGTAAGAATGCATAATTATATCTTATAAAGGTTTCTTATTTATTATGGAGAAAGAAATTGATTTTATTCTTCCGAATCTAATTTTGTAAGAATTGCGTTTGATTCTCTAGTAATTGATTGAATGATTTCATCGTCGTCATTGTGAGGATTTTCCCTTTTATATTTCAAAGCGTGGGCTGCTCCAGAAACAAGAGCCATCTTCAATTTCTTTTGTATGTCTACCATGGGTCATTTTAAACGGGCTTATTTAAAAGTATTGTGGTGCTCTAAGGATAATTAAAAGAGATATACAAAGGTTTAAATAAAAGTTCGGTTTATTGCTAATGTAAAGAGGAAAAATGGGTAGTGTTGATAAATTAAGAACTGAATTAAAGATTAGAGGATTTTCGCCTTTAACTGTTAGAAATTATGGTTTCTTTGTTGAAAAGTTTTTGAAACACGCTAATAAGGATGAAACTACCTTGAATCAGGATGATGCTAAGAACTATCTTTCCACCCTTTTTGAAGATAAATCAAAGAATACTATAATGCTTGCTGCTGCTTCTTTAAAATTTTATTATACTGAGGTTCTTGGAAAAGAATTCTCTCAAGTTAAAATGCCTAAAAAAGATAGAAAATTACCTGAAGTCTTAAGTAAAGATGAAATAAAAAAGATGATTGATTCTGCTGATAATCAAAAGTCTAGACTTATGTTAAGTTTGTTATATTCTGGTGGGCTTAGAGTATCTGAACTCGTTAATCTTAAAGTTGGAGATTTAAACTTTGAAGAAAATACGGGGTGGGTCAGAAAAGGGAAGGGTTCTAAGGATAGAATATTTAGTTTAGCTTCATCTCTTGTACAGGAGATTAAAACTTATCTGAATGGAAAAGAAAATACTTATGTTTTTTCTAAAAATAAACCTTTAACGACAAGAAACATACAAAAAATTATCTCTGGATTAAGAGATAAAGCCGGAATCAGCAAAAAAGTAACTCCTCATACTTTTAGGCATAGTTTTGCTACGCATTTATTGGAAAATGGAACGGACATCAGGATGATTCAGAACATTCTTGGACACTCTTCTTTGAATACTACTCAAATTTATACTCATATTTCATCTGATCAGATAAAGAAAGTTCAAAATCCTTTTGATAACTTGTAACAAGTAATTTTATTCAATTTGTTATAATAGAAATTGTGATGTTTAGTACAGTTATCTGTATGACTTCTGTCTCTTTGCTCTTGGAGAAGAATCTCCTGGCTTGTTGGCTTCTTTTCTTCTTGAGTCTGCAACAAGAATATTTCTATCATACTTTATGTATGCTTTTCTTAGAGTGTCTGAGCCTGTTGATTTTACAAGAGATTTAGCAATAGCTAATCTCGCTGCCTGAATTTGAGATTCCTTTCCTCCGCCCATAGCAGTTATCAAAAAGTCGAACTTTACTTTTTCATTCATTTCGTGCTCGTATATTCTAATTGGTTCAATGAGAGCTAATCTATGAAACAAAGGAAGGGCTGAATAAGCAAGGCCATTGAAAAATATGTTTCCAGTTCCTGGAATAAATCTAAGTTTAGATACTGCGGTTTTTCTTTTACCTGAAATTATGTCGTTTTTACTCATTTTATACCACCTTAATCAGCTTAGACAAGGTCATAGCTGAAACCTTCACTTCTCTTTTCAATACAATCTTCTTTTCATTTGCAAACTCTACTGGAACATCATCGTAACACATTATTCTATCGAATGCTGCTTTTCCTCTTCCTTGTTTGTATGAGAGCATTCCTCTTACTGTTCTTTTTACAATTCTTTCTGGACTTCTTTTTATAAAGAAAGGTCCATTCAAAGAGAATCCTCCTCTATACATTGCTTCTTTATACTTTCTTATGATCATTTCTTTATTGCCTGAAATTAAAACATTTGCGCAGTTTACTATAATTACTTCCTTTCCAAGAAGAGCTTGCTTTGCAGCATAACTAGTAATTCTTCCTAAAACTCCTCCAGTTGCATCGATTACGATTTTCATTCTATTACCCTAATTCCTTCCGCTTTTGGATTTTTGTTTATTTCTTCTAAAATTGTGACAAATTCTGACTTTGATGATTTTATTTTCTCTTTGGCTGAGACGGAGATATTTAACGCTACAATTCTTATTTTCTTAGACAAAGAACCTGAAGAAAGAACCTTTCCTAATATAATTACTGTGTCTCCTGCTTTTGTCTCAGAATCGATTTTAGTTAGATTTATTGAAGAAAATGCTCTAGACGATCCTGAAAGTTTATGAGCGATTTTAACCCAATTTTTCTGCTTTCTTGCTGCGAGTATAGTAGCTGAAAGAATAGGATTTGTTTTCTTAACTGCTTTTCTTTTAATATGTGTAATTGAAATATTTGATTTCTTTGCGTGCATAGATATTGTCAAAATTAAGTGTATTTAAATGTATTGTATTGAAAAGATTTATATACTAAAGTATACATTAATGTGTAATATTATGAACAACAAAATAAGAGTAAATATTACAGTTGACAAGGAGAATCTTGAGAATGCTAAAAAGAAGCTTAAATTATTTGGCGGAAAGTTAAGCACATTGTTTAATGCATATCTTAGCGAATTTGTAGAGTCCATGGACAAAGATTATGGAGACAATCAAAAAGCTATTACACAAAAACTGAATGAACTTCAAAATGAAATAAAACATCTTGAATTAAGAACAACTAAAATTGAGAGAGAGAGAAAATGATAGCATATTTAAATGTCAAACGATGTAAATTACTAGGTGAAAACATGAAAAAGATTACACTTTTGTTTGTATTTTTTATTATTTGCTTTATAGTAAAAGCGAGTGCTTTGGATGTTGTAAATAATACTGAGAAGATGAATGCTATTAATTGTTTTAATGAGTCTAAGATGATAATGCAGGAGTTAACTGATAAAGGATTCAATGTACAAAAGATAAATGATACCTTGAAAGTTACAAAAGAATTATTAGACGCACAAATTGATAGAGAAAGAAGAGGGATAAAGAGTGATTATAGCCAAATTAATACTTACTGCTTAGAAATTCAAAATACAAAAATTGAAGCATATAAAGCGAAAGATGCGGCCTATTCTCTTGAAAAAGAATACTCTAATTTTCTTGCGAACACTGCTAAGTATAACATAAATACTTCTGAAGTTGACTCTTTAATAACAAAAACAAAGCAAGAACTTAATGACGAAAGATATACACAAGTTATTTCTTTGTCTCCGCAAGTTGAAAGCAAGATGATTGAAGTTCAATCAAGTGCTACTGCTCTGAACTTTTTTTATAAGAGTTTTTCCAATAGTTTAAAAGATTTCTTTGTTAAAAATATTTTCTTGTTCATTATAATAGGCGTGTTGATTATTGTTTTTATTGTTGTTTACAAACTAAAATTAAGAAGAATGTTTATAGAAAGAAAGATAGCCAAGCTTGAAAATGAAAAAAAAGTTGTACAAAGTATGATAAAGGATGTTCAGAAAAATTACTTTGAAAAAGGACTTTTTTCAGAGGGAGAGTATAATATTAAGACTAAAAAGTTTGCAGAGTTGATAAGAGATATAGAAAGACAGATTCCTCTATGTTTAGAAGAGCTTGCTAGAGTTAAATCAACTGATAGAAAAAAGAAGAAAGAAAATTCATCTACTAAAAAAGATTAAATTATTTATCTTTCTAATAGAGATATGTGACTCTTAAATCTATTTTTGATATGTCTTTCACGTAATTTTAGTCCAAACATTATAATAATCATAAACAAAAATACTACTAACAGTAATGAAGCTATTGACGTACTTCCTCCTTCGTTCAATATTACATTTCCCGTTAATTTTGATTTGATGAGTAAAATTCCTAAAAGCGAAAGTATTGAAATAGACAAAACTATTTTGTTCGCTCTTTTTTTTCTTCTTAAATGCTGAAAAAATGCCTCTTTTTCTTTTTTGTTTAGAGATTTTACTGATGGAGTGTTAAACAAGGTCAAAAAGTTTCCATGTCGAAGAGCAGTGCGTTGTTCAAGTTTAGCTATTTCTTCTAATGCTCTCCATGAATCCATTTTAATTAGATGATTAATGGGATTATAAATTTTGTTAATTGAGTTTTTACACTGAAAAACATTTATAAACTAGTGATAAGTTAATTCATTGTGAGTAGCAAAAAAGAGCAAATTAAGAAGGAGGAGTACTTTAAGACTGGTGTTCCTGGATTTGATGCGTTAATTGATACTGGAATTCCTGTTGGTACTGCAAATCTTGTTGAGGGAGGTCCTGGAAGTGGTAAAACTATATTTTGTTTAACTGTGGCTATGAATGCCTGCAAAGCTGGAAAGAAAGTTTTGTATATGAGTTTTGAGGAACCAGAATTTAGACTTAGGAGACACCTTAAGAATTTTGGATGGGACACTAGTGAGTATGAAAAGAAAGGATTATTAATGATAAAAAGATTTAATGCATTAGATATTGCAAGAAGTGTTGAGGCATTACTTTCTGAAGCAAAGAAAGAGCTGTTGATTGATGTTCAACCAGTATTGATACCAACTGGATTTACTCCTGATCTTGTTCTTATTGATTCTCTGTCAAGTATCGCTTCAGCTTTTTCAGGTGAAGAGTCTAGATTCAGAATTTATATGGAACAATTATTTAGATATCTTGAGTCTCATGAGATGACTTCTTTGCTCATAAGAGAAGTTGGAAATCCTACACACATAGGTAATACTTTTATTGAACAGGGAGAAGCTGTTTCTTTTCTTTCTGATGGAATCATTTCTATTTATAATGTATATTATGAGAATGGAAAGAGAGGAAGAGCGATAGAAATTGTAAAAATGAGGGGAACTGATATCGACAGAAAGATTGTACAAGCAGATGTTGTGAAGGGAAAGGGATTTGTCGTTTATTTTGATAAAGGAATTAAAGGGAATTATAAGTTAACTTAGGTTGATTTATTCTTTTTTGATGTCAAGAACTCTGGACTAAAGTCGCAGAGGTTACGAAAAAAGCATTTTCTCAGTTTTAATTTCTTAAGTAATGACAAACTGCTTCGATAATTTCATTGAATTTTTCTTTTTTTAACGATCCTACTTTATACTTGATAAGAGATTTTTCTATAGAAAAGATTTTGTCTATTCTTAAAAAGCTTTCAAATTTTAAACTACCTTGACAAAAGTCTTCTTTTTTAAGAGAAATTTCAACAAGTTTTTCATAAGATTTTCCAGTAATTTGACAAACTATTAAGTCTTCTCCTTTAGGTGATTTGATGACTAAGGAGGGTCTTCGTTTATATTCTGTTAAATTTGAAAATGGAAATTCTAATACTATAATATCTCCTTTTACAAGTCCTTCCATATTTCGTCTTCCTCTTTGTTTAACCAAGTTTTGGCTAAAGATTTTTCCGACCAAATTGCTGACTCTGGAATACTTTTTCTTAAGATTATTTCGTCATTCCTTCTAATTACAATTAGCTTATCTCCTTCATTGATATTTTTTCTCATGTCAAGAGGAATAACAACTTGTCCTCTTGAACTCATTCTTGTCGTGTCTATTTGCATAAATAAGATTAATCTTATTTGTATTTAAATGTTTCTTTGATTTAATTTAGATTATGAACTAATTTTAATAGAAAATGTGGGAGGATTCGAAAACTTCAAAACCCTGCGTTTTGAATGTCACCACGGAAAACAAAGTTTTCTGTGAGTGCTTACAACTCGTAAGAGTTCGTAAGGTGAGAATCCTGCTTACTTTCCTCTTTTATATCTGTAAGATATGAAATGCGGGAGGGAGGATTCGAACCTCCGAAGGCACTAAGCACAACAGCTCTTGAGGCTGTCCCGTTTGACCACTCCGGAACCCCCGCATAAAAAAGTATTGTATGGAAAGCTTTTTATACCTTGTTCTTTAGAAGTTTTTGAAGACGGCCATAGTAACTGGGTAACGCCCGATCTCATTCCGAACTCGGAAGCTAAGACGGTTACGTTGGGTGTGTTAGTCTCCCACAAGAGGCGAAGCTCCAATGCTGTCTTCGTTTTTTCTTTTTTTTGACAGTATTTAAATATAATAAGCTTTTTGAATGATTATGAATAAGAAGATTTCTAAAGAGGATGCCAAAAAGAAAATTAGTGAGTTATTTAATAAAAAAGAGTTTAAATCTGAAGAAGTTATGAAAATAAAAAAGTTGGCTATGAATTATAAGATTAGACTTGGAGTTTTAAGAAAACAATTTTGTAAAAAATGTCTTTCTCAACTTAGGGGAAAAATAAGAGTTTCTAAAGGAAATAAAAGAATAGAATGTGAAAAGTGTGGATTTGTCAACAGGATTAAGATTTTTCAATAACTCTTACTTCTAATCCATTTATTACTTCTGCTTTAATAAATTTGTTAGATAGAAATAAATCCAATAGCCCTATATCTGTTTTATGCATAGGGTATGCTCTAATCTCTGTATTATTTATCCATGCTAATTTACCTTCTGTGGCTCTAGCTTGAGAATCATCAAAATCGTCTGACTCGAAAAAATAAACTAAAAAATTGTATTTTGCAGGTTTTTCATTGAACTCTCTGCCTTCGTTTAAGAAAAGAACTTCTCCCTTATACCTAACAGTATTAAGGTTTATTCCTGTTTCCTCTTTTATCTCTCTTCTGACTGCCTGCTCTGAGGATTCAGGAAGTTTTATTTTTCCACCAGGAGGAGCGAATTTGCCTTGATGTAATGGATGAGGAAAATCTCTATAGTCTATAAATAATGTTTTGTCTCTTCTTCTTAAATAACAAACAGTTGCGTATAGCAATGGTAATCCCATAGAAAAATATCTCTAAAGTAATATAAAAAGATTTGTGTAATAAATATTAGGTCTTTTTGAACATTGAGAATTTTGTGAAATTCTCATGGCTCAAGAAAGCAAAATTAAGCTTTCTTGAACTTAGTAATTTCTGGAAGCATATCTGCATGACCTAATAGGGCTGCTCTGCAACAATATCTTTCCAAACCTAGTTCATCGAGAACTTTTCCTGCATCTTCTTTTGCATCCGTTCTTTTTTTGAATTCTTCCCAAAGCTGACCTATTGGTTTTCCACATGCAAAACATCTAACTGGAATTATCATGTTTATACTGCTCAAAAGTGGTTTTTAAAAGTTCCGATTTTGAGGGTTGTTGAGTTTTAACTAAAAATGTTTGAACGCTCCTGCCAGGATTTGAACCTGGGACTTCGACCTTAGGAGGGTCGCACTCTATCCGGGCTGAGCTACAGGAGCTTATTTGTTAAAATAGCACAATTGTTTTAAAATTATGCATTTAGATTAAATTGTCTTTTTTTAATAAATCGGTCTTATTGCTCTAAGTCTTATTCTTTTGGAATCTGTTCTCAAGGATACACGACGTATTGACATAATATTAGCTTCTAATAATGGGAAAAAATCACTTTCTTTTGGAACGACTTTGTCGGAAGGAGGAGTATAGTTTGTTTGTTGTACTCTATAGACAAACTCTTCTAATTCGTCTCTTATTGAGAGAACTGCAAATTCTTCTCTGTAGGGTATAGGCTCTCTTTCTGGAATAGGGTTCCCTGCATCTCTCTGACAGAAAGATAAGTAGCGTGGCTGTGCTGGAGAAGTTTCATCTCTTCTTAAAGGAGAATTTGTTATATATAATGTTAAAGCAGTAAATCCTATTAGAGATAAGATTGTAGGTGTATTGAGAGTTCTAATTTTTTCAGTATTCATTTTATTTTAGTTGGAATGATGTTTAAAAGTATTTAGGTTATTAAAAAGAATAATGCGGGGACTAAAAATGCATTGGTGAGTGCATGGAGATGTGATGTGGAATTAGTAACCAAATCTTCTTTCGTAGTTTTTATGATCCATCCACTCTAGGATAATAGATAGCAAATTTATATTATTATTCTTAACTGTATAAATTAATCTCCAAGCATCAGGAAGATTATATTTCCAGAGGTTAGTAATATTACCATACTTTTGAAAATACTCTTTTGGAATTAAGTTTTTAGGTATTTGAATTCCGCAGAAGGCATCTTCCTGCAGATTTTTGAAAGCTTTGATAAGCTAGGTATATAGTTTAGTTTCTTTTGTATCTTTTAATTTCTCAAATTCTACTTTTAGCTTCTCATCCCCAAATATAATCTCAGATTTCATTTTACCCCTTCCAAGCAAGATGCTTCTTTTTTAGATAATGTTCAACTAGCTTTGGATTCCAGATCCAAGCGATTTTTCCTTCACTATCTACTGCAATTCTTCCCGCATATAGAAGATAATCTATAATTACTGAGAATGTTTGGTACATCATCTTTTTTGGAAGTCTTTCCCAGAGTTGCTTTTTAGTATATGTTCCACTAGTGTCATAAATTACTTTTTCTACCATCAGCACACTATCTAATCTAGGATAGTGCAGTATTTCCTTTAATTCCATGGTTGTATAGACTTATATAACTATATAAATCTTGTGGACGAGAAATTTTTTGAGTTTTGAAAGTCGACTAAAAATGCATTGGTGTGTCATAGGATGGAGTGGATGGGTTTCTACCTGTGAGCTGGCTCTGTACCTAAACAGAAAGGTTTATATATAAAGATATATCTAATAGTTATAAGTAAATAACAATAAGTTACAAATATGATTCAAGAAGAAAAACCATTACACTGGCCAACACTTAATACTGTAGTTATGGTAGAAACAGTATTGGCAAATATGAATGAAAGTGTAGTTACGGTTTCTGAACTAAAAAGAAAACTGCCTAGACAAGTCAATCACAATACCTTAATGCTTATTTTAAGATACTTAGAAAAAAGCAATAAAATTGCAGTTTCTCTTAAAGGCATAACTTGGATTCATAATACTAATCTTAATCTAAAGAAAGCAATTGAAGAGGGTCTTGAGTTATGAAAATTGTTAGGGTAGTTCTTTCTCCAGAAGCTAAAGAAGTTTACACTACTCTGAATAAGAATGCGGAAAATTCTAAGACTGACAAAATGATTCTAAAATCAATAAATCAGAAAATTGAATTAATAAAATCAAATGTGCATTATGGAAATCCTATTGCGAAAGACCTAATTCCCGAAGAATACAAAATTAAGTATGGCGCAAAGAATCTTTTTAGAGTCGAGCTTCCATCATTTTGGAGAATGCTCTATATGCTAACAAATAATGAGGAGATTGAAATAGTTGCTTTTGTATTGGATATAATTGATCATCCAGATTATGATAAGAAGTTTGGTTATAGGAAAAAGTAGTTAATTGTTTTTCTTGTTTTTTGGATTCATCAAAACTAAATCTTTATAATCCTCGCATCCTTGAATGTCCTATGAAAAAAAGATTGCCAAAAAGAGTTCGGGTAATTGTTATTGTTTCTATTGCTCTCTTGATTATTATCCTTTTGACAGTGTCTGGAATATTCTCTATCCCTTTAGCTAAGAAGACGTCCTTTAGTCCGTATTCTTCTGGGTATACTAAAGTTTATTGTAATGATTCAGATGGAGGTCAGAGTATTTATGTGAAGGGATTTACTGATGGAAGAATAAAAGGAATTGGAAAATACTTCAATGATACTTGTGTTGCTTCAAATGGAGGCATTTGCAATGGCAAAGATTGTACAGCAATTGCTGAAGGGTATTGTGGTGATGATGGAGTTAGAAATTATGTTATTCCATGTCCTGATAAATGTAGCGATGGGAGATGTATTATTTCAAGTTGTAAAGATTCAGATAATGGTTTTAATTATACTGCTAAGGGATATGTTTATGGAATTCTTTCAAACGGCTCACTGTATAATTTTTCAGATTATTGCGTGGGTAATCGTGTTGTAGAAAATTACTGTGGAAGTGTTTATCCTACCATTTATGATGGATATTATTGCCCGAATAGATGTGAGGATGGAGCTTGCAAAGCGTGTAATGGTTGTATTTCTGAGGGTAATTGTTTTACATTAGGATATAGAATGAATGGAACTTATTGTTCAAGTAAGAATTATAAGTTTGTTCATCAAGTAGGTGGCGGAGGACCATGTAATGAGAATTATGAATGTATCTGGAATAATTGTAAAAATTATATGTGCGGAGGATCATTACCTGTTGGTTCATTGTGTAATTACCATTTAGAGTGCCAAAGCAATTTATGTATTAACAAAACTTGTTCAAACTTTCAATGTACTGAACTTATAGATGGATTGAATAATTTGTCTTTAAGAAGATTAAATTTAATATTTTTAGGAATTGATTATGATTTAACTGCGTTAAAGATAAAAGCAGAATCTTTTATAGATTTGGCAGGAATAAAAGAAGGTCTGTTCTCAATCGAGCCATTTAAATCAAATAAAAATAAATTTAATTTTTGGTTCGTCAATACAACTATTATGGAAAATGATGGTTTTGACAATGGACTTATTCAATTGGCGATGCAAGAATGTTTACTTCCAAATTGGTATGGTTATGTTTATAAAAACGAACAGGGACGTTCAAGTTCTGGATTTGGACCAAATAGTTTTACAGTCTTGATTGGAGGAGAAGGACCGGTAGTTGCTCTTCATGAAACAGGACATTTGATCGGAAATCTCTATGATGAGTACGCGAGCGGTAGAACAAACGACCCTATGCGATACTATCATGATAGTATGAACAGAACGGGAAATATGTTTTACGATCCAGTTTTAGATGAAGATAACTTTATATCTGTCTCAGAGTGTAGGATGAATTCTCCTTGGAAAGAAGGGATAGGAAAGGGATGTGGAGATGATAGTATTGTAGATTGTATAGACAAATATCTCTTTTATAAAACATATATGATTTGGGATAAAGATCCTTCCGACCCAACAAGCGTTATGTTAGAATTTAATAGTATGGGTAATGAATATTGCGATTACGGTACAGAGGAAAGTTGTAATATTACCTTAAATAGAATTTCCATAAATCCTTTTAATCCAGGAGAAGGTTTTACAAGTGTAGTTAAAGTGGGAGATGTTTATAGACAAGAAATGTTTAATATGGATTTAGTTTGCAAAGGAGATTATGAAGAATTACATGAATGCCTGGATGAAGTTGATTGTTTTCCTGGAGGACTATATTTCAATTATAATACTTATAGACCTACTTTTCAAAGTAGAATGAGGGGCAGTCAAAATTTTGGTTCTTATAATGAGTATTTGATTCAACAACAAATTAACAAATATTCTAATTAATGTTTGGTATAACAAAATAGCATTAGAAGTTTGATTTACCTGTTTTCAAAATATAATTTAATTGATAACAATATATAACTAATTGCCAATAAAGCTATAGAAATAACTTATATCGGTTTAAGATTACCAAGAAAATAGACTTTATGGCACTTTAGTCCACCTCGCATGATTATGCCATAAAGGGATGATGCGGGGACTAGGATTCGAACCTAGGAAAGCACTAAGCTATGACGGCCTTAACGTCACCCATTTGACCACTCTGGCATCCCCGCGTGCAACTTTTTATGAAAAAAGTTCTGAGAGTCAAAGAAACTGAGAGATTTTAAAGATTGTCTTTTGAGAAAAATTGAGTAAATAGTAATCTTTAAAACCCTCATCTTGATAGTTAAATTATCAAGCGCGATTAATATAATGGCAGTATGATTGGTTTCCATGTGTCGAAAGATACGAAATGACCAATAAGCACGGGTTCGATTCCCGTATCGCGCATTTTTATTAATCAAAAGCACGATGCGCCACCACGGCTTAAACCTCAAGGACTTTATGTCCTTGATGGCACTCAAGAACTTCGTTCTTGATGAGCCGTGGTTTGAACAGGCGCTCGTGCTTTGGATGCCAAGAAAACCTCTGGTTTTCGGGCACAGAGAAATCTGAAGATTTTCTGTGCTCAAGGAACGACCACACCTTAAAACTGAGAAAACTTTCAGTTTTCAAGGCGTTCAGAAACTCTAAGTTTCTGACGGATGTGGTTTTCTGTCAAGTTCCTTGACATAAT
>JBBTAF010000036.1:0-4812 GCA_038044305.1 Nanobdellota archaeon
TCTTTTTTCTTTTGGTTGTTTTGGCTGGTCTTCGCACCTGAAATAGAAATTATTATTTTTAAGCTTGAATGCCCTGGATTTGGACTATTTGGAGTTGGTCCTCCTATTAGATTATATCCTATGAGCATATTATTTGTAATTGCATCTTGAAGAGCTATGGGATTATTTGAAAGCGAGATAATAACTTCTTCCCCTCCATGACCTGGGCTAGGTACTGTTGAATAGGCTGCAATTGATATTATAAAGAATAAACTAATAACTGATAGGAAGTAAGCAATCCTCTTCTTTTTCATAGACTTTATCATTGTTCTTTGTTTTAATACTTTTGGATTTAAACATGTTAGACTGAGAAAATTTTTTTTGTGTGTTAAGCTTAGAGAAAGCAAAGGCATTTTCGAGACTTCAAAATCAGAGATTTTTAGGATAGAATATAGATGTTTATGTCAATGAACTTGACAGAAAATACATATAAAAAGGGAAGGAAGAGATTATAAGATTTTCGGTTTCTAATATATATTTTGTAGTATCTCTTTATTTTTAAGCTTGAAAGTAGGACTATTATTTTAATGGAGCAACTAAATGTAGAAGATTTAACTAGTGACTTGTCTTCTCGCCTACTTGAACTTAGAGAGATGTCTAGAAGGCAACCAGAGGTATATTCTTCTCCATCTGAAGTGTATTTGTATGACTCTTCTAATAACTGGGAAGATGAAAGAAGGCAAGTACTTTTGCAATTGGCTGATAAAATGAGTAGAATAAATTCTTCTCATTGGAAAGACTTACGATTTATTATAGGATTACCTACTCCTAAAGAGTTTAAGAGATTAATTGGAAAAGGGATTTATTTGTATGATTTAAATCCTACCTTTAATTCAGGAAGTTTAATCAAATTATTAGTTGCATAAACTCTTTTGCTCCTTTACCTAAAACAGATTCTAAATCTTTTTCTTCGGCATTTATTATATTTCTTATAGATTTGAATCTATTTATTAGTTCTTTTGATTTTACTGGACCTATATTTGGAAATCCTTCCAAAATAAATTGGATTTGCTCTTCTTTAGAAGGAAAAACTCTTGATTGTCTTAAAGAAATAGATGAATCGGAACTTCTTTTTGATAATATTGAAAGATATTTTGCAGTATCCTTTGCATTTTGAGAGAATAAAAATGGAACTTTGTTTTTGATGGCTAATGACAAGAAAAATCCTCGTAGAGCATTTTCATGTATTATTCCTGAATAGATATTTTCATCTTGAATTCCTTCAATTATTAGGATACCTTTGTTAATCTCTAGATTTCTTAGTTGATCAAAAATGCGTTTGTTTATTATGGAGGATTTTAAATCAGAAATTGTTTTTCTTTCTATGGGGATATTACTGACTATGTAATCTCCTACTTTTAGCTGGGTGAATTCTATCGAAAATCCAAGTTTGGATATCTCTGAAGGAACAAGAGAATTTTTCTCTCTATTGTCTATTAGGATTTTAGGTTTTTGATTTTCTAAGGGTTTATTTGAGAAGATGTTGTGGAAGGTCATTTTAGTAATTGTATAATTTCTTCAGTGTTATAAGTTTGAACTTCTGTTTGTTTTTTAAAATGCTTATCGTCTGACCAAATTGGGCAATTAAATGCTAGAGCTACTGCAATAAATATTTTATCATCTAAATCTATATCTTTCATTATTTCTTCAGCTTTGTTTTTATACTGAATGAGGAGTTCGTTAGGTATGAGACGAATATATTTCATCAATCTTAGGATCAGAACATCGAATTCATAATTATCCAAACTTGATTTTTTCATTAATTCATCTTTATGATTATATATTTCATTTAGTCCGAATTCTGGTAATATCAGGTTTAACTTAAAATTGGTTATAATCTCTCTAATTTTTCCTTCTTTTATTATTGCCGAAATAAGAATATTACTATCTATTGCTAGAGTATTCATCAAATCTCTTGGACATTCCTCTTTTTATTTTTTTTCCTATTTCTTCTACATCTCTTTTCGTCAATTTACTTTTTGAGGCAATTTTATTCATGACTTCTAAGTCATTTACTCTTTCTTCGATTGCTTTTCTTACAACTTCACTCCATTTAATTTCACTAAATCTTCTCATTCTACTCATGAGTTCTTCGGGAATAGATAATGTCATGTTTGTCATACTTAATTATGTGTTATCACATATTTAAATGTTTTGATTAGTTTAAATAAATTTATTCAATGTTGGAGTTTTCTTTTTTTCTTCTAGTTCCTTCTTAATTTGTTCGATTATTTTATACATTTTCTTTTCTCTTGCTGAAGAAACGAAATGATGCGTAACATCTCTAGTGTCTTTCGTTATTAGCATTATTATTTTTCCAGGAGATAATCTTGCAGTTCTTCCAGACCTTTGTATTTTTCTAATTGCACTTGGAATCGGCTCATAGAATATAACTGCACTAACTTCAGGAATATCCAATCCTTCTTCTCCTATAGATGTAGCAATAAGAACATTTATTTCATTTATTTTGAATTTTTCAATTATACTTTTTTGCTCTTTTTGATTCATCCCAATATTATTCTTTTTAGTTTGACCTACAAAAATAGAAGGTCTAGCTTCAGAAATTTGAGACAGTCTAAGAGCAATTCTTGATGCAGTTTCTCTGAATTGAGTAAATATAATTATTTTCGCTTTTGGATTTGTTTTAAACTCATTTTCTGAAATTACTGCAATTTCTTCTATTTTTGGATGTTCTACTCCTTTTGATAAAAGGTGTTGAAGTGAAAGTAAAACTGCTTGAAAGTCTGGAGAATTAACTAATGTTTGAACTCCTTTACTTTTTTTTTCATCTGCTTGTTTTTTTAAAGAAAATAAGTAATCTTTTAAGCCTGTAAGGGTTTGAGTTTCTAGTAATTCTATTGCGTGAGAAATTTTAATTGCTTGTGCTGTTAGAGACATTCCAATCATAGGTTGCCAATTTCCAGGTGATACTTTCGTAGCTAACTGCGACTGTAGCTTCAAAAGAGTTATTTTATTTGCTGGGCCAAATAATAAATTCATGGCTTTTAGTTTCTCAATTTTTGAATCAAATATTCGTTTTAAAAGAATTTTAAGTTCTTGAAACTCAATTGGAAATGGGACTTCTATTTTTGAGTGTTCTCTTTCTTTCAAATAGGGTTTTACATCTTCTGATTCTCTGTTTCTTACTTCAATCTCTTCTATGTCTAGATGTTTGCAGATTTGTCTGACTTTATCAGGATCTGAACCAGGACTCGCAGTTAGGCCTAATATTCTTGGGTTTTCTGATTGACTTTTATATGTTGAAACGACTTTAGTATAATCATAATTTTTTAGACATCTATGTGCTTCATCTATTATTAGAAGAGAAATCTCTTTGAGAGCGTATAATCCATGGGCAACATCGTTTGCAATGCATTGAGGCGTTGAGAATATTATTTCTGAAGTCTGGAAGATTTTCTTTCTTTCTTGAGCTGGAACTGAACCTGTAAATAACTGAAGGTCTGCAAACAACTCAGGGAGATTTTTTTGAAAATACTGGAAGTGTTGTTCTATTAGAGGTCTCGTTGGAGCAAGAAAAAGGATTTTTGAGAAAGGAAATTGATATTTTCTATTTATCGCAAGATATAATGCAATTAATGTTTTTCCTAATCCTGTTGGAAGAACTACTAAAGTATTATAATTTTTGCAGGTTTCTATTATTTTTGATTGGTATTCTCTTGGTTGGATTGAAAGTTGAAGAGGCATACTATTTTGTATAGGCTATAGGTTAAAAGATTATGTATGACTTATCTTGTAAAAGACTAGAGAAGAATATGGTTTACCTTTGAGTCAGTATGTTTTACCTAGATTCAAAGAGTGGATTCAGAAAGAAAGTGCGAAGTATTAATCAGTTAACTATTAAGTGGTAACATAATAGAAAGATTTATAAATCTCTTGTTCTAGTAGAAAACATGGTATTAGACTTAAATGACGCAGTACTTCCTTACAAAGAGTTCTATGGAAGAAATGTAGATCAGATGCCTGCTTTAATTGCAGACAAAAGAGTTCCTTTGTCAGTTGCAGGTTTGATGGAAAGAAGACTTAATTCTGGAAATATAGAATGGAGAGATAATTATTTTGATTGCGGAGATGCTATTGCATATCATCCAGATGGAGGAGTTAAGATTGTTCTTGATGCAAAGCTCTTGAGAGAAATGACTGCTTCAAGTAAACTTAAAAATGGTGCTTTGATTTTGGCTGATGGAGTCTATGAAACTTTGGGTGGATTTGACTTTACAAGAAACGAACTTGAGGGTATTACTGAAAGAGATTTAACTCTTAAGGAAGTAAAAGATCATCCTATGTGGCTTGCTTTGTCAAGAAATCCTGCTCTATTGAATGAATATTCTGCTAGAATGTTTGCTGAAATGAAACAGAGATTCAAATATGATACTGCAATGGGAGTTTATCTTGCTTCAGCAGAAAAGGTTCCAACTTTAAGGGCGTCCTTTGTCGGCAGGCTTGGGTACGGGTCTCGGCTTTTTGGCGGGGGCAATCTCGACGTTGACGATGGTCGTTTGGTCAGGGTAGCGCCGGAGGCGCTAGGTGCGCCGAATAGTGTTATGGTTAGACCAAGTCTTTCTTGAGACGTTAGAATCCTATACAACATTAACTTTTTTTGAGCAACTACTATTTGATGTCAATTTTAACTAAAGACAAATGTATATTTTTATTAATCGTTATACCCTATGACAAGACCATCGGGTGAAATCTCCAGAAGGATTAAGTTGAACACCTATGAGAATTCTTATAATCGAAAGGTTTATTTTCTAT
>JBBTAF010000037.1:0-26009 GCA_038044305.1 Nanobdellota archaeon
CTCTAAAAAATATTATCTTTCTAAGATCTGATTCAGAAATTTCTAGAAATTTTGATAAATCGATTAATCCATCTTTATTTAGTAAAAATTTGTTATTCGTTGTAGGTTTTTCTTTTCTAGAGGATTTCTTTCTAATTCCCACATTGGGAATTTGACCATTTGATTCGTTACCTTTGATATCTAAACTATTCAAGAAATCAAGAATCTTGTAGGCTCTTATTCTATATCCTTCATTATTTGTTCTTTCAATATTATCCCCAAGCAAAATTCCAATTGGCCGAGATAAGGCTTTTACAGGCAAGTTAAGATTTTCAGATAATTCATTTAATGATGCTGATGAATTATCAAATATACCTAAAATTTTGAATCCCACGAACTTCCCTATCAAATATAAAGGTATTCTGATCAAGGGACGAGTATCTTCGCTCTTAACCTCAACTTTACTAGTTTCCTTAATTATTATAACTATACCTTTTAATTTTTCAATAATCTCTTTATCGCTTGAAACCTCTTCATTACTTTTGAGCAAAGTTTCCTCTGCAAAAGTCTTCAAATCTTGTTTTTCATCTTGTGCCATAATTTTTGTTATGAAACCTCATATTTAAACCTTTTGTTTGCTTAAATTATTCTATATTTACGTTGATTTTACTATTTAAAGGTAATAATTAAATTATATAGATAAAATCTAACAAGAAATTTAACGAATTTTATCAAAATATTCTTATCAATAAATGTATTATTAAACGTAATACTTTATAAAACTATGTGTTTCTCATCTTAAATTGTATTTATATTCGTATTAAATATTAGATATCATTAAATCCAAAAAAGTGAAATTTTCAGTCTAATTGATTAAAGTTCTTATTAATTGATATTTCAAATACAGCTTACCTTGAAATCACTTCAATCCTTACTTCAACAATTATCGAAAAGAAAACATAAAAATAAAGAGTAGATTATTCAACTTTCAAAAAATGCTTTTCCATTACACCTAACATAAACCTATCCAGTATAAACAGGTCCAACCTCAACGCCAGCCTTTGCCTGCTTAATATAATACTCTTCAATCTTCTTATATCTCTTAGCCGTATCAACAGAAACAGAAGGCTTAACCTTGTTAAATGCCATATCAAAATCATTCTTCGAAACTACCTTTGTGTCCATATCAACTCTTAAGGCATTCATCGCTGCTTCTCTAACAAGAGCTTCAATGTCTGCACCTACAAATCCTTCAGTTGATTTTGCAAGCTCATTCACATCAACATTATTTGCAAGAGGAGTATTCTTAGTATGCACTTTCAAAATACTAATTCTTCCTTCTTCATCTGGAACATCCACCAAAATAACTCTATCAAATCTTCCTGGTCTAAGCAATGCAGGATCAATCATATCAGGTCTATTTGTTGCCCCGATTACTGTAACATCTTTCAAGTCCTCAAGTCCGTCCATCTCAGCCAAAAGCTGATTAAGAACTCTCTCTGTTACTTTAGCACCATTATCATATCCTCTTCTTCCTGCTAAAGCATCAATCTCATCAAAAAATACAACACAAGGAGAAACCTGCCTTGCTCTCTCAAATATCTTCCTGACTCCCTCTTCAGATTTTCCAACCCACATGCTCAATAAACTTGGTCCTTTAACTTGAATAAAATTAGCCTCACTCTCTTTAGCAACTGCCTTAGCAAGTAATGTTTTTCCAGTTCCTGGTGGCCCATAAAGTAAAATTCCTCTTGGTGCTCTAATTCCTAATCTCTTAAAACTTTCAGGACTTTTTATTGGCCATTCAATAGCTTCCTTCAACTCAGACTTAGTTTTATCAAGTCCCCCAACATCATCCCAATTCACATTGGGAGTTTCAACTAAAACTTCTCTCATAGCAGAAGGTCTTACAACCTTCAAAGCTTCATCGAAATCCTCTGCCTTAATTATAATTTTATCAAGTATCTCCTTAGATACTACCTTTTCATCATCTATCTTTATTTCAGGCAATACCTTCTTTCTAAGAACATTCATCGCGGCTTCTTTAGCCAAAGAACTTAAATCTGCTCCTACAAATCCATGAGTCTTTCCAGCAAGATCCTCGAGGGTACATTCCATAAATACAACCCTTAGTTTTTCCTGATCATTTTCTCCTAAACTTCTATAAACTTTTTCATCAGATTTATCCTCTCCAATAAACTGAGAACCCATCTTCTTAAAATAAGATAATAATTCTTTATTATTTTCAATTTCTTTACTAATATTTTTCTTTTTTTCAGAGTCAGTAATTTGCTTAATATCTGATTCCATTGAGATTATTTCATTTTTGATAGTATTCACCTTTCTTTCGAGATAATTCTTCTTTACTTGAGGAACAATAGGCATATTTCTAGTATGAATCTTGAGAATATTCAACCTACCCTTCTTATCTGGAACAGAAATTTCCACTTCTCTGTCAAATCTTCCTGGCCTTCTTAATGCAGGATCAATAGAATTAACTCTGTTTGTTGCACCAATAACAATAATTCTTCCTCTACTCTTCAATCCATCCATCATAGTCAAAAGTTGAGAAACAACTCTTCTTTCAACTTCTCCCTGAACCTCTTCCCTCTTAGGAGCTATTGCATCAATCTCATCAATGAATATAATAGAAGGAGCATTCTTCTGTGCATCATCAAATATATCTCTTATTTTCTTCTCAGATTCTCCATAAAATTTACTCATTATTTCAGGTCCATTAAGTAAAATAAAATGCGCCTCAGACTCATTTGCAACTGCTTTAGCAAGTAATGTTTTTCCAGTTCCTGGTGGCCCATGAAGTAAAACTCCTCTTGGAGGTTCAACTCCTAATTTTTCAAATATCTCTGGATGCTTTAAAGGCAACTCTACCATTTCCCTTACTTTCTTTACTTCATCAGTCAACCCCCCAATATCTTCATAAGTTACATCAGGCACAGAATCCTCACTTATATCTACTGCTTTAGAATTAAAAGTAACCTCTGTGTCTTCTGTAATCATACAAGCCTGAGCGGGAGCAGTTGTAACAATCATAAATTTAATCTGCTGAAAACCTGCAAATCCAAATCCTGGCCCAAACATCTCAGATAAGTCTCCCATCATTTCCTGAAAAGGATCTCCACCCATATCTCTTCTTCTCTGCGCTCCTCCAAGAGAAATAAGATCTCCTTTAGAAACTGCTCGCCCAAGTAATCCATGCTTAAATGCTTCAGGGTCAGCTTGAACCATGATCCCCTGTTGTGCAGGAGCAATCGTTACTTTAGCAGCCGCCTTAACTGCAAGCTTAGCAATCATAACCTGTTCACCAACTCCAGTTCGAGCATTTCTTCTTATCAGTCCATCAATTCTAATTATTTGTTCACCGACATCAGCAGGATACGCTCTGTCAACAACAGCCACAGTTTCCCTTTGACCTTTAACAGAAATAACATCGCCTCTCTTCAAATCAAGCGCCTTCATCAATTGAGGATCTATTCTAGCAATACCTTTATAGGCATCATCCTGCAATGCTTCTACAACCTTCAACCTAACTTCATTCTTTCCAGCCATTATTCAAAACTCCTTCTTATTTTATTTATTCTTATCTTTCTAACATGATGTCCATCCTTATTTAAGGTCTGTTCTTCTACAATGTCTATATTACCTCTACCATCATTTCTGACTTTTCTATTAACATTTTCATTATTATCTGTTTCATCTTTCCTATTCTCTTCATCCGAAAAGCTAACTCTCAAAGTATCAAAATCATCAAAACATAACCTTACCATATCATCCATTTCTCTCTTCATTTCTCTATGCCTTTCATTCAAAAAATCAATAATTTCTTTTGGAATACTAATCGTATGACTATTTCCTACCATTCGCAACTTGACATTAAACTCTTTATCTTTCAAATCTTTAAAATGTTCTATCCCATTCAAATCAGCAGGATGAACAATAACATCCTTGCAGTTAGGACATCGAACTGCTCTCAGTTCCAATCCGTCTCGTTCAACAAGCGTTTTCTGCATCTCTCGATTACAATGCTTGCACACAACTCTCGTATCGAATATATCTGTCATTTTTTTAGCTACACAATTTAGTATACACAATATAGTATATACCAAGTTTATAAATATTATGATTGTGAAATCTTTCTCAAATTCTCATTCAGTGAATCTTTATTAATCCTATTTCTCAATAGTTACATGAAAAAAGAGGCAAATGAGTCATCTCAAAAAGAAATAGAAATTCAAAAGAAAAAATCTCTAAATTACAGTTTAAAAGACGGAACTGCTGCAAGTATCGATTCAAATATTCAGGCAACTTACCTTCCACAATTTGCTCTAGCTCTCAATAGTTCATCATTCCAAATAGGATTAATGAGTGCATTTTCAGGGATTCTTTCTCCACTAGCTCAACTCATAGGAGATAAACTCATAGAGTCTCATTCAAGAAAAAAAATTATTATTGTATTTAATACTCTTCAAGCCATTCTTCTTATATTAATGGCTATTCTTGCATTCGGATTTGGAAAAAACTTACTCCAAAATTCCTCAGTTTACATACTTATATCACTTTATATTTTATTAACAATCTTTGCAGGAATTGCCTATTCTCCTTGGTTTTCTTTAATAGGTGATTTAGTTCCAAAAAACGAAAAAGGAAAATTCTTCAGCAAAAGAAATATAATTCTTACTCTTGCAGGTCTTGTGATTATCCCATTTGGACTGGCTCTCGATTCCATAGAAACTGCAGGTTATCTCATGCTTGGATTTGCAATTATATTTACCATCTCTTCAATAGCAAGAACAATATCAGTTTATTTTATAAACAAACACTATGAACCAAAATTCAAATTAAAAAAAGGATACTATTTTTCTATTTTTGAGTTTGTAAAAAGATTTGATAATGTAGGAAAATTTGCGGTTTATTATGCATTATTTAATTTAGCACTTATGCTTGCCTCTCCATTTTTTGCAGTATACATGAAACAAGAATTACATTTCAATTATCTTCAAATCACAATAATCTCTTTAGCCTCATCAATATTTTATATTCTATTCTCTCCTCTTATAGGAAAAATATCTGATAAATATGGAAATATAAAACTTCTCTATGTCTCCACAGTTCTCTTTGCTCTTAATCCATTACTCTGGTTAATTTCGAATTCATTTTGGAGTATAACACTAATTCCTCAACTTGTCACAGGACTAGCAAACGCCGCAATGGGTATTTCTGTAGGAAACTTCATATTTAATATGACAAAACAAGAACATCGCGCTCTATGCATCACCTATCTAAATATTCTAGCAGGAATAGGCACATTCTTAGGTTCTATAATCGGAGGTCTTATCCTCAAATTCCTTCCATCAGAAGTAATGATAAACCCATTCGTTGCCATATTTATAATTTCCGCTCTTGCAAGATTTGCAGTAGCAAGAGGACTAGTAAGAAAACTTAAAGAAGACGAAGATAACATAAAACCAATTCCTTCAATAAAAATAGATTTTCTTCATCCTATAAAAACTTTAAGTTCAGAAATACAATTAATTAAAAAGATAGCACACTAAAATTGTCTTCCATTAGCTTTAAAAATTCCAAGTTCTCCTAAAATAACATGTTCTTCAATAAAAAAACAAATTGCAGAAGTTGTAGAAAAGAAATAGAAAACAAATTCATTTTCTGTCCCTATTGTGGTAAAAGTACTATGTCTAATGAACAAATCCAAAAAGAATTTGGTTTAGTTGGAACTTCAGACGAGGAACTTCTTCAAAATCCAATAGCTTCAGCTGGAATATTAGGTCAAATAATTGCACCGATGATGCAAAATTTGATGAATTCATTAAACCAAGAAGCAAACATTCCAGAAATTGAGCAAAGACCTAACGGAATATCTATTAAGATAAGTTCTGGAAACAAAGTACCAAAAAAGAGATATCAAGAAGTTAAGCCTCTAAAGACAAGTATAACTCAAGAACAAATTAACAAAATGACAAATCTACCAAGAGCAACCGCTAAAACAAAAGTTAGAAGATTAAGCGACAAGGTAATTTATGATCTTGACATCCATGGGGTAGAGAATATCAAAGACATTTTTGTTTCAAAATTAGAATCTGGATATGAAGTCAAAGCAATAGGAAAAGGTAAAGTGTATACAAATAGCCTTCCAATAAATCTACCTTTACTACAATATTCTTTTAATGAATCAGGCGTTTCACTTGAATTTGCTAATCAATAAATACGCAAGAGCAATATTTTTAAACGGTAATAAATTGCAGTATCTAGGATCGCGTAGCTCAGTCCGGTAGAGCACTGCTCTGATACGGCAGGGGTCCCAGGTTCAAATCCTGGCGTGATCATATTATCAATAAAAGCATAAATTATATAAATCTCAAAGAACAATAATTAATATGGACCAAGAAAGAGACATTTACAGTGTAAGAAAGCCAGAAATAGATATGGATAGATTATTTGGAAGTATGAGACAACCTCTTGCATATAGCGCAGATTTGCGATTAGTCGCATATTCTCATAATCAACCTAGCCGTGGAGCAACGACTCATCATGACCCTCTTAGAGGAATATTAGATGATGGAGATTTTGGAGAATAATCAATAATATTCATTCATTTAATTTAAAAACTCCAATTTACTAAAGAAAAAATGATAAAAAGAGAAAAAATAATTCAATTATTATTAATATTAAACTTCATCCTCTGTATTTACTTAGTGTACGATCAAAGCCAGCAACAAGGTTATTGTATTATAGGTTCTTCCTGTAATCAAGTCTGGAATTCCCCTCAGGCTCATCTTCTTGGTATTCCAATGAGCTGGTTTGGTTTATTTGCGTTTCTTCTATTTTTTATAATGCATGAGTTTAAATCTAAAAATATCTGGATAGAAAGAGGATATGTTCTATTTGTGGGTGCAGGAGCAGTAATGGCACTTTATCTAATTATAGTTCAAGCATTTGTAATTCACGCTTTTTGTACAATTTGTACAATAATTGACAGTATAATGATAGTTATAGCAATTCTAGCAAGTGAAGACATTAAAGATTACGTAAAAAAATAAATATACTCTATAACTACAGCACCTAAAATCTTTTAAGATATGATTATCCAGCTAGTTCATGTCAGATGAAACCCCTCCTTTTTACAGAGATTCCAGTGGATTCCAAGAAGTATTGAAAAACGAAAGACTCTCGAATCCAGGCAGGATTATCAGAGTATATAATTATGGAAGATTTTCAGGAGATGAAGAAATGTATGTTATAGGAACTAATAATCAACTTTTCAGTTCTAAAACAGGAGAAAAAGTAAATCCTGAAGAAGTTCTTAGTAGAGAAGTGGCGCCCGATGGTTGGAGTGTAGAAGGGATTGGACTAGACCATCTTCCAGAAGAAGAAGTAAAAAAGATTTTGCAACAAAATCCCTAGCAATTAACAATAATCCAAAAGCATAAATATTCATTTTATTCTTTCACCTTGAGCACCGATGATCTAATGGTATGATGCCGCCTTCCCAAGGCGATCGCCCGGGTCCGATTCCCGGTCGGTGCATCTTTGTTTGAATGAAATGAAAACAAAAGCAACGAACGGCACTAATAATTTGAGTTTACGAGAATTCTTTCAGTCGGTCGGTGCATAAATATATAAATTGAAAGATAATAAACATAGTATGATTACTGGTGCTGATAAAGAGTTGGATGACTTAAGAGAATATGAAAATTCTTCTTTCCCTTGCGTGATTGGTTATAATGATTTTAGAATGATGAAAAGATTATTGCCTCAAACTCCCTCCATTGCAGAGGTATTATATGCAGTACGCGAAGTTTCAAGACCCGATCCTAGACATGTTCCAGGACTAGGAAAAACTACAAGTCATCCAGTAGAATGCGACTTTTTCCCCGAATAATTTTAATTAACTATTAATCTCTGTAACCGGCCAACAACCAAAAAATATATAAGTAAGGAAATTCTTACTCCTCTATGGATATAAAAATCATCAAAGTAACAGACAAAGGACAAATTTCATTACCAATCGGAATGAGAGAAGCCCTCCAAATTAGATATGGAGATGAGTTATTAATGACTAGAGATAATAATGCTCTTATAATTAAAAAAGTAAAAAGAGAAGATTTTTCTGACTTACTTAAGCATTCAGAAAAAGTCGCCAAAAAATTATGGGACAATAAAGAAGATGAGGTTTGGAACAATGTATGAACAAGGCGAAATACTTATGGTGCCGTTTCCATTCTCAGATTTGAGTAGTATTAGACAAAGACCAGTTCTAGTTTTATCAAAAAAGGAGGATAATATTAATTCTGAAGATATTATTACTTGCGGAATAACCTCAAACCTTAAAGATTCAAAATATGGAATATTAATTGAAAACGAAAATCTTCAATCAGGAAGTATACCAAAAAAGAGCAGAATCAAAGTAAACAAACTGTTCACAGTACACAAAGAGATTATAATCAAAAGCCTCGCAAGAATAAATCTAAAAAAATGGATAGAAGTTAAAAAAGAATTTTTATCTCTAATATAATTCGTCTTCCACTCAATTTAAAAACATGTTTTGCCTAAAATAAGAATGAGTTTAAAAGAAACAATCAAAAAAATTTGGAATTTTCTTAAAGCGGACACATGGCAATCTTGGTTAGTATCACTTGTACTAATGATTCTTTTCATTAAACTCATATTCTTCCCATCTCTCAGCCTATTAACTGGCACTTCTCTTCCTCTTCTGGTAGTAGAATCTTGTTCAATGTATCACGCTCAATCATTTAACAACTGGTGGGCATCCCATGGAGCATGGTATGAAAACCAAGGAATAAATAAAACAAATTTTGAAATGTATTCTCTAAAAAATGGACTAAATAAAGGAGATATAGTTCTAGTCACAAAAGCAATAAATCCAAAATCTGGACAGGTTATAATCTACTACCCAAACGATGATGCCACTGCACCCCATCCAATTATTCATAGAATAGTAACAGAAAACCCAATTGGTACAAAGGGAGATAACAATCCAGCTCAATTAACAAGAACAAATAATATTATGAAAGTAGACGAAACAGCTATACCTCAAGAAAGAATAATTGGAAAAGCGACAATAAAAATACCCTATCTCGGATGGATAAAATTAATTTTCTTTGATATAGCAAAAAGAATAAACCCCTCAATGTATAGTTCAGAAGTAGGATTATGCAAACCAAATTAGTGAACATCTAAACCTTTTCAAAAACCTTATATACTCTTTATTACACTAGCAGAAATGGAATTTTGTCAAAAATGTGGTGGTATTATGAAAGTTGAAAATGGAAGGACTAGCTGTGCTTCATGCGGTTCAAAAACAAATAAAAAGATAAAAGTAGAGTCATCAGAAAAGATATCTCAACACGAAGGAATTGCAGTTATAAATGAAGATACAGATAATGCATATCCTATTGTAGACAACATGACCTGCCCAAAATGTAAAAACAAAAGAGCATACTTCTGGACAATGCAAACCAGAGCAGCAGATGAGTCAGAAACAAAATTCTACAAATGCACCGAATGTAAACATATCTGGAGAAAATACAGATAATATCTGACACTCATATTTTTATGTCACTCTATGGTAACTACAAAATAGAAAGATTTAAAAAGACGCTTTTCTGAGAATTTTTATGAAAATACTGTTATTATCACACAATAAAGAAATAGAAACATTCGCTAAACTCGCTGCATCAACAAAAGGACATTCTACAGTCTCATATTCAGCCAAAGCTTATGATTCTAATGAATTTGCAAAACATCTAGATGAACATCTCCCAAACAGAGTTCTGATGGATATAAATTATGGATTTCCAGGCAAAGAAGTCTCAACACCATTTCTCGATGCTGCAAAATTAATGAGGCAAAGAGGATATAGATTAGAATCGAGCTTATTGGGAATAACAGGTCATGAACCTTTCGCACAAGAAATAGAAACAGAGCATACATTAAGAGTAGCAGTCAAAGGAAAAGGAACTCTTGATATTATAAAATTTATGCAAGAATAGTAATCAATTATTAACAACGGCTCAACCAGATATCTTTTTAAATGACTATCTAATCTGTTATTCAAGGCCTCGTAGCTCAGCCCGGTTAGAGTACTGGACTCTTAAAACGAGTAGTCTAAGACAATTGTAGTTCTTTAGACTCCTAGAACCTTTCTTTCTAAGAAAGGTTGTAGAAATCCAGGTGTCGCGGGTTCAAATCCCGTCGGGGCCATTTAGAATATTCAAAAACACAAAACAACTCTAATCATTATAATTTTTAAAAAAACTAGCTTAACAATCTTTTAATATTTTCAATATTATCAGCAACTTCCATTCCTCTCTTTGTCAACTTGATTAACTTAGTTCTTCCCTTTTTCTCAAAAACGACAAGACTCAAAGACTCAAGATTCTGCAAAATCTTTACAGCATGGCTATAAGTACAATCAACTTCTTTAGCCAACAAACTTCCATATCTCGCTCTAGTCATCTTTTTCAAAGCAACCAGCATTAATGACGGCTTTCTCCTAAAAAATATATCGAAATTGTCTCTCATGTTGTAAAGGTTGTATTCAAACCTATATATTGCACCAGTATCTAGCTTTTAAAGCTTTCTCACATTTTGTTATCTAACAGAGTAGTTATTTCAGAACTGTTGAATAAATTAGAGACAACAGGATATTACAACTAATTAGTATAAATTCTTACAATATTACCAGTTATACTCTTTCCGGTAAGCTCAGTATACAAATTTAAGTACCCTTTTGAAAACAAAGTAGTCTTAGAAGCAAGCAACTCTATCGAAGATTTTCCATTAGCAAAAGATTCCTTTACCTGTCCTGGATACTTAACCATTTTAGCAGCTTCATCCAAATCAGTAACAATTCGAATATCGGGATCAGCAATTCCTCTCTCAGCTATCAAAATTTCAGTATTTTTAACAACAGCAGAATAAGTTCGATTTCCAACCAAAATCTCAATTCGAGGTTCATCTGAACTAAGGGGAGCATTATGGAGATAATATGCCTTCACACTCATAAGTAGATAGTAAACAAAACGTTCATCAAACTGCATCTTTGTTTCGTCAAAGCTTAAAGAGTCAGAAGGATTTATCAAACTACCATTCAAATTAGTAAAATCAACTTTGGTCTTAGCTAGACTCATATAAAGAAAAGCAACAACTAGAAATATCAACACTAAAAAAACAGACAATATCCACCATCCTATTTTCATACATAAAAAAGGCAAAGAAGATATTTAAATCTTGTTTCAAAACCCTTATAAGCTTCAAAATACTTATTAAAAAATGAAGCACTCTAAAAAACTAAAGATTCTGGCTGCTTCCGATTTGCACGGAGATGCAAGAACGATTAAAAAACTTGCTAATAGAGCAGAAAAAGAAAATGTAGATCTTGTTGTCTTATGCGGAGATATAGTGGGCTGGTCTGAAACCTCTGGAATAATCAAGCCATTTAAGGATAAAAATAAAAAAGTTTTGATTATACCTGGCAATTGGGATTCATTTGCTACAACAGACTTTTTAGCAAATCTCTATGGAGTAAGAAATATTCATGGTTATGCTGTTTCATATGAAAAAGTAGGATTCTTCGGAGCAGGTGGAGCAACATCTATAGGACCAACAAAGCTTTCTGAAAAAGAGATGTTTGACACATTAAAAAAAGCACATAACTCTCTTAAAGGAATAGAGAAAAAAATAATGGTAACCCACGAGCACCCTTCAAAGAGTAAGTCGGAATTTTCAGGAATCCCAGGAAGCATAGCAATATCAAAAGCAATAAAAGAGTTCAAACCAGATATTCTATTTCACGGGCATATACATGAAGGAGAGGGATTCGAAGAAATTATAGGCAAAACTCGAGTTATAAATGTAGGTTCAAAAGGCAGAATAATTGAAATTTAAATTTCAATAGAAGAAAAGCTTTTGGTAAAAAAACACAGCAAAGCTTGCATTCAGAATTCCATCGTTCTTCATTACTTAATAGAATTAATAATAGTTTGTTCTAATTTTTTGGGTTCATCTGTACCTATCCTGTATGTTTTACCATTTTTCAGTTTTATTTCAACGGCATCAAAACCTGAAACATTATAAATCCACATTTTAGGCCATAACCCTCTTCTTATTCCCCATCCAAAATACCAATGGTTCTTTACAGTTTTAGCAGACACTATATCATTAAGTAAAAACTTTTTTTGATAAATACCATAACCGAATTTGATTCGCAAATATTTTTCATCAATAATTACTCGAAGTGACACAAAAAAAGTAAGAATAAACAGAATTAATACCATTACAGCATTAACAAGAAAATTTGAACCAGAATTAACAGAAGGTATCTCAGCAGCTGCCATCATATAAGCTCTCACAAAAAATAACAGTACAATCAACATAATAACCAACATCAGATAACCGATTTGAGTGTGTTTGTAATTCATAAAACTAAGCTTATTAACATTATATATATAATTATTCATTCGAATGCAGAATTCTAAATTTCATTCAACATCACAATTTAATATCTTCTACAAGATTAGGAAAAGATACTTCTCAACATTATGAAAGACTGAAAAGATTAAAAGAAGAAATGTCCTAGATATGAATGAGTTAGAAAAACATTATATTGAACTCAAAAGAAAAGCAATAGAATACTCTACTTCTAAAAATATCCTAATGAGTTACCTCAGAACAATTTGCAGGAAGACAAATTGGATAAGCAAAAGCTCCAACAGCTTTAAGTCCACAATTCTCACTAGAAGCACAACATTCAGTCACATTTGAAGAAGATCCAACACCATAACACGTCTTACCAAATCCTGAATATATACCAAAACCACACTTATCTCTACAAGGAGGACTAGAACTACTATCACAAAATTGTTCACTAGGATTATAACAACAAGATGTAGTACCTACAGTACAAGTAGACTTTCCTTGAGCAACACAATCTACTACACCAGATCCACCAGGATCAAACCTAGAAACTGGCTTGAAAATATAAAATAATAAAACAATCACAATCACAATCAAAGCAACAATAACCACTCCCTTGCCCCAACTAAAACCAGAACTCCCCTTTTGCATAAAAAAACTAATTATGCTTTATTTAAATATGTTTCTCAATCAAAATCCTTCCCCTAATAACTTATAAATACTCTTTTTACCCTCCACTAAAATGCCTATAAAAGATTTCGTACCCTTATCTGATGTAAAACAAACAGTAGAGAAGCTAGTAGCAGAAAAAATACCTATGGAAGATAGAATAAAAGTAGAGAAACCAGGAAAACCAGTTCCAGCAGACATTCTTGAATCAGGAGGAATAGAAAAGAAACCAAAAAGAAAAACCAAAAAAGCATCTTCTTCAGAAGGCAACGTCTCAATCAAACCTGCAAAAAAAGAATATACTCTAATAATAACCGAAAAACCTCAAGCTGCTCAAAAAATTGCAAATGCTCTAGGAGAATCAAAAAAATATACCGAAGCGGGAGTCTCATACTATGAAGTAGAAAAATCAGACGAAAAAATTGTAGTAGCTTCAGCAGTAGGTCATCTTTTTGGATTAGAATATAAAAAAGGACAAAAAGGCTGGCCAATATTCGAAGTTGAATGGAAACCCTCATATACTGAAAAACACGCAGCATTCACAAAAAAATATTATGACCTATTAAAAATATTAGCAAGAGGAGCTCATACTTTTATTATAGCCACAGACTACGACGTTGAAGGAGAAGTTATTGGTTGGAATGTCCTTCGTTTTCTATGCGGACAGAAAACAGCAAAAAGAATGAAATTCTCAACTCTCACATCAGATGAATTAAAATCTGCCTATGAAAATCCTGAAGCCCATCCAAATTGGGGAAATGCCTACGCAGGAGAATCAAGACATATAATTGATTGGCTCTACGGAATAAATCTATCAAGAGCATTAATGTCAGCAATAAAAACAACAGGAAGTTTCAAAATACTTTCAATAGGAAGAGTTCAAGGCCCTGCACTAAAAATAATTGTAGATAGAGAAAAACAAATAAATGATTTCAAATCAGAACCTTTTTGGCAAGTTTTCGCAGATATAAACTGGAAGGTTGCTGGACTCCTAGAACCCGCTGGAGGTTGTAGATTTAAGCATCCTGAAGATATATTTGACAAAAAGATTCTAGACAAGTTCAAAAAAATAAAAGAAGCAAATGCAGAAACAAAAAAATCGGAAGAAAAAACTTCTCCTCCTGTTCCGTTTGATCTTACAACTCTTCAGAGAGAAGCATATCGATTCTTAAAAATATCTCCATCAGAAACACTTGCAACAGCTCAAAAACTCTACCTAGAAGGAATAATCTCATATCCTAGAACTTCTTCTCAAAAAATTCCAGAACAAATCGAACCTAAAAAGATTCTTAAGAAATTATCTTCCCATTTCCCAGAAGTAAAACTTGCTACAAGAATAACTCCGATTGAAGGGAAAAAATCAGATCCTGCACATCCTTCCATATACCCTACTGGAGAATTTAAATCTCTTGAAGGAAGAGAGGAAAAACTATATAATCTGATAGTAAAAAGATTTATCTCGGCATTCTCCCCAGATTTGGTAACTGCAAACAAAAGAATTTCTTTAACCGCCCTAGACTCCAAAGGAAATCCAATAAAATATACTAAACTAGAGAGAGAAGAAATTAAAATCGAAGATGAATTAGAAACCATTGAAGAAAAACCAAAAGAAAGAGAAGTTACAATAAGATTCAATGCTTCGGCCCAAACAATTCTAGATAAAGGATGGACTGCAGTTTACCATTCAGATATTCAAGAATCAGAACTTCCAGATCTAAACGAAAAAGTAAAGATAGAAAAAATAGACATTCAAGAAAAACAAACTTCTCCCCCTTCAAGATTCTCTCCTACCTCGCTAGTCACAATCCTAGAAAGAAAAAACCTAGGCACAAAAGCAACAAGATCAATGATAGTAGACACATTATTTAACCGAGGATATCTAGACGGCAAAAGTATTCAAGCAACTCCTCTTGGAATGAAATTAATAGAAGCATTAGATAAACATTCACCAATTATTATAGATGAAAATCTAACACGCCACCTAGAAGAAGAAATGCAAAACATTCAGGAATCAAAAGAAGATTTTCAAAAAAAAGAAGACAGCATTGTAAACAAAGCAAAAAAAATAATAACTGATATCTCAAAAGAATTTAAATTAAAAGAAAAAGAAATAGGTGAAGTGCTTAAAGAAGGACTAACTGAACTAAGAAAAGAACAGCAAGAAGCAAATACACTTCAACAATGTCCAACCTGCAAAAAAGGAAATCTAAGAATAATGTTTAATCGCTTAGCAAGAAGATACTTTGTTTCCTGTTCAGCCTATCCTGATTGCAGGCAAACTTACTCTTTACCTCCAAATGCTCTAATAAGAAAAATAGATAATAAAATTTGTGAAGCAGATAATTTTCCAAAACTTCTAGCAATAAGAAAGGCAAAACGACCATGGGAATTTTGTTTTAATCCAGAGTGCCCTATTGAAAAAGAGAAGCGAGATGCCTATGAAGCTAAGAAAAATAGCAAAGAAGAATAAAATTACAGA
The DNA here is from genome assembly GCA_038044305.1 of Nanobdellota archaeon. Classification (GTDB taxonomy): domain Archaea; phylum Nanobdellota; class Nanobdellia; order Pacearchaeales; family GW2011-AR1; genus SICV01. Next base: position 15,599 of record JBBTAF010000037.1, read on the forward strand.
AATAAATTCCAATAAGTCACAATAAACTCGTCAATTTCATAATATATCAGTTCTTTATATTTTTCATAATCAATTTTCCATAATTCAGATTCATCTGCTTCTCTCATGGCTTCCAGATATTCTTTTCTTGTTTTTTTATGAATTATTATAGGTGGAAGATGATTGTATAACAAAATATAATTCATAATCATTCTTCCAGTTCTTCCGTTACCATCCATAAAAGGATGGATTTTTTCAAACTTATGATGAAATACAATTGCTAAAACAAGAGGATGCAGAGTACATTTATTTTTATCATACCAATCCAATAATATATTCATATCAGTCTTTACATATTTTCCAGGCGTTGCATCAAAATTGCTCTTAACTACATGAATATCTGTAGTTCTATAACCTTTCCGAGCATCAATATTTTCTAATAAATTATCATGAATACTTATTATAAAATCGTGATTCAAAGGAGCATTTTTCTTAAAGTTTAAAATATTAAAAAATACTTTTTCTGTATTCTGCAAGTCATATATTTCTCTAAGAGTCTTATCTTTGGGAGTTATTCCTTCATTTAACAAATTTTTTGCTTCTTCTAAACTTATAGTATTTCCTTCAATTGAAGCAGTATTATACGCAAATTCTATAATATAATTTTTAAAAATATCATTTATAGTTAAATTATCTAATTTTTTAAATACTTGAGTATAGTGCATCCTACAAGCTTCAACTTCATCAGTCTTATTCTTTAGAAACTTATCTTTCTTTAATTTCAAAGCCCGGGCTTTCTCAAGAAAATGATTCGATTCAAGAAAGTAATTGATTGTTTTGTATGCTTTTCTAATTTTATCATTATATTTTGGATTATCTAAAACCTTTTTAACTTCTTCAATTGTACTTCCCAAATAAGCTATATCCTTAGCTACAACTTTCTTCCCTTTCCTTTCTGAAGCTCTCAGATAATAATAAACCTTACTCCCAATTGGCTTCTTATATATGTAAACCATAAATAAACAAGAAATAAAGACTATTTAAATCTTACCCTCTACAATAAGTTTATTTGAATGTAGAGGGTAGAAGTAAGATTAAATCATTATTCCCCTATTGAAAAAGAGACGCGAGATGCCTATGAAGCTAAGAATAACAATAAAGAAGCTTAAAAATTGCATTTTAACGCAATATCACTTTTAAATAACACTTTCACCATTTCCATGAATCACAAAATGATTCAAATCCCACCAAAGAAATCTTGAGATGTCATTATCCTTTGAATCCCCTTGCATTGATGCAATAAAATTCTTTCTTAATTCTTCTTTAATCTTCTGTTCAGCTTGCTGAATATTATTTCCTTTCAATATAGACCTAACAAAAATATTAGATGGCTCAAGAAATAATTTTGCAGTTTTATCATGAATTGGGCGACTTATCATTTCGGGCTCAAAAGCAAAAATAAAATCATCATCGTAACCTGAATAGCATATCGCTCCAGCTTTAACACTTCCCACCCCTAATAATTTTGCAGATTTACAAGATAAAGCATATATCGTTTTTGACTTCAATAAATTCTCATTCTCTCCTAAAATAATCAAAGGTTCATTTTTATGCCCAGTTACGCATCTTTCATTACCATGACCATTAAGAAAGATAAATTTTAAATTTACTTTTTTAAGTCTGCTTTCAATTTCATTTCGATTAGCCTTTTCTCTATGTAAATCTAAAATTTCAAAATCTTTAGTTTGAGCAAAATTCAGCACTTCTTTGCACCAATTAGATAAATAATGAGTTGTATCATCGTGCTCTGGTCTAGTTACCAACAACACATTCATGCAAATACTAAACCCTCTTTCTGAGCTCTTAAAAAGGCCATTTCCACTTCTATTATTTTCTTTCCTATTTCATCTCCTTTTCTAACATGCTCAATCAGATCATTTTTGCCGAATTCTCCACTAGATCCTATAGAAATTTTCTTAGAAGGCGAAATAGAGTCCAGTCTAGCAATAACTATCTCTTTTATTTCTTCGTTAATTTCCTTATTTTTATCAATACTCATATAATTTTTAGTTCCTCCAGTCTTTTTAATATTATCTTTCCCTTTTCACTGCTTCCTTCAACCTCAACAAAAGCCACATTCCAAGTTATAGGCTCTTTATCAATTATAAGAATAATCTCTCTTCTAAGCCCAAGAGGTAAGTTTGAATATATTCTCAAAAATCGCTCTCTCAACCCCTCAACCATCAACACTAATACAAAAACAAAGATTTAAGCCTTTTGGTTATACTGACAAACAAAAGAAACCATTATTTTCAATAAATACAATTTATTCAAAAAGAGAAGTTGCAATAGGTAATCCTTTCATCAAATTGTTATCAGAATTTTCAAAAATATTATAAACATCGTCCATCTGCTTAACATTTGTATAACCCTCTTTGAATATCTTTAAAGTCCTAACTGAATTATTTTCAATAATTTGTCTAGTGATAAATGGAGGTATAATATGACTTTCAATTACAATTTTCTGCAAGAATTCTAGATAATTTGGAATTTCTTTATAGTTGCCTTCAAAAAGCTGCTTTAAATATCCATAAAATGGAATTATTAATATTCCTGCCTTTGGATGAACAACAAGACCAAATCTTTCCATTCCTTTAAACTGCTTCTTGTTAAGATTAATTTCTTTCAATTCAACTTTTGGATTTCCTTCTTCTTCCCAAAGTTGTTCAGGAGTTTTTCCCTTTCCAGGAACTATCCATTTTTTATTTCTCCACGTAAAAAAATCGTTAAATTTCTTTTCTAATTCATCAATATTTGTAAAAACGAGATCATAACTTCCGAAATATTCTTTAAAACTCTCATACATTTCCCTTTGCAACTCCAATGTCCTGCCTACATCTTTAATTGGGATTTTTTCAAGTTTTTTAACTTCATCAAACTCATTTTTATTAATTTTACTCAGTCTATCTAGATATTCTTTCTTCATTTTTTCAGCACTATCTTTTCCATAAGAAGTAATATTTCCATAGAAAAAATAGTCTCCAATGGCATTCTTAACTATTCTTGCACTAATAGTCTCGCCTTTTTCAAAAGAAGAAGCTAAATCTATAGTCTTTATCAAATACTCATCATTATTAGCAATATTAACAATTCTATATTCTTTCCTATCTTCAGAAATCTCTCTTATTTCAAAAATCGAAATAATGTAATTAAGAAAATTATTAAGAATTTCTTTATCTTTAAAATTAAAGTCTTTTCCCAAAACATAAGAATATTCCATTGGAGAATATCCATTAGCCAAAGGATATTCAATTAAAAACCAAGACTGAAAATCTCTTTCAATATCTTCATCATGCTTTGCGATCTTAATAACGTTTTCATGACTTTTCGGATATTCTTTCATTGCTCTAGGCAACTCATTAGGAAAATCCCTGATTACTAACTCTACAACCTTTCCTATTACTCTTCTTTCACATTCTCCTGCTTTTTCTTGGCTCATTTCGCTTTCTCTCTTTCTTTCATGCTCTCATGAAATTTCTTAATATTTTTATGTTCCTTTTTCAAAAAACCTTTTTCATGGCTATTTCCCAAAACAAAAAGTACATACCATACACCCCTAAAGAAACATTCTTTGATTATCTCTTCTCTTGAAGCTTCCTTTTTATCTCTCAACTCATCTATTAAACTATCTGCATTACTAATAGTTATTTCTTCAGCTATCTTCTCCGCCATTTTGTTATTCTCATCCATCTTTTTCATCTGTTCTCCAATATCCTTCACAAATTCAGACATCCTCACATCTCCAAGCGCCCCCTCTCTGCCACATTCAGGACAAAGATGATTAATCTTATCCAATTCAATACCTTTATTCAAAAAAGACTTAGGCATTTCCATATCTTTCTCACATATACTACATTTTACTTTTACCATTTCTTCTTTCTTATCTGATTTATTATCTTCGTTAGTCATTTTAAGCTTTCCTCAATAATTTTCTGTTCTTCCTTAGTTATTCCATACAGCTTATAGACTTCTTCATCAATTTCATAATCTATATTTTTAATCTGCTGTTCAAGACGTTCTTTTTCCCCGCCAGTAATGCTTCCAGCATGATATTTTTTTTGAAGTTCAAGCATTTTGTCCACAAAAGATATTATTATAGATTCTTGAGCTTTTGAAGGTTTAGCAATAATTATTCTCTCACTTACAGGATTATCAAACTGCATTGTTCTTATTGCTTTGCCAAAAATAAACCGATAGGCATACCAATTTGTCAATCTAGAATTTATAATTGCCAAAAGATATTCAGAACTAATTTTGCCCTTATTTGAAAGTTGATTTATAGTGTCTACTATAATAAAGTCTTTAACTTTTAGTCCGTTAGACAAAGAAGCAGTTATTTTAATATGATCAATTGGATGTTCTATGTGGGCTACAAGTCTTTGCACTAAAATTGAATTTTCTTTAATCCTTGCTTTTTCATCTTTAACTACATTTTCCTTAATATATCCTTTAATCTCATTAGGATAAACCAAATACTTACCAATTTGAGCTCCGCCCAAAACCTTCAATTCTTCTTTTTTATTGCTAACTTCCTTTTGATAAATCGCTCCTCTTTGATTGGTTATAAATTCATTCAAACTTTCTCCAGCATTCTTTATCTTTCTTCCTAGCTCTAATTCTCTCTTTGAAATACCATTTAATAAAAACCCGAATTCGTTAAAAGTCGATTTATCTATCTTCCCAATAGAAACAATTTGACTACCTTTTCTAACACAAGAATTATAAATTTTTTCAGATAGCTCTTTTTTATAAATATATATTACCTGTTCTAGTTTAACTTCTTTCCATACTTTTCCACAATCTACTAATTCAATTAAACTTTCTAATAAACTCTCTCTGATTGTACTCCAAGTAGAAGAATAAACAAACGGCTTTGGTACAATAAGCCCATTTACTCCATTTTTCTTAATTATATTTGTTGCAAACTTCATAAATAAGCAGGCTGTGTCAGTATTTCCCAATTCAAACCTATTTTCCAAATATTTTCTATCTTTCTCAGGTAATTCCGCACCATAAGGAGGATTACCTACGACAACATCAAAACCACCATTATCAAACACCTCCTTAAATTGAGCTTCCCACTTAAAAGCTCTATCTGAAACAGAAGAATCATCAATAAGCGAATTTCCACATTTTATGTTATTTTTAAGATTAGGTAAAATTCTCTTCCTTGTTTCCACAGTTTCCTCATTTAATATTTCAAGCAGAAGATTAAGCTGTGCCAACTCAATAGCTTTTTCATCCAAATCAACTCCATAAATACATCTTTCAAGGATAGCAGACTTTTGTCCTAAATCTAATTTATCTTTAAAATAACTAAATTGAGTATCCTTTCCAGTTTTGCCTTCCTTCAATCGGTCTTCTATTGCATTACAAACTTCCTTAAACGCCCTAACAATAAAACTTCCAGAACCACATGCAGGGTCAACAATCTTAACTTTCAAAATCTCATCAATACTTTTGTTCTTAATATATTCACCAACTGTATTCTTTACAATATAATCAACAATATAAGAAGGTGTATAATAAATACCCATCTTCTTTCTTTTTGCACTGCCTTCTTCCAGCTTAACTCTTTTTTCTGTTCCTTGTAATATTGTTCCAAGATACTGTTCATATATACTACCCAGCAAATCTCCTGGAATTTCATCAAACATATACCTTTCCTGAATTCCATCTCTTCCAAAATAAAGCGTTTTTATTACTTTAACAAGAGTTTCATCATCAAATGCTCCCTCTTGCTCTAACAGTCCTTCAGCAAACAGCTTAGAATTGTAAGTCTTATCAAAAACCTTAAACTTTTCCTTTAGGGCAGTCCAAAGCCTCTTTTCAGAACGCATTTCTTGATAATTCATAACCATTTTTCTCAAGAAGTCTCTATCTTCAAGTCCTCTGTCTTCAACTGAACGCATAAATATCAATCTGTCAATTAACATCTGCACTATTTCATCAATTTGTTCCTTTTCTAAAGAAATTCTAACCTTCTTCAAATCCTTAGAAAGCAACTCTCTGATATACAATAAGTCTTCAAGAATACTTTCATCAATAGGTTTAGATGCTTTCTCTATTTTAGTAGGCAATAGTTTGGAAAGTTCTTTATTTTCAAAACTTTCCTTAGACAATAATGATAGCCATTCTATTTTACCTAAAAAATGCTCAAAATCTAATCTAAAAACTTCTCCTCCCTCAAACTTAAGCAAGTTGTGGTCAATATTCTTTATATTATTTAGTGCATGATAAACTCTAATCTCTTTGAAATTAGTAAGTATGGCAAACTTAATCTTTCTATGATAGGCATAAGATACAGCTTGTCGACCTTCATCTTCACTTAAAGTCACTCCCACCTTTTTAGCTTCAATTACTGCAACCTCCTCATTTCCTATCTTTAAAATATAATCTGCTCTTCCTTTTAGAATCCTAACTTCCATTTCTATATCTCCACGTTTCCAACCTAATGTCTCAAGCAAAACTTCGATATAATGATGCTTAACCCATGCTTCATTCTGCTCATTAATATAATCCTTATTTTTATAAGCAGAACTAAATGATTCAACTAACTCCTTTATTTTTATTTGCGCAGATTCCTTATCAAACATAAAAAAACTAGAAAATAGTTATATAAAAACCCTCTCCTAAAGTTCAGAAACTATTACAATCTCCAAAGAGCATAAGTTTGTTTACCTATAATATTTCATCACAACAATCCTTATAATAGCACCTAATTGTCCCCTTTTATGATTAAAAATTATCTATCTAGAGTTACAAAACCAATAGACTGGATTCCTCTAACTGGAATAGTAAGCAATTTAAGATATGCTAAAAAAGAATTAACTCCTCTTTGTTCCCCTCGCCTAGACCTTGCAGATTCTCTAGAATTAACAATATTATACTCCTATCAAGCAGTTTTCTCAGTAAGTACAGTTTTCGGTCTAGCTGGTTTATTGATAAAATAACTCAAACCTATTTATTCAGTCTAGGCTCTCTTGCCAATCTAACTACTTCAGCACAAGTTTCTTCCAATGTCACATAAAATTTCATACTAGGCCTAACCTCAAGATAATTTCTTTTCATCAAACTAAGTCCTTCAAATCCCTCTTCTCCTCCAATAACAACTCTCAAATTTGGCTCAAATCTTAACATTCCTCTTACTTCTCCCTGCTCTCCTCTCGTTTCACGAGCATAAATTTGATTAATATTAAAATCAACCTGCTTAGGAAGCCAAAACATTCCTGCCCCATGATACAATGATTTTTCCCAATAATATCTCTCCCATTCTAAATTAGTAGAAAAATCTACTCCTTTGTAAACAAGTTTACTATTATACTTTTCATCAGGATGAGCATCAGGAGAAGCAACAAATCCATCGAAACCCAAATCTTCAATTATATCTATTGCTCTATTTCTCCACCCTCCTGCTCCTTTTATTGGTCCAAATAAAAATATTAAAGGAACACTATACTCACTAAAATTATGAATAAACGTTTTAGGAATAATAAGCCCTTTCATGAAAAATTAGATATAAACCAGTTTTAAAATATTATTACAATTCAGTTACTTCCCAACTCTTCCCCACGCTCTTCCGCTAGGTCTGACTTTCAAAGTATTTCTTTTGGTTCTTAATCCTCTAGACTTCTTAGCTGCACTTGTCAATCCTCTATGTGCTCTCTTTCTATTAGCCCCATCGCAAATCCATTTCATAGTAGGATCATTCTTAATTTCAGGCTTATCAGGATCAACCATAATAACTTCATAAAATCCATATTTACCATCCTTCGCAATTAAATAAGAATTCAAAACTTCTAAATTAGTGAAGTGATTAGCTGCTCTAATTTCTGCAACCCATTGATAATTCATTTTCAATATCTTCCTAATATGCTGCTTTCTTGACATTCTTCCATGCTCATGTCTTGGTCTCTTCCTTCCTCCCCTCTTGACTCTTATTCTAACAACTACAAACCCTTTCTTAGCCTTATATCCCAAAGTTCTTGCCCTGTCTAGTCTAAGAGGTTTATCTACAACAGTAGCAGATTCTCCTGCTCTCCATTGAATAAGTCTAGTTTGAAGCATCTCTCTTGTTGGTTTCTTCCATGCTTCTCCAACATAATGATACATACCTTTTGCCATTCTAGACTCTACAAAAAGTGGTTTTTAAAACTTCCTAAGGAAGTTTTAAGCTCAAAAATCTTTGATTTTTGTTGTTTAAATCTTTAGCTCTTCAGAGCTAAACGACCATAAAAATCTTATAGATTTTTAGGAGTTCCTATGAAACTTTCAAACTGAAAAATCCAGTAATCTCTTAGATTTAATGTTTCCATCTTAATACTACAATCATAATACCTAAAACAAAAATCATTGCACCGAAAATATCAATGTCAATCTCCCACAAACTATAAGTAAAAAAATTAAGCAAAAATACTACAATTCCTATAATACATACATAGACTCCAGTTTTTCTTGTAAGTATCTCTTTACTATTTTCAGTCATATAAATTACAGTACAATGTTAAATTTAAAACTTCTTATTATCTTGCCACATTCCACATCAATTCAAAATACTTTCTATAACCATCACTTATTTGACTGTTCTTAACGACTATAGCCAAAGGATTCTCCCTGCTCCACAATATCAAAGCAATTTTATCTCCATAAATATTGACAGCTAAAGGAGAAGAATACTTTTCAGGTAGATACTTTATTTCAGACATAGGAATTTTTAGTTTTCGTTCACTTCTATTAAAAATTATTCTAGTAAAAATCTTTTTTTCAACTCTTCTTTTATCAAACCATTTAAAATAAAATTGAAGAATGTCATATGCTAAAGGAGATGCTCCAATAATAAGTATTTCTTTACCTGTATTTATTTGATCCTCAAATACCAATTTTAGTCCATTCTTTCCCTTATAGAAATTAGTTTCTTCTTTTTCTCGAGTCTTAACAAATAATTCCATCATACTAGGCATTATTTCATCCAATTGTTCTTTTTTTTCGTCAATAATTTCCATAAATCTTCTAGGATCGCCTGCCTGATAAAGTCGAACATTATTTCTAATAATATAGCCAACAATTCCTTTTTTTATCATCATATCCAAAACATCATAAACAACTCTTCTATGCAATCCAGATTTTCTAGTTATCAGACCAGCATGACTAGGCCCCAATTCAAGTAGTGCAGTATAAACTTTACTTTCATTCTCAGTTAATCCTGCCTCTCTAAGTTGCTCTTTCATTTTTTCCCTCAACCGAAAAGTTTATATTATATTTAATACTACCTAAGACAAGCAGTAAGGCGCTTTGGCGTTTCACATTCAGTGGTGGGACAAGAAAGGTTTCAGCTGTTTCAGCCCTGGTTACTGCTTTCATCTCTTTGTCTCCTGAATAAATTTTTGACCTTTGGCCATTAAAAAGTCTTCTTTAGTTAGTCTAACACAACTAGAACAACATGAAATCAATTCATTGGAAAGAGAAAATTTAGAATTTCTATTTCTATCAAAATAAGTATAAAGTATAACTTCAATTCCCCCTCTTTCCATTATATCTTTTATTGCTGGACAAAAATCAGTATCTGAAGAAACCAAAATTATCTTTTTTATTTTTGGATAATCTTCCTTTATATGGCTTAAATCTATAGTTAATAGCGTATCGACTCCCTTTTGAGAATAAAATATCTTACCTTCAGAATCAGTTAATTTTTGACACCTGCCTTCTCTAACAGTAATATTTTGATTCCTTAAAAGTGAAGCAACAAACTTATCGTATCCTTCTTTTCTTTTCTTCTCATCTTCGATAGGAGGAGTTCCCTGAAAAGGCGGAGAAGTGTAATAAAATAAATGAAAGCAGAATAATTTTTGTTTTGCAGAAATTATCTTAGCAAACTCGAATTTGTCAAATTTTATTCTAGTTCCATTACCAAAATGATAAGTTAATTTATCCAAAAATCCTTCATCTATAAAAACTATTGTTTCTTCCACACCAAACCTCCCTAATTAACTTAAAGATAAAATCATCTAGTGACCTTGTAAGATCACTAGGGAACATTCTATTAATTCGTAACCTATGAAACTTATAAATCTTGTGGTTTGTCAGGCTTTGCGTCAAAAGTAATTTATCCTCGATTTTACTTTAATTTGTTATAAACTTTCTCTGCAGATCCCAAATATAAAAGAATTTTCTGCTTAACTTTCGCGCCTTTTCTTTTTGACTCTACAACATAATAGTACACTTTATTTTTCCTTCTATTTGCTCGAATAAACATAAAGTATTTATGAGCACTACATTAATAAACATTTCTATTGTTTTATATAGCATAAACTACTATACAAAAGAATAAGGAATATGAGCACTACTTAAAGCGATGAAGGTGATAAATAGAGCA
>JBBTAF010000038.1:0-3509 GCA_038044305.1 Nanobdellota archaeon
ACAGGCAAGATTAAATGATCAAATTGATAAAGAATTTAATCAAAAAGAAGCAACACTTAAAGAACAATTCGCTCAACTTGAAACAGATAAAACAAATGCGATTTCAAGTTCTTATTCATGGTTTCAGTAATAATTAAATAGTCTAATTTTTTTCAAAGACTCCTAGTCAGAAATGACTGGGCCACACGTCAACTAATTTGTGTCTGTGAAAGCAGGCCAGTAAAGTTCAGGAGAGACATTAAGTACGTTAGGAAATATGAATCTTCGGTGGAAATTGGTTAGTTGGCTATCTCATGCCCGTAGGGTTGATCGTAACAGGAATGGCAATCGGAATGCTAACTGGAACAATTTCGATAATTCCAACTCTAATGGTCGAATGGCTCAGTCATCTAGGATAAACATGAAAACCCACAATAACTTATACTCCAAAATCATCTCTCAAGAAAATCTTATTCTTGCTTGGCAAAAAGCAAGAAAAGGCAAAACAAAGAAGAAATATGTAATAGAATTTGAAAAAGATCTGGAATTGAATCTGCTCGAGCTTCGGGAAGAATTGCTCAAACAAGAATACTTTCCAAAACCTTTAGTAACTTTTATATTGCGTGACCCAAAAACTCGTAAAATTTCAAAATCAGATTTTAGAGATAGAATTGTTCATCATGCTGTTGTTAATGTTTTAGAGCCTATTTTCGATAAGACCTTTATTTATGATAGTTGTGCAAACAGAAAAGGAAAAGGAACAACTTTTGCATTGCAAAGATTTGAATTATTTAGAAGAAAAGTTACAAAGAATTTCAAGACAGAATCTTTTTGTTTGAAAGCAGACATTAAACATTATTTTCAAGAAGTCGATTTGAATATTTTATTAGATATAATAAAAAAGAAAATTGCAGACGAGAAAGTATTATGGCTTATTGGACAGATTTTGAATAATTCTACAATCAATTTGGGGGGAAGCGAACTGTTCAGAGGAATGCCACTTGGCAATCTAACTTCGCAGTTTTTTGCTAATGTTTATCTTAACGAATTGGATTATTTTGTCAAGCATACTTTAAAGGTAAAATACTATATTAGGTATGTTGATGATTTTGTAGTCCTTTACTCTTCTAAAGACCAGCTTGAAAAATGGAAAATTGAAATTGACAATTTTCTAAGAGACAAATTATATCTAGAACTTCATCCAGACAAATCAAAAATTATTTCATTGTCTAGAGGAGTGGATTTTGTAGGTTTTAGAAACTTTTATCATTTCAGACTTTTAAGAAAAAGAAATATTAGACAAATTCTTACAAAGATTAAAAGGTATAAAAACAAAGAGATTTCTAAAGAGAAAATACTTGAATGCTTTCAAGGATGGAATGCTTATGCAAAATGGGCAAACACTTTTATTTTGAGAAAATCAATTGTAAAAAGAATAAATAGCAAATAAATTCAATATTAATCCTTCTCTATCTTTCCATCCATCCAATCCTTCAGTATTTTTCTCGCAGTTCTGTCCATGTGAACTATTCCTCCTTTTGCAAGAAAGTTCCATTTTCTTCCAAGCTCTTCCAATAATATTTCAGGATCTCCATTTGCGTCGACAGAATAATATTTCTCAAGAGATTTAGGATGTTCCTTCATTATTTGTGAGACAAGAAATTCTGGATTTCTAGTCCTTTCAGGAGTTTGAACTCCTATTTTTGCCTGATTCTTCAAATTATTTTGTCCCAAACCAAGATTTTCTTCTTTTCTAATCAATCCAGGAACATCAAGTAGTAATATTTCTCTAGTAAATCTTATTTTGTTGATTGACTTTGTCCAACCTGATTCAGAAGACACTTCAGTAGCATTTCTTCTAACAAGTAAGTTTATCAATGAACTCTTTCCAACGTTCGGATAACCGATTAAAGTAATATGTGTTTTCCTTTTCTGCTTGAGTCTCTTAGATTCAATTATCAATTTTTCTCTCAATTCTCTTATTCCCTCATTTTTCTTAACAGAAACAAAAACAGGATTTCTTAGATTACTAAAATTATGATTCCCACTTCGAGAATCGATTAAATCTACTTTATTAACAACATGTATTAGTTTTTTCCCAAGATCGTCTATCAATTTTTCAATTTCAGGATTCCTACTAAGTTCTAAATCTCTTGCATCGAGTATTTCGACGACAATATCAGATATTCTTATTGCTTCAGCTACTATGGCCGGAACTGCTTTGTGATGTCTATTATGTGTTGTGGGAGGTCCTGAAAGTCTCATACAGATATGCAAAAAACAAGCTTTATAGATAATTCGGTTTGCAAACCGAATTGTCTATTTTATAGTTCATTAAAATTGAGAATAATATTTAGGATTTAACATCTCGTTTCCACTCTGAGCATCATAAACGCTTTTTAGTATTGAAATTCCCTGTTTTTGATGTTCATTAATCTCTATTTTAGCCGGTTCATATCTATTTCTTCCAAGACTAATTCCTATACTTAAAGAGAATGCGATTAAAAGTAAAGCAGAAGGTAGTTTGATTGAAGCATTAGAAAATCTTTCCATCAATTTGTCTAGTTTTTCAGTCATTTTCATAAAAATCACTTTCTCCCTTATTATTTAATTCTTTCGTTTCATAAGGAGAAAATCATTTCAATTTATTTATTGTAATATGTTATAGCTCAAGAAGTAATTCACTTAACTCAAGCTTCTACAGGATACTCATTTCTAAAATCAGAGTTGTCAACTTTTCCTTTTCTGGCAATAACTCCCTTTCTCAATGAATTCTCTCTAATTTTAACAGGGTCTTTTTCGTTCTTTGGAAAAACAATGTCTGTAAACTTCAATTCATGTTCCAATACTATTTTTTTGCCATCAGGAACATCCCAAAAGAATGTTTCTTTAACTTTGTCCCAAAACTTCAAATCAAGCTCAATTGAGCAAAATCCATCATCAATTTTATCAGCATCTTTTCCAGGTTTAGGCAACGCTTTTTTCATTTTTAGTTTAATCCCCCCAGATTCACTATCTACAAGATAATAATAAACATTAGAAAACTGGCTCAAATCAGAATCCTGTACTTCATAAACAAATACTCCTGCTTTTTTCTTTCCATCCAATCCTTCAACTTTGTTCTTACTCAAAACCTTTCCTGTGAACTTATCGACACCAATCTCTTTAGCAAAAGATACTAAGTCATTAGCCAATTCAAAGCTAGTTTTTATTTTCAATTTTGCACCTTTATTAGCACTTAAAAGAAACCTTCTCTCATAATTCCCTTTTCCAAACCTCAAAAAATATCTGTGCGTCTCTGCGTCACCTTTTCCTTCACAAACTTTTCTTAAAAGACTAATCATATTACACTAAACAAAAATTCATTTATAAATTTAGTGTTATGGGTAAATGTATTATTTATGTAACGTTATTTTGATTCTAACTTAAGCAGTTTGCTATATTTCACATAACTCTTACCGTTTTGGTAGTCTTGGGCTTTGCGTCAAAAGTAGTTTATCCTCGATTTAGCCTTTTGTAAACTTTCTCTG
>JBBTAF010000039.1:0-4111 GCA_038044305.1 Nanobdellota archaeon
ATAAATCAAATAAAACTCACGTAGTAAGTTTTATAAATGATTCTTGCTGGTTTAATTTATGGTTTTTAAGTTAATCGACGCACATTCATGTAAGTCAGGTACGACTATAATGGTTGATGGAGAGGCGTGCACAGTTAGATCAAACGATATTTCTAAAACTGGAAAGCATGGAGCAAGTAAGTGTAGAATTGAAGCAATAGAAATATTTTCAGGAAAGAAGAAAATTGTTGCAGTTCCAGGCGATACAAGATTTGATGTTCCAATGGTTGAAAAAAAGAAAGCACAAGTTCTTAGTATTTCAGGTGAAACCGCTTCTGTGATGGATCTTGAGAGTTTTGAAACTTTAGATGTTGCATATTCAGAAGAAATTAAAGAAGAACTTGTTCCAGAAAAACATGTTGAATATTGGTCAATAGAGGGCAAGAAGAAAATAATGAGGATACTTAACAACTAATGGCTACTAAAATTCCAATTGCGCAGAATAGACTCTTCGGAGGGGTTTTCATTTGTAGGAATTGTAATCAAAAGGTAAGAACCCAACCAGTCAGAGTTATTGCAGGCAAAATTAGCTGCCCAAAATGTGGTGGCAAAGTTTTTAGGCCAATTCGTAAGAAATAACAATTAATAAAAGATGGTTAACTTCATAGCACTAGATTTGATATTACTGGCATTATTTGTTTTAATAGCAGTCGTATTTTTATACAAAAATAGATCTAATCTAAAAAGAGAGGGATTAATGTATCTTTATAGAACAAAAAGAGGCCTCAGTTTTATAGATTATACAGGCAAAAAGTTTGAAAAGATACTAAGACCTTTGCAATATTTAGTTGTTGCATGCGGATATGTCCTTATGGTTTCAATGATTTATCTCTTAGTTAAAACGCTCTTCTTCTATTTTCAACAATCAGCTTCTTCTCCACTAGCAAAAATTCCTGCAGTATTTCCTCTAATCCCATATTTTCCTCAGATATTTAATCTTCAATCTTTTTTCCCTCCATTCTATTTTACTTATTTTATTCTAGCAATTGCAGTAGTAGCAATTTCTCATGAATTTTCTCATGGAATATTTGCAAAATTGAATAAAATAAAGATACATTCAACAGGTTTTGCTTTTCTTGGACCATTTATTGGTGCATTTGTTGAGCAGGATGACAAGCAAATGCAAAAGGCAAAAAAGTTCCCTCAATTAGCAATACTTGCAGCAGGAACGTTTGCAAACATCCTCATGGCAATATTATTTATTATATTTATGGCAGTATTCTTTTCTTTAGCATATTCTCCAGCAGGATTTAGTTTTGATAGTTATGCTTCCTCAGCAATCAATCTTTCTGAGGTACAATCAATTCAGAACATAACTATGAATTCGATACCTTTCTATGTAATTACAGTTTCAAACTCAACTTACTTTGCAACTCATTCATTGCTTTATTCTGCCACCTCTCAAAATGCTTCATTTGCTCTAGTCTTTGATGATGCTCCCGCAATACGTTATGGATTAAATGGGGCAATAACAGACATTAATTCAATTCCAATAAGAACTCAAAAGGACTTGCAAAATGTTCTCAATTCGTATAAGCCTGGAGACACAGTAGAAGTTAATACCATATTCAATAATTCAGTTATAAGTTATAATATAACTCTTGGAGATAGAGAAGGCAAGGCATTTCTAGGGATAGGAACATATCCTTCACGAGCATCTGGATTTTCGGGAATTATCTATAATTTAATTTCTTTAGTTAAAAATCCAAATACTTATTACATTTCAAATCTTGGAGATTATGCTGACTTTATATATGACTTATTATGGTGGATAATAATTATTAATATTCTTGTTGCTTTGTTCAACATGTTTCCAGCAGGAATTCTTGATGGTGGAAGATTCCTTATGCTTACAGTTTGGGGAATTACAGGCAATAAAAAGGCAGGAGACGTTGCATTGAAGATAATGACCTGGTTCTTGCTAGTAGTTATTGCACTGATGATGGTCAAGTGGATTTTTGTTATATTCTAATAATTTTAAATTTTTCTAACTTAAATAAGCAATTCCTTCTTTAGTAAACGCTACAATTCTGATTCCAACGGGAACGTTTATCAAGGCAGAAATAAAGGCCATGTGCTCCTTTCCATTTCCAGAAGCAAGAGAAACAGCAACTTCAAAGTCACCAGAGAGAAGAGGTTTTATTTTTTCCATAATAAATTCTTTCAACTCAATCATAGGTTTTGAAGAATCGACCTTGATAACTGTGGTTTTTTCATTGACTGGAAAATCTCCACTTTCTTTATTTTGAACAAGAATAACTCTTTCACATTCAAGTCTATTCATAAGAGCAGTTATCTGCCCCCAATTTTCAGCATCTTTTCCGACAAAAGCTACAAATTCCATATTTTAGTGTCAAGAATTAGATTTATAATGATTATTATTCTCTAAAACCTATGAATAATGAGATTATAGACGCAGTTGGTTGCTGGACTCCTAGAACCCGCAGGAGGTTGTAGAATGGTGCAGGAGGTTCCACTAGGAGAAATAACTCTAAGAAAATATGAGAAGCCATACGAATCAACGCAGAGAGATATAATAAGAAAAGTCTGCCTTTCTTTAGGTCTTCTTCAGCCTGGAGACTCAAGAGATATAATAGTAGATATTTTTTTAGTTTTAGATGAATCTCGTAAAAAAAAATCTTGGCTTTCCTCATTTGAGATAAGAGATAAAGTTGAAACTCTCAGAAAATCAAATTCTCTCGAAATAAAAGGACTTGCAGAATCAAATATCAGAAGACAATTAAAACGTCTCAGAGATTTAATGCTTATAGATAAACATGATAATAAATACAGAATATTGGAATTCGATTCTCTTTCAGTTTTGTTTGAAAAAAATATTGAAAAATTTCTTCTTCCTCAAATCATAGAAAGAATTAAAGAATATTTAGGAAAGCTTGACAATGCCAATTAGTAATGAGAAATACAAAGGAAATATAGTTGAAGAAAGCTTAGAGGATAGTAGGATTCTTAATAAATTAAACATTAGAGGTATTAAAATAACAAATGAAGAAAATCCTCTAGAAAGATGGCACATTTATACAGTTTATGTGACAGAAAAAGAGATCCAGACTTTATCCAAACAAATAAAACCAAAATGGTATATGCACTTCTGGAGAGATAAAAAAATAATAGTAGTCTTTAAAGACAAGACATTTGTTCTAGATAGTACTGATAAAACAAGTTGGAATGATGCGATTAAACACGGATTATCTTTAGGAATTCCCAAGGCTCAATTAGATTTTCCAATTGATTAAAAATATACAATCAGATTAATTTTTATTTGACTGCTCTTCTTGTGGCTGTATATTTGCAGGATTATAAAAAATGTTATTTAACTTTTCACTTATCTTTACAAGTCCTTTCGATTCTTTTTCTTTTATTTCCTTCAACTCTTCTTCAAGTAATTCTTTCAACCCGTCATCAAAGTCTTCTATTATGGCTATTGAGCTAAGACCATTAAGTAAGTCATCACTAGCATAAATTAATCCAATATCTGTTTTTTGACCAACATGTAACTCATTTTCAGCAAGCCTTTTTGCTTTATATACTTTCAAAAGAGCTTCACATAACCAAATCCCTTCATTACGATATTCTCTAGCAAGTTCTATATTTGAAAAGCTTGTTCCAGAACCTATTATCGCAACAGTTTGAGTTGAGTGAGGGTAACATGCAGTCTTTGTTATTGTGAACAATCTAGGTTTTCCATCCTTGTCAACTCCAGCCAATATGAATTCCAAATCAAGATAATCCATAATTTTATCCTTTTCATCTTCTATATCATCAATTAAACTTTGGGACAATTCTTTACTTTTTGAAATATATGATGTGATGTTTAAGCCATGCTTAACCAAAATTTCACTTTCGATTCTTTTTTGAATAATTTTTTTAATTTTTGATTCAATCGATTGCGCAATTTCTTCTGTGGATTTATCTGAAAAACCATCAAGAAAATCGTCATTCAATATTTCATCCAACAATTGTGTTTCGCCAGCACCCATCAAAACAGCTCTACCATCAATTTTTTTGTATTTAGGACTATTTCCTTCAAATTTATGAGAGTAACTGCTCATTA
>JBBTAF010000040.1:0-13057 GCA_038044305.1 Nanobdellota archaeon
GCCATCAAGGACATAAAGTCCTTGAGGTTTAAGCCGTGGTGGCGCATCGTGTTTTGGATATCATATCTCTTCATCACAAGAAATCTTATATAGGCAAATTATAACTTAAGATAATGTTTGATTTGCAAAATGAGATGATGAACCTGAATTATAGGGAAGTAGTTATTTCTCCTAAAGATATGTTTCCTAGACTTAATTTGGATAGAGTTAGAGCAAGATTTCTTCATTTAAAAAAAGCAGACCCTCATCAAACCATATATTCTGTTGTAAGGGCTTTGAGCGAGGGAGGTTATTCTTTGTTATTTGATGAACAAGGATTTTGGCATTCAGATTATCAAAAATATACTGGACATTCACACCAATGTTGCTCGGTACTTGCTTTGGTTTTGTTTGCACTTGGATTCGAAGTTAGTTATCTTGAAGGTTATAGAGTAAGAGATTATGTTGGAAGGACAGGAATTATTGAGCAGGTTTCTCCTATGGAAGAGAGTAATCCTGCTAATCGAGTTGAGTTTGTTAGACTAAGACGAATTCCTTATTCTTGTGTTGAGGTAATTGTAAAAGGAATAGCATATTATATTTCTCCTAAGCATTTGCAGGTCGATTTAACTACTAATAGTCTGCAGGCGTTACTAGTTCCTGAATGTTACGCTGATTTTGTCGGATGTTTTAGACATCAAGGAGATGCTCTTAAAAGTGGAATTTATTTGAAGCAAATTATTCCTGAAAATAATTTGCAGAAACATAATTTTATAAAAAGAGTTGTGTGGATGAAAAAAAACTTCAGTGACGAATTTATGGAGTATTTTGCTACTTTTTTGAGAATGAAGTTGGAGTAAGAAATATATTTTATATTATAATATTGTTTAAATAGTACTCAAGGGTGAGATGAATATGACTGTGGAAAGTGCCTCTAAAAGACAACTTAGGGAATGTGAAGTTCTTGGTGGATTAATGGGTAGATTTGTTTCTGGAGTTGAAAAGACAGAATCAGATTTTTCAGGATATATTGTGTTTACTTCTAATTCATGGACGAAGGCATATGTCGAAGGGAATTTTAGCATTGAACATGAAAGAAGCGATAGCAATTTTTCTCTTAGAATTAGAAGAAAAGATGGTTCATATGCTTCAGCACATGACTGTGATTCAAATTCATTAAGTATTCTTCCCAATGAAATTGCAAATGCTCAGGGATTTTTAAATAAATCAAAGCTCAGCGTTAATGTTACTGGAAGTGATAGTCGAATAGATTTTTATCTTTCAGCAGATCAATCTAAATTAGCTCTTCCAGAGAATAAATAAATCTTTGATAGTGCACAAAGATTTATAAAGCGCGTTTTTTAATCAGTTTAGACTGATGAGGTCAAGTACGGAGGTCATGATGGACTTTTACAATATTATAGAAACGGTAAAGAAAACAGGAAAATTGGATAAGGGTACAAATGAAGTTACTAAGGCAGTAGAGAGAGGAGTTGCGAAGTTAGTTGTTTATGCTTCTGATGTTTCGCCTAAAGAAATTGTTTCTCATCTTCCTGTAATTTGTAAGGAAAAAGGAATTCCTTGTGTTGAAGTTGATTCTAAGCAGAAATTAGGAATAGCAGCAGGTGTTGGAGTTAGTGCTTCAGCTATTGCAGTTATTGATGCTGGTGAAGCAAAGAAGGAAATCGCTGCTGTGAAAGCTTAGGTGTAACATGGCTAAGACACAACAAGTAAAAGAAGGAAATCAGCAGGGAGAGGCTGCAGTTAAGAATTCTAGATATTCAAATGAACCTCCAGTGAATGCAGTTATTGAACAGATTGTTTGAAGAACTGGAGCTAGAGGAGAAATTACACAGGTTAAGGTTAGGGTTTTGGATGGAAAAAATAAAGATAGAAATCTAAGAAGAAATGTTAAGGGAACAATTCGTGTTGGTGATTTGGTTACGTTAAGAGAAACTGAAATTGAAGCAAGAAGAATGAGAGGATCAGAAGGGAGGCATACTTAAATGGTCAAGTGTGCGTTTTGTGGTAAGGAAGAACAGATTTTTAGAGGGGTTAACAGAATTAGGAATGATGGAAACGTTGACTTTTTTTGTTCAGGTAAGTGCAGAAAGAGTAGTGTAAAGCTACATAGAGATAAGAGAGTGATTAAGTGGACTGAATCATATAGAGTTGCATTGGCTAAATCTAAAGAAAAGGCGAGATTATTAGGTGAGAATAAGGTTGTTGCTCCGAAAGTTGAAGTAAAGAAAGAAGCTAAGGCAAAGAAGTAGTTGGAAATTTTTATAGTAATATGTTTGAATTATTGAACTAAGATTTAATTTAGAATTATCAGATAATAACTTTTTTTGTATGTTCAGAAAGCAGGGTTCAGTGTCACATAAAGATGTCTCTCTTTAAAAGAAGCGAGGATTTATTAGCAGACAAATCTATTGGAATGAGGAGATAATTATTCTCGAAGTATAAACTTGTTATGTTTTTTTCTAAGAGCTGGCTGAGGGGATCGAATACCTTTCGATATTCTGGCTCAACCAGCATCGGATGAAGTGAATTCGGGGTTTAAATAGGCTTGTATTAATTAATCGTTATACCCTATGGTCTAGCTATGGGGTGAAAGCTCCAGCAAGATTAAGTGGAACAAGATTTCTTAAAACTAAAACACAGAATAGAATTATCAGATAATAACTTTGTTCGTTTGCATATTTAGGAAGTAGGGTTCAACGTCGTGTGAAGATGCTCACTCCGAACGAAGTGAGGATTTGCTCGTAGGCAAAAGTTTGTTATGAGAGGGTTTACTTTTTGAAAACCGTAAACTTCTTAATCTATCAAATCACGGAATTTCATGGCTGATGTGATTGTTTTGAAGAATGTAAGCAAGTTTTATCAAATGGGAGAGAGTATAGTGAGAGCACTTGATGGGGTAGATATAACTGTTGGAAAAGGAGATTTTGTTGCTATTATGGGTCCTTCGGGAAGTGGAAAAAGCACGGCTATGAACTTAACAGGAAGTCTTGATTTGGCAACACAAGGAAGCATTTATCTTGATGGAGTTGATATAGAACATCTTGAAGAATCTGAGCTCGCACAGATAAGAGGAAAGAAAATAGGTTTTATATTTCAGAGTTTTAATTTGATTCCAAATTTGACAGCAAGAGAAAATGTAATGTTACCTATGCTTTTTCAAGACACTGACGAAGAGCATAGAATTCGAAGAGCAGATGAACTTTTGAAATTGGTTGATTTGGAAGACAGAGCAGATCATTATCCAAATCAACTTTCTGGAGGACAGCAACAGAGAGTAGCGATTGCAAGATCTTTGGCAAATGACCCTGAGGTTATATTGGCTGACGAGCCAACT
Organism: Nanobdellota archaeon; assembly: GCA_038044305.1. Classification (GTDB taxonomy): domain Archaea; phylum Nanobdellota; class Nanobdellia; order Pacearchaeales; family GW2011-AR1; genus SICV01. Next base: position 3,338 of record JBBTAF010000040.1, read on the forward strand.
GGAAATCTTGATACTAAATCTGGAGAGAAAGTTATGAACTTTTTAGAAGAGCTCAATAATAAGGGGAAGACTATTATTATGATTACTCATGACCCTGAGAAAGCCATGAATCATGCTAAAACAATTTATTGGATAAGAGATGGAAAGATTGAGAAGGTTACGAAAAGATTTGGGAAGGTTTGGAAAGAAATCAGAAAAAAATTATAAAAATTAACTATCATAAATTGTAACTTCATCTAATTTTAGGTATTTTTTAGGAGATGGATTTGCTCGATATGTTTCTGGTTCAATTATTGCAAGAATTTGTGGAAAACCTAACTCATGATATGCAATTGTTGAGTGAACTCCATTGGTGACTATAAAAAGTTCACTTCCTTCTATCCTAGATACATGCACTGGAGGGGTTTCTGATATCATTGGAAGGTTAAGTTCTCTTATTACTTCTCCATGTATTCTTTCTAGAGAACTGATAAAATCTCTCCATTTTTCTCCTTTGGTTAACTTCAGATGTCTAGCTAACTTCTTGGCTTCAATTGTATATCTATATGCATAAGTCTGAATAAATCTGATCGATGAGATATTTATTTGCTGAGGAGTTGAACTATACAGCATTTAACTTTTTTCTCCTGATTTAGGGGCGTTTAATAATTTTAGAGAAGCATTATATCTTCCAATTATATCTTCAAGTTTATCTGTTTCTTTTTTAGGAAGATGTTTTCTTTTTGGTATAACTAGAGATATTGGTCTATGGGTTCTGTTTGAATTTTCATTTCCAATTATTTTTCCTGAAAGAAGCGTTTCTATTCCTTTAATTGTTTGAATCCCAGAAAATTTTGCAGTTCTATATGGATGTTTAGTGTTATCAGGATATTCGATTTTTATACTAAATCCTCCACCATATCTTTCAAATTGTTTTGTTTTGTATTCTACAGTTACTGTGATTTTATTTGTCATTATTGCTTCATTCTATAGGCATTTAAGAAGTTTTCTGTTACCACTTTATAGTTTATTTACCCGTAAGGTTTTTAAACTCTAGTTATTCAGGAATTTAATGAATAATAAAGGAATTTTTGTGTTGATTGCATTTATATTACTTGTAGCAGTTATGGCATATTCAGCTTCAGCTATTGTAGTATCTAGTGTTGACTCTGATAATATTGCTCCAGGGCAAGAAGGAAAGCTTACAATTGTATTGAAAAATAATGATAATCATGATGCTGAAGATGTATCTCTTTCATTGGATTTTTCTAACTTGCCTTTATCTGCTAAGGGAAGTTCGGAAGAGAGTGTAGACTCAATTGATTCTGATGAAAAGGAAACATTTACTTTTACGATAAGAGCAGATACGAGTGCTAAAGTTGGAGATTATAAAATTCCATTTACAATTAGTTATACTAATGCATCTACTATACAAAAAGGGACAGTCAGTATGAGAGTTTCAGCTGCACCAAGTATGGATTTTTCAACTTCTGTTCAAAATCCAGTTATAGGTCAGAAGGGGAAGGTTACACTTAAACTAATGAATAAAGGATTGGGACAGGCTAAATTCATTATTATAAAATTAGATCCCTCGGGATATTCTTTATTGTCTGATGATCAAATTTTTATAAGTTCAATTGATTCAAATGATTTTGATACTGCTAGCTTTGATGTTTTGTTTAAAACTAAGAGTGCTTCTTTAGATGCTTATGTTGAATACAGAGACTTGGATAACAAGTTGTATTCAAAAAATATAAATCTACCTTTGACTGTTTATACTGTAGATGAAGCAGTTACTCAAGGAATAATCGCTAAGAGTAATACATTTATTTATATTGTAGTGATAATTGTTTTACTAGTGATATGGTTTGTTTGGAGAACGATTAAGAAAAGAAATCGTTTGAAGAAATCAAGAGAGGCAATGCTTAATCCAGGAAGGTAAACATGCCTTCTTCAAATAATTCTTTAAGTATTGGTAAAAGATATTTAGTTGTTTCTTCTGATCCTAGAATGTGTTATTATGTCAAGGAACTTGACAGAAAACTCCATCCTTTAGGATGGATGGGTTCCTTGAGCATCCAAAGCACAAGCGCTTTCAAACCGCACCTTTTAAGGTGCGGTGCGCATTGTGCTTTTGATTTAGGTAGAAATAAGGAAAATAGTCATGTTTTTGTTTCTGGAGATATTGGAAGCGGAATGGGTGAAATAAGAATGACTTTGATTCGACATTTATATTTAACAAAAAAAGAAATTGTTAATGGAAGAGGAGTAACATGGTTTTTTCATAATTCTAATAATGGAGCACCTGAATTAGTTCGTGAAAAGTGCGATGAATTGAAAGAGTTATTGAATAGATTATTCAGAAGAGGATTGTGAGAGTATGATTAAAGATTATATTTCTTTGGCATTTGAAAATATGAAACATAGAGGCATACGAACTTGGCTTACTATGCTTGGAATATTTATAGGAATTGCAGCAGTTGTTTCTTTGATTTCTATGGGCGCAGGACTTAGAGAAGCTATAACAGGACAATTTTCAACTTTATCTACCGATAAACTTACAATTCAAAATGCTGAAACAGGATTTGGTCCTCCTGGAAGTACCGCTGTAAAGAAACTGAATGATCACGATATTAAATTGATAGAATCTACTAATGGTGTAAAGGCAGTTATTTCAAGGTTGATAAGATTGGTTAGATTTGAATATAATGGAGTCCTTAAATTTAGTTATGCTGTGAATGTTCCAAAGGATCAGAAAGGAATTGATTTAGTTTACGAGTCAACAAACGTAAAGATTCAAACTGGAAAACTTTTAAGCGCAGGAGATAGTGGAAAAGTTGTTTTAGGTAATGATTTTACAGACAGTAGTGTTTATGGAAAAGAAATCAGAGTTGGAAGTAGAGTACTTATACAGGGAAAATCATTTGAAGTTATAGGTATACTAAAGAAAGCGAGTTCTTTTCAGTTGAATTCTGTTGTTTTTATGTCTGAAGACGACTTAAAGGAAATATTAAATATCGGTGATGAGACTGATTTAATTGTTGCGCAGGTTGTCAATAAAGATATTATTCAAGATGTTTCCAATGAATTGGCTAGAAAGTTTAGACAAGACAGACATGAAAAAGTTGGAGAAGAGGATTTTACAATTCAGACTCCTATTCAAGCTTTAGGAACAGTAAATACTATTCTCAATGTAATTAACATAATTATTTCTGGAATTGCAGCAATTTCTCTTTTAGTTGGAGGACTTGGAATTGCAAATACGATGTATACTTCTGTCTTAGAAAGAACAAAAGAAATTGGAACAATGAAAGCAATAGGCGCGCAGAATAAAGATATCCTTTCTATTTTTGTAATTGAATCTGGACTTTTAGGTCTTGTCGGAGGGATTGTTGGTGCAATTATTGGAGTACTCTTGTCTTTTCTTGCTTCTACTGGAGTGAATGCTTATTTTGGTTCTGACATTTTTGCATTTCAGTTATCTTGGTCTTTAATTTTTATTGCCGTAGGATTTTCATTATTAATAGGATTAGCATCAGGAATATTACCTGCTTTACAGGCTTCTAAGTTAAAGCCAACGGAGGCACTTAGACGATGAATGTAACTGTACCTAGAGTAATTAAAATAAATCCACATCATGCTGTATTTTATTTTGCTGTCGCTTTAGAGGGAAAGAGTTCAAGAAATGTTTTAAAGACGTACGAGAGCGATAAAGTTAGTTCAGAGAATAATGAAATGTTATTGAATTCTGTAAGAGATTGTTCTAGCCAAAAAGTTAAGTTAGTAAATGGGTATGATTCTATTTGTTTGTTTTGTCCAATGTATCCTGAAGGATACAATTTCAATATTAATTGTAAAGAACCTTGCACTTTTTATTTTGAGAGAACTCGATTAGGAGACTTAGATTTCAGAGTTGCTCAGGAATTGGATTTATTAGGAATAATGGGTAAAACTATTACAGCTAGAAGGTTATTAGAAACTATGCATAAGGCAAGAGAGGCAAGAAGATGATTGTAGTTAGACCTATCAAGATTCTAATTATTGAAAGTAATCCTAATTTAGTAAGTGCTTTTACAGATTCTTTTGCGAGTTATGCTGAGAAAAAAAATTTATCTGTAAAGATAGAAACGAAAGATAATGCTAAGTTTGAAGAAATTCTTGATGGATTCGATATTTATTCAGTCCATGCTAGTCTTGTTAATCCTTTAGATGAACTGATTAGACTACGAGAAAGAAATCCTTTATCTTATGTTATGGTAAGAAACACTATTTGTAGAGACATTGATTTTACTCTTGTCAAACCTTCATTAAATTTGCTTGTTGTTAAATACGAAAGTGAGCATTTTGTGGATGCATTGGTTAATCAGGAGAGGACTTGGGAGATATAAAATGAAAAAGATATTTATTTTAGAAGTAGAAGAACCTGCTGAGTTATTGAGGGAGGCTATTGGCCGTCTTGGTAGAGATGATTTAGAAGTTATTACTTGGAATAAGTTAGATGGAGTTATTCCTCAAGTTGACTTATATTTGCTTCATCTTGGTTTAATAGATGATACTCAATTAGATTATCTTATAAAAGACCATCCTTCTGCAAAAGTTAGAGTTACTTATAGAGCAGGAGAAGTATTTGTGCCTAGAAGGTTTAAATCGCTTTATTATGATTATGATGATGCTAACAGGGTTATAGCTGAGGGAATAAAATGATACTAGATTATTTCAAATTAGCAGTAAAAAATATTCGTAAAAGAAAGCTTAGAAGCTGGCTTACAATGGCAGGGATATTTATTTCCATTGCGACTGTATTTGTGCTTATTAGTTTATCTTTAGGTTTGCAAATAGCAGTAACTAAGCAGTTTGAGCAATTAGGAACTGATAAGTTTTTTGTTTTTCCTTCTGCACTTATACTTGCAGGTCCTGGAGCAGCTAAAGATTCTGCAATGTTTAGTTTGAGTGATGTTAATGTGGTTGAGAAGGTGCAGGGAGTTAAGGATTTAACCTATTTTGTTATAGGAAATTCAGAAGTTAAAAAAGGGGAAACAAAAAGATTTCTACAGGTAGTTGGAATTCCTACGGATAAGTTAGAGATATTTTCAGAAACAGATCAATATATTCCAGAACAGGGAAAGTTTTTGAAAAGTGGAGATACTGGAAAAGTAATTCTTGGAAATTCTTTTAGTACAGGTAGTTTATATAAAAATCCTATAAGAGTAGGAGACATGATTGAGATAGATAATCAACAGTTTAAAGTTGTTGGAATTCTAAAGAAAGTTGGAAATTCTGGAGATGATCAAGCAGTGTATATTTCTTTTGAAGATGCAAAGGAGTTGTTTAATTCTGGAGAACGAGTTGATGAAATTATGGTGCAAGTTGGAGAGGAAAGTAATATTAAAGATGTTGCAGATAGGGTTCAGAAAGATTTGCTTGAACATAGGGGTTTAAAGGAAAAAAATAAAGATTTTTCAGTTACAACTCCTGAAGAATTGTTAGCGAGTTTTGATTCTATTTTGAATATAATTATGGGATTCTTACTAGGTATTGCAGCAATTTCATTGCTTGTTGGAGGGATTGGAATTGCAAATACAATGTATGCTTCTGTTTTAGAAAGAACAAAAGAAATTGGAACAATGAAGGCAATAGGCGCGCAGAATAAAGATATTCTTTTGATATTTTTAATTGAGTCGGGTTTGTTAGGAATTATGGGAGGGATAATTGGGGTGTTGTTTGGATTCGGAGTAAGTAAGTCTATAGAATATATTGCGACTAATCAGTTGGGGACAAATCTTCTTCAAGCAGCCGCACCATTTTATTTGATTATAGGCTGTTTGATTTTTGCTTTTTTGGCAGGGGCAGTTTCTGGAATATGGCCTGCATATAAGGCAAGTAAGTTGAATACAGTTGATGCGTTAAGATACGAATAATTTTTTTAGGAATATATAAATATAAGACTATATACTATAATATATGATATCTCTGCAATTAGAGGCAGATGTCGCTAAGTTCATTGAGGGGAAAGTTGAGTGTCGAGATGTGACTCATGCTTTGGCTATTTTGCATAAGCATCTTTCTCCATTAAGAGAAAGTTCTAATCATCCAGATAATCGTATTTATCTTGATTTGCTTCCCTCTTTTGAGTATTTTGCTACAGAGTATAGGCTTGGTAATCTGTTTGATCCAACGGTTGAAGAGATAACTAATTGGCATTTTTTGAATTTATTGTCCTGCGTATGGACAAGATTTGATGTTGCAGCATCAAGAAGATTTCCTGGAAGAGATATTGCAGAAAGAAGGAGTATTGAGAGGGGAGGAGTTAGAGCGCTTGCAAAATATGATGTGATTGTTACAACTCTTTTTAGAGATCAGAGTCATTATTCAATATTTGGAGCTGATTTAAATCTTCTTAGGCTTTCTTTGAGAGAAGTGTTAATTGGAGAAGGAAGAATTTAATCTTTATTTTTCACAACAAGAATATTTATAAACTCACTCGAGTTGTGAAACTCATAAATTTAAAAAAGAGAAAAAATGACAAAGAAGTGTATATATTGTAAGAATGAGATTCGTGATGAATCCGTTATAGATTTTTGTGAGAGATGTGGAGTAGGGGTTTGGGGGGAGAAAATGTTTAAGGCGATAGTAGATAGCATGGAAAAGTCTAGAGATTCAGGAAATTTATTTCAAGGAAGTATAACTGATAATCCTGATAGTTATAATAGAAGATAGTTTTTGATTGTTATTTTTTGAGATTTTGATTTTATTGTTACTTTTTTGGTTTAAGATTATAAGTATTGTTGTTTCTCGAGCTTGAGATCATTAGTAGTCCTATTCCTGGAAATAGAGGTATCATTCCCAGTATGAGCATTCTTACTGATTTTTCTTCATCTAATTTAGCTTTTTCAATCGAGTTTAGTCTTTCTTTAAATTCTGGAGTGCTTTCTAGTTCTTTTATTCTATCAAAGTCTCTTTCGAGTTGAGCCCAATACCTAAATTCAGGAGGAGTGTTAGTGCCTAGAGATTTTATTGCCTTTTCTTCTGTTCTTTTCACTTGAATTGCAGCGTAGTAATTTCCGAATGCTAATTTTTTTGTTAATGTTTCATATTCAGCTACTTGTGGACTTACTAAGGAGACAGATTGGTTGCGATAATATAGACTTCTTCCTATTCCTGTGATTGTTACAGCAACACCTGCGATTACTGTCAGTGCGCTTATTTTTTTTATTAAACTCATATTTGTTCTTTGACTAAAGGGTTATTAAATATTTCTTGCATAATATCTTAGTTTTTAGTAGTGAATTATTGTGGGATTTTAAGACTGAAATTGTCGGTTTTATTCGAAATTGCTTTAAAAAGCCTTGACGAAAAGCTTTTTAAACTGCCTGTTGCAGATAGGTTTATGTTAAAACATAAGAATCCAAAGAATAGAGGCAAAATACAGTTGTCAAAGTATTTTCAGGAATTTAAAGAAGGAGACTTTGTAGCTGTGACACCTGAATTGAGTGAGATTTTTGGTTATAGCCATAGAATCCATGGTAAGACAGGAAGAGTATTGGCTAAGAGGGGAGAAGCATATTATGTGGAAGTTAAAGAGTTAGATAAGCCAAAAAGGTTTCTTTTGAAGCCTATTCATTTGAAGAGAATAGAGGTGATGAAGTGATATTAAGTTCTAAACCTTTGGCAATTGTAGAGGCCGCAGATTTTGCTAAGGGAGGGGATGGTACTAGATCTGTTGATAAGTATTTTAAAGACTTTGTTAAGGCTGATTTGAATCAAGCCAAAAAAATAAGAGAAGCTTTAGTTGCTTTGAATAATCCTAAAATTAAGGAATCAAGTATTGTGAAAGTTATTGATTTCTTGCCTGTTGATTCAGAAGATGTTCATAAAATATTCAATGACGTTAGTTTATCAGAAGAGGAAGTAAATACGATTCTAAATATAGTCAAGAAGTAAACATGACTGATAAAGAAGATTTTGCAATTGTACTAGATTATTTGCCTTATGGTTATCCTATGGGTGGTCGAGGTCAGCCGGTGGCTCAAGCAATTGGAGAAAAAAGTTTGGTTTTATTAGAGCTGGTTCCAAGAAGAGGAATGATGCTTCAGCCAAAAGAAAAGGTTTATATAGGCGCGGAGAAACGAGAGAAGATATACTTTATCGCTGGAAGACTCCAGAGAGAGAAGTTGACTGAAACTGCGAAGATCCAATTACAGGAATATATTGAAACCTTAGTTGCGGAGCAAGAGAAGAAATTTATAGATTTCTTTAATTCTGCTCAGGCAATTAATACTAGGCTTCATCAAATCGAGTTGATTCCTGGTTTTGGAAAGAAGCATACCAAAGAAATTTTGGAAGAAAGGGAAAAGAAGCCTTTTGAGTCCTTTGAGGATATGAGGGCAAGGTTGAAGAATGTTCCTGATCCAAAAAAAGCAGTTGAGAAAAGGTTGATTGAGGAGTTGCTCGAAAGGCAGAGATTCAATTTGTTTGTAAATTAAGAAATGGAAGCAAAACAAGAAAAAGACGCAAAGAAGGTTAAGCCTGAGAAGAAAGCTAAGATAGACAAAGCTACTGAGAAGCTGGAGCGAGCTAAGGCATATAAGCAGGAAGAGGAAAATTATGAGACTCTTGTGAGAATTTTAGGTTGTGATATTCCAGGGTCTAAGAAGATTTATGTCGGTCTTAACTATATTAAAGGAGTTTCATTTGCAATATCAAATGCGGTTTGTATAAAACTTAAATTAGATAGAAATAAGAAAATTGTTGATCTTTCAAAAGATGAAATTAAGAAAATAGAAGAATTTCTTGTTAATATGTCTGTTCCTGATTATATGAAGAATAGAAGAAATGATCCTGAGACAGGAGTTTCGAACCATTTTCTTGGAACTGATTTAGATATGAAGAGAGATTTTGACATTAAGAGATTGAAAGAAATGAAGAGTTATAGAGGAATAAGACATGCATCTAAGCTACCAGTTAGAGGACAGAGAACAAGATCGCACTTTAGATCAAAGTCTGCTGCAGCTACAATGAAGAAGCAGAAGAAGGAGACTAAAACATGATTAGAAAACATAAGATTTTCTCTAGACCAAAGAAACCGTTCGAGTTAGTGAGAATGCAGGATGAAAATAAGCTTATTGAAAAATATGGTTTAAAGAATAAGAGAGAGATTTGGAAGTTTATAGCAAAGGTTAATTATTATAGACATAGAGCTATGGAATTGGCTAAATCATCTGATGATGAACAAAAGGTTTTGTTTGGAAAGTTGCAAAATCTCGGATTGAATGTTAATTCTGTGGCAGATGTTCTTGCACTTAATATCGATAATTTGTTGAGTAGAAGGTTGCAGACAGTTGTTTTTAAGAAAGGATATGCTACTACTGTTAAACAGGCAAGACAGTTTATAACTCACAGAAAAGTTTTGATTGATGGAAGAGTGATTAATGTTCCAGGATATATTGTTTCAGTTGATGAGGAGAAGAATCTAGAGGTTAGACGCCCTGTGATTAATAATAACCCTAAAGAAAAAAGCACGGAGGCAAATGAATAATGACTGTAAAGAAGATCGAAGAAAAAGTCGAAGAAGTTAAGCCTGAAATTAAGAGTGAGAGTATAGGCGATAAAATGGAGAAGAAGGAAGAAATAGTTTCAGAAGTTAAGGTTGTTGCTCCTGTTGAAGTTAAGGAAGAGAGGTCTGCAATTGCTTATATTTATTCATCTCAAAATAATACTATGGTTCATATTACAGATCTTGCT
>JBBTAF010000041.1:0-8848 GCA_038044305.1 Nanobdellota archaeon
AAAGAGGAATTGATGTAGTAAGACAAAAAGTAAAAGATTTTGCAAGAACAAAAGCTCTAGCAAATATTCCATTTAAAGTAATATTTCTCGATGAAGCAGACGCACTAACAAAAGAAGCACAACAAGCTTTGAGAAGAACAATGGAAAATTTTACAAATACCTGCCGATTTGTTATGTCATGCAACTATTCAAGTAATATAATCGATCCAATTCAATCTAGATGCGTAGTTTTAAGATTTAAGCTTCTTGAAAAAAAAGACATTGTCTCAGTTCTTAATAAAATTGCAGAAAAAGAAAAGTTAAAACTCTCTCAGGATGCTCTTGATGCCATATATGAATCCAGTGAAGGAGATTGCAGAAGAGCAATTAATCTACTTCAAGCAACTGCATCGATTTCTTTAGATATTAACGCAGAAATGGTAAATATGATTGCCGCATCAGCAAAACCCGCAGGAGTAAGAATTTCATTAGACTACGCATTAGCTGGAGACTTCTTAAATGCAAGAGATAAACTTCTTGAGACAATGTTAAAGGATTCGATAGCAGGTACTGAAATAATTAAAGCAATTCAAAAAGAGATTTGGAACCTTCAAATAGAACCAGAAATCAAAGTTAGGCTGACTGAAAAAGCGGGAGAAATAGAATTTAGAATGACTGAAGGAGCAGATGAATTTGTTCAATTGCAGTCATTAATCGCCTCATTTGTATTAGCAGGCCAAGGTAAGGCACTTTGAGGTTAAAATGAACAGTCTATCTGAAAAATATAGATCTACAAATTATCTAACAATAATTGGTCAAGAAAAAGCAGTGGAAGAAGTAAAATTATTTCTTAAAGAGTTTCCAAAGAAAAAAGGATTAATTCTTTACGGTCCAGCAGGGACTGGAAAAACTTCTCTTGCACTAGCTGCTGCGTATGAAAATAATATGGAAATTCTCGAGTTAAATTCATCAGACCTCAGAAACAGAACCAAACTTGAACAGACCCTAAAACCCGCAAGTGAACAAATGAGTCTATTCAAAAAAGGAAAAATAATAATTATGGATGAAGTAGATGGAGTTACAGGTTCAGATGTGGGAGGAATTCCAGAACTAATTAGAGTAATGGAAAATACTAAACATCCTGTTATATTAACATGCAATGATGTCTGGCAAACAAAGCTTTCCCCATTAAGACAGATGTGTAAACTTGTAGAAATGAAAGCTCTTCCTCTTTTAACAATTCAAAACATTCTTCAAAAAGTGGCAGAAAAAGAGGGAATAATAAGAGATTCAAGATTTTTTCAACAAATTTCAATAAAATCTCAAGGCGATATAAGAGCAGCATTAAATGACCTTCAGTCCTATCGTCATGTTGACTCTATAATTGTAAATACTGATGAAAAAAGAGATGTAGAAGATAATATATTTAATATTCTAAGAAAGCTTTTCAAAGAAAGACAGGACTTTTTATCTTTATTTGACAATACAAGACTCTCAATAGATGAAATACTTCTTTGGATAGAAGAAAATATCCCTAGAGAATATAAAAACGAAGCACTTGCAAAAGCATATTATGCGTTAGGAAAAGCAGATATCTTCAGAGGAAGAATTTATAAAAATCAATCTTGGAGATTTCTAATATACCAAAATATCTTTCAAAGTGCAGGAATAGCCTATTCAAAACCAAATCAATTAGCAGGATTCACTAAATATGAATCTCCAAAAAGAATTTTAAAAATCTGGCAAAACAATCAAAAAATAGAAAAAAAGAAAACAATTTCAAAAAAATATGCAACAATAACTCATTGCTCAACAGCTAGAGCAATGCAGGATTTTCCACTTATTAAATTAATTCTAAAAAAACATGCAATTCAAAAACAGCTTAAGTTAGGAGAAGATGAAATTGAATATCTAGAGAATGGAAAGTAGTAAATTACTTCTATATTTCCACAATGTATAATTACTAATTTAAATCTTAATCCTTTTAATCTCTTTAATTTTATCAAAATCAGAATCATCTGATACTATAGATTCACACTTATTAATTAAAGCAGTAGCGACATGAATGGCGTCTCTAGGCTTAAGTCCATAATTTTCAACAAATTTCTGTGCATCATTTATTATTTGAACATTACTCTGAAGAAAGATTAAATTTGGAAACTTGAGAAAATTTCCTCCCTGAATAATTGAATTCTCCTTGGAAACTTTCTTCCAAATTGAATATACCAATTCATCCCAAGTCAAAACAGAAGTAGCAATTTCAACATTAGAAGCAACAAACTTATCCAATAACTTTCTACACTTCTCTCCCTCTGCTCCATTATTTATACTCGCATAAACAAATATATTAGTATCAAGGTAAATCATAGCTTTCATCCTCTAATTTTTTTAATTCTTCAAGAGTTATATCCTTTCCTTTAGTTCTAGAAACACTGAAAAACATCTCCAAAAACTTTTTATCATTCTTTCTATGCTTTTTTATAATAATATTATCATCAACGATACTAAAACTGATTGAATCTCCCTCTCTCAAATTAGCTTGCTCTCTTATGTCCTGAGGAATAACTACTATTCCCTTATGTTTTAATTGTCTTATTAATTCCATAAAGTACATAGTAACACTAACTATTTAAACCTTTTCCTACTTTTTAGTAGGAATTATTTTAAAATATTGGAATATATCTCTTCAACCTTTTTCCAATTTACTACATTCCACCAAGCAGAAATGTAATCAATTCTCTTATTTTGATACTTCAAGTAGTATGCATGTTCCCAAACATCCAATCCCAACAATGAAATCTTTCCTTCCATCAAAGGAGAATCCTGATTTGCAGTAGAATAAATTTCTAATTTTCCTTTATTCAAAACTAGCCAAGCCCATCCACTTCCAAATCTACCAAGAGCAATAGCATTAAATTTCTCCTTAAAATTATCAAAACTTCCAAACTCTTTAACAATTGCATCAGCAACTTTTCCCTCAAATTTCTGATTTTTCTCTTCAGGAGTCATTAATTCCCAAAATAAAGAATGGTTTAAATGCCCTCCTCCATGATTTCTTATTGCAATTCTAATATCTTCAGGAACTTTATCAATATTACTTAACATCTCATGTACAGATTCTTTCAATTCGGGATGCTTTGCAAGCGCCTCATTTAGTTTATCAATATAAGTTTGGTGATGTTTAGAATGATGAATTTCCATTGTCCTGGCATCTATAAACGGCTCCAAGGCGTTATATTCATAAGACAGCGCAGGCAATTGATATTTCATAAACTTATTTTGAATTATAGCAATATAAACATTATGCAATACTGCTCTTATCTTTTAGGATGAACTGGGAGAATTTCCCTAACTCTAGCCTTATACTGATCACGACCTAATGAATTTCTAGACTTGTTTAACAATTCTCTTGATGATGCCAACTTGAAAGAATTGGGACTAACTACATTAGAAGGACATAAAGAAGCTCCATAATCCCGAGCCAAATCATAATTATTCCGAGTTTCCATAAAAAGCAATAAAATATCTATTATTTAAATATTTGTGAACAATTAAAATTCAACTTCACTAGGCTCAGAAGTAACTGTTTTCTTAATTTTCTTCACAGGTTTTTCTACCACCTCATTAGATTCAGCAGAAGCTCCAACAATTTCCATTTTTCCAAACTTACCAGCAGTCAACTGCTTTTGACCATTAAACTCAGAAACATAACCATTTGTTATTTTCAAAGTATCTCCATCCTTAACTTTTTCAATATCATCATTCCAAAGACTCATAGTCGTCTCACCAGAAGCATCAGAAACAATAACATTACAAACTCTTAGTTCCTTTCCAAATTTATTAAAAGATCTAATCTCTCCTTTACTCTTAACTTTAACCTCAATATCAACTTTGCCCTGCCCCGCCTTTAAATCAGAAACTTGCATTATCCCCTCTAAACTCCACAAGCAGCTGCAGAACTATCCGCACCACTACTACCATAACCAAATCCAGCAGAAGGAGTCTCTGTAGCCAAAGAAGTAGAACATTCACTTGGAGCGTTATTAAAACTCGAACAAACAGCACTCAAAACCGCCTGAGGACTTCTCCCACTCTGCACCTGTACTCCATTAATAACAAGAGTTGGACTTCCCTGAACACCATATTGCTCATTAGCAACCTTATCAATATTATACTGTGGAAACTGACCATTAAGCCAACTAGATTGATCATTAAACAACTCAGTTATCTTAAATTGACTATCCGCAGAAGCCACACAACTATTCAAAACATTTTTATCAACGCCAGAAGAAGTCAAACAGCTCGCTTCATCACTAGAACCGAGAAAACACTGTAAATAACTCAAATACTTACTACTTTGATCTTTCTGAATACAATACTGAACAGTATTTTCATCAACTTCTTTCTTTCCATGCATAGCATAAGAAACCCATCTAATCTTGAAATCTATTTTATCCTTCAAAAGAGAAACAACTGGCAATATTCCCTTCTCCATTTGAGTTCCATAAGGACAATAACTCATAACAAAAAGATCCACCACAGGCTTATCAGATTTAGGAACATTCTGAGGAGTAGCAGTCTGCTGAGAAGAAGAGTCAGTTGTAACAGCACCAGTCAAAGGAATAGGTTGCTGAACCAAAAACTTCCCATCCAAAGTAACATAAACAGGAACCTGTTGAGAATTAATGTCAACAGTAACCTTATACAAAGAACCTTCCTTAACAGATGAAACTAAACTAGCAACAACTCCTTGTGACTTAGCAAAATCAACCACACTCTTTCCTGCACTAGAAGAACTAACTCCAGAACCAGCAAAAAGCAAAATCAAAAGTACAAGTGCCACAATCCCAACAATAACAGTAGAAATAATCCAAGGATTCTCCTTGGCCTTAGCCAAATGTCTTTTCACATGACCCTTCAAACGAGAAGTTTTAACTTCACTCTTTTCTTCCATTCCAAATCTTAAAGAGCGGAGTTTAAAAACCTTATGGAAAACTATTCACAAAAAATAAGTAATAAAACTAAACGCAATAATGATAACATTTAATAAAACCCCTTCTCTATAACTAATATGGCTTATGATATTATTATTGGGAGAGACAATTCAGATAAAGAAAAATTTGGTAATAAAGGACTTATATTTTTAGGAAAAGGATATGTAAAAATGGGAAATTACTCCTCTCTTTCAAATAATCTCTGGATGGACGTAGCTAGATCTCACATAATTCTCGTCGCAGGAAAGAGAGGAAGTGGCAAGTCTTACTCGCTAGGAGTCATAGCAGAAGAACTTTCTAACCTTCCTCAAGAAAATGCAAAAAATATCGCATCTTTAATCTTTGACACAATGGGAATATTTTGGACTATGAAATATAAAAATGAAAAAGATGCTCAACTTCTAAATGAATGGAAACTCGAAACACATTCACTTCCTGTAAAAGTATTTGTGCCGTTTGGAAAATCTGAAGAATATAAAAATAAAGGAATTCCATTTGATCATACTTTTGCTCTAAAAGTTTCAGAACTAGAATCCGAAGACTGGGTAACTCTGTTTAATTTAGAGTTAACAAGCCCGGCAGGAGTTCTTATAGAAAACACTCTAACTGACATGAAATCAAGAAATTTAAATTATACTATACAAGATATAAAGAAAAAAGTTAAAGAAGCCTCTTCTTCTGATCAAACAAAAGAAATTGTTTCTTCTTTATTTAATGCAGCAGATTCATGGGGAGTGTTTTCAAAATTTGCAGAAGGAGTTGAAGTTTCAGATTTGCTAATCCCTGGAACAACTTCTGTATTAGACATTTCAGTTTACAGTTCCACTTCTGCGTTTAATGTTCGTGCTCTTGTAATCAGTCTTATTTCAAAAAAAATATTTTCAAAAAGGATGGATGCAAGAAAAAAAGAAGAGCTAGACTCTTTACAACATGGTCAAGACTATCTATCCTATAAATCTTATCTATCAGACCCATTAGTTTGGATATTTATTGATGAAGCTCATGAATTTCTTCCAAAAGAAGGAAAAACTCCAGCTTCCGATGCCCTAATTCAACTTCTAAGAGAAGGAAGACAACCAGGAATATCATTAGTATTAGCAACTCAACAACCAGGACAAATTCATAGAGATGTAATGTCTCAGTCAGATATAGTTTTGTCTCACAGAGTAACTTCCAAAGCAGACCTTGAAGCTCTAAACGAGATTATGCAATCATACATGCTTTCAGGAATAAAAAAACAAATGGACGACCTACCATCTTCCAAGGGTTCAGCAATTATTTTAGATGACAATTCAGAAAGAATTTATCCTGCAAGAATTCGTCCTAGATTCACATGGCATGGAGGAGAAGCACCAACATCTGTAAAAGCAGATATTAAATTATAAATTAATAAAAATGCAAAACGAATATCTCGCTGGTTATGTTTCTGCTGAAGAAGAAAAAGAGATACTAGAAGAGTTTACTCTTCCTTCTTCTAAGACCCCTCCTCTCTATATTAATTTAGTTACATTATCATTAATGTTTACACCTGAAAGAATAGGTATCTCTAGCCCTCTAGAACTCTTCTAATCAATTTTAATAATTTATAGGTTAATACCTTTAGAACTAGGTATCATAAGTTTATTTATGATTCCATAGGTTAAGTGTAATTCAAAAAAAGGTAATAAACCATAGATTAATATTTAAAAGAGCATCAATTTCTAATTACTATGCTAGATATTTATTTAATAAGACATGCCGAAAGTGAAATGAACAATAATTGTCATTTAATTGGAGGAAGATCCAATTCTACGCCTCTTTCAAAGACGGGCGTTTATCAAGCAAATCTACTTGGGAAGAGATTAAAACAATCGGGTGTTGTTTTCGATAATATTTATTCTTCAAGTGCTAAAAGAACACAAGAAACTGCAAGAAATGTTGGCTTACATTTAGAGTTTTCTCTAGATGATGTTGTAATAACTCCTAAACTTCTGGAATTGGATCAAGGCGATTGGGAAGGTAAACCAAGAACACAAGTTTATACTCCAGAAACATTGAGTCTTATCAATGCTAATAATTGGAAGTTCACGCCTCCAAATGGAGAATCACAAAAAGATGTAGAAGACAGAATGTTAGAATGGCTTAAAGAATATGTCTTATCCAAATATCCTGAAGAAAAGACAATAGGAATATTTACTCATGGGATGGCAATAAAATGTTTACTTAGAGGAATAATGGATTTTTCCTCTGATTTAACATATAAGATAAATCTTGATAACGCCTCTATAACTAGACTAAAATATAGTGAAAGAGGATGGCATTTAATTACAATTAATGATACAGCACATCTTCTTGGAAAAAATAAAATTGATGATCTTTATAGTTCTTTTAAACAATAATTTTGCCTGACTTACACTTTCCTCCTCTCAGTCCTGCGGAGATTATAATAGGAATTTAACGATTCCAAAACCTTATAGGTTTCTCCGTCCAAATTTTTCTGATTTAATTAGGCACTTTTATAAATTCCATAACATTATTCCTTATTATGACTAATCCAACCAAGGTAAAAAGGTTTGTAATTTATATTAAAAACACGAACTCTCCTTTATTAGTTATCCATTTGTTATATTAACATATAGAAAGATTTAGCTACATAACATTCTAAGAAAATAAATGATGGATTTTTCGGATAATCAAGTAATACATGATGAAAGGCAATTAAGAAGCCCAAGTGAATTAAAAAGTTGGAGAAAGATATCAAATTATTTCAACGATGAGAACAACCTGGCCAACAACACGGTCTACGTTTTCCATCTAAAAGCTCAGTAGATGCTCGCTCGATATGACTTCTTCTTGTTTCTGGTTTCTTAACAGAAGTAATCCAGCAAATCCACTCATTGCGTGCAAGTGATGTAAGATTGTTCCATGCTTCTCGCATAGTTGAGGAAGAATTCAGGACTTTTCGCAGATCAGCTGGTACTTTGTGTACTACTCCTCTAGCAATTTCCTTTTTTGGCATAAGATTATTTTAACAGATATTCTATTTATATTTTTCTAAATTAAACACTCGCCCACTCAGAAGAACAAGTGCTTAACGATAATTTAAACATCACTTCAGAACCTTTATATCTACTCTATATCTAAAAGTTCTAACTCCTATATCTCCTGCTTTCTTAATCCCTAATATCTTAATCTTCCTTTCTGCCTTCTTCGCTTCTTTCTCAATCATTTCTTTCATCTTGTCCAAATCAACTTCCCGATAAAATCCATAATAATGAATAATTCCTCCTTTTTTTACTCTAGGAAAACTAACCTCTAAAAAAGAATCCTTAAGATTAGGTCTAGTCATTACTACTCTATCAAAAGTCCTATTAATTTTTGGCAGTATTCTCCTAACATCTCCTTGTATAATCTCTACTTTGTTTTCTAATTTATTTCTTTTCACATTCTCCAAAGCATATTTAGAGCATTCCCTTCCCAATTCAACAGAAACAACTTTCTTAGACTTTCCAGTTTTTGCAATAACTATTGCAAATGGTCCAACTCCTCCAAACAAAACTAGAACTTCTTCATTTTTCTTAACTAAATCTGCGATTTCCTTTCTTTCACTGCTTAATCTGGGAGAAAAATAACAGCTATCTGTATTAAACCTAAATTCACATCCATTCTCTCTGTATAATACTTCTTTAGTTTTAACACCTTCTATAAATTTTGTTGTTAAAGTTCTTAATCTTCCACGAAATTTATTTGATTTCTCCAGTACAGTTTTGACCTGCTTTCTCTCATTTAAAAATGCAAGTGCCCATTTCTTTTTTTGAGCAACTTTAGTCTTTCTATCAAACTTAACAATCACAATATTTCCTAAAATGTCATACCCTCTTGGTATAATAACAGAA
>JBBTAF010000042.1:0-7039 GCA_038044305.1 Nanobdellota archaeon
TCTTCTTCGAAAGATATTCTTCTTTTGGAGGAAAGAACAATCAGTTTCAGTGATTCCTAAAGAATCTGAACCAGAGCTTCCTGTCAAAAAAGTAGAAGAAGTTAAAGTTTATCATTTAGAAAAAACAATTTTAACTGAATCTAAGAAGCAGGAACAAAAAAAGTCATCTCAACAGCTTTTACTGGAATATCCAAAAGAAAAGATTTCTACATATCCAATAATAAAAATTGCAAAAGAAGATAAAATTGTAAAAAATATCTTAGGAATTAACTTTACATTTGATAATGAAACATTGAAGATATACGAAGAGGATTTCGCAAATGAATCGGGTTGGGAAATATCTTACGATAACTATGGTTGTTATCTAGCCAGAATTAATAAACATGGTTACTTGGAGCATTTTCATAGATGGCTTAAGATGGATGAGGTAGAAAAATTTGCCAAAGATCACAATTTAAAATTAAGAGATGTAATTGTGCACCATAAAAATCATGAGCATACAGATAATAGACTAAGAAATTTAGATGTAGTAAGCAGAAAAGACCATGATGAACACCACAAAAAAGAGAAAGCATACAAAAATTGGAATGGAACAAGAGTAGAATTTGAAGATTGGTGGTTTAGGCATTACAAATTAAATAAGTAATTTTATTGCATAATCTTCTTACTTGGATAATAATTTTTTCTTATAGACCCAATCTTCTAGTCTAACTTTAACATCATCTGAAACCTTAAAGCCTATTTCATGATGAGCCTTGTAATTTGTACTAGAATTTAGACTAAGTAATCAATAAAGACTCTTTTTTCTTTAAAGAATATGAAAGTAATTTTGTGTATCTCTTGATGCCTTATACAAAGGACTTGTGTTTATAGAGATTTGAAGAATTACCTTATCAATCGAATGATCGTGATTAAATTCACCCTTTTACCACCTCATTCTTTTTCCTTCTTTTCCTAGAAAATAACAACCTTATTTTCTCACTCTAACACCACAATAGTTTTATCGACGTAAAACGCCAAAACTCCTAATGGGATTATAAACCCATGAAGAGGGTTTTAATGTAGTTTATTTTATCAATTTTATTCCGTAGTAATTATCTTTTTGTTTTTTGTTAAGATAATTGTGTGTTCTGCTTGGGCAACTTTTCCTCGTCCTGATTCAACTAATTGGGCGTATTGATGAACAATTCCTGCTTCTTCTATCCTTTTCATTGCAATTATTGATCGTGTGCCAAATTTCTTTACAAGCCAACGAAGGCAGAATGGAAGAGTTTGGTATTCTTCTATTATAAATGAAAGAATCTCTCTTGCGAATGGGTCTCTAACATTTCCTTCACTCTTTATAGCATAGATTGTAGATGGTCTTCCATCTTTTACACTTCCTAATCCAGAGGTTGCAAATGGCTCTATTGCGTAGACTCCTGGGAGAATTGTTTTTTCTTGAATATTGTCAAAATTAGGTATTGTAATCCCTGAATGTAACTCATATGGTTCTATTGAATGTCCTGAAAGATTTTGAATTGGATGAAAACCTTTAGATTTTATTGTTGTTTCGATTGCTTTTCCTATTTCTCTTATTTGAATTTCAGATTTTGCTATTTTACATGCTTCTTTTAGGGCAGATTCTGCTGCTTCAATGAGCTTTTTGTTTTCTTCAGAGTTATCAAGGTCTATTGAGAATGACGTGTCTGCAATATATCCCTCTATATGAACACCAAGATCTACTTTTAGTAGTCCTGTGGCTTTTGATTCATCATTGTATGAAGGAGTACAATGAGCCGCATATTCATCTATAGAAAGATTTGTTGGGAATGCGGGTTTTCCTCCAAGTTCTTGAATTTTGGCCTCTATTTTTTCAGCTATTTCCAAAAGAGGCATCGCTGATTTTATTAGAGGTTTGATGTATGCGATTGTTTGAACGGCAATTTTACCTGCTTTTTTGTATTTTTCAATACTTTCATTCGATAGTTCAGTTGAATTTTCTTCGTCTGAGGAGTTTGTGGTTGTCTTTGATTCTATTGATTTTTTTGGCAGTGTAGCTACAGATTCTAAGGATTTGCCTTTAAACCCATGGGAAGAGGCTCCGCCGTATTGTTTTTCTGTCATGGTTTTAAGCAGATTCTAGGGTTTATAGAAGATTCGGTTAGATTTTTGATAGATAATTATTGTTAGAACTAAAATTATTCCAAGTATGCTTAACCAGTTTCCTAAATTGTCGCTCCAGGTATTCTCATATCTTAGTTCGATATTTTCTTTTCCATATATTAGCATTAGGTAAGGTGAGGCTAAGTAAATCTTAATTGGTTTTCCGTTTTCATATGCTTTCCAGTTCGGAAATGCAGAAATTTTAATTAAAATTGGAATTTCTTTTGTAGAATTAATGAACATCTTAATATTGTCTTGCCTTGGACTAATATAATCAATTCTAATTGTTTCGTTTCCAGTGACAGTTGAATTTGGTACTGGTTCATTTACGAATATTCCTTGAGTTATATTTTTTGATAAAAACCAATCTAACACTTTATCATTCCAATTATCTTTTACAACTTTAGGAGTATAATTTAATATCTCAAAAAGTGAAAAGTTTCCAGATTTGTATAAATAATAATCTTCATTTTTGTAGGAAGCAATTTTTTGTTCTTTTTTTAAAGTTTGATTATAAACATAATAAACGTTACCTAGAGAAATATTAAGATTTGATGAATTAAATGAGCAATTATTTAATGAGCCCGAATCTAGATATATAGAATTATTCTTATTAATCAATGAAATATTGTTTAAAATAAGACAATCTACTATTTTTTTATCAATCGAATAATTGTAAATTGTGATGTTCTCGGTTAACATATCTTCTTGTCCTATAATCCAGTTTATATTGAAAAGAGAAATCTGATGTTCTATTATTATTTTAAGTTGTGAAAAATTAGATGATATTTTTTCCGTCTGAATTGGTTCCCACCATGTAAATGAATTTTTAGGATTTAATTCTTTGTCTATATAAAAGATATACTTTCCATTTTTTGCAGACTCTACATATAATCCTTTTAAAGAGAGTACTTTATTTTCCATGGGGAATAAATGTTGTATAATGTGAGGAGTTGCCTCGTTAATTATTGCAGGTAATATTAGTACTCTGGAGTTGTTTTCTATAGTTAAATTTAGTTTTTGCAGATCTAAGCTGTTTGCTCCTTCTGAATGAATTCTTGGAGCAAATAATATAAATGCAAGGGCAGTAATAAAGAGAATCCATCCTATTATTTTATAATATTTTTTTACTGTGACAAATGCAAATGGAATTAGAATATATAGATACATCATGAATCTATAGAGATGTATCGGAAGATAAATAAAATATGTTGCAATGAATGAAAAGAATAAAATAAGAACTATAAAAATTGCAACTGGTAAAACTTTTTCGTTTTTTGTAAAGAATATAATTATTAACCATAATGCTGTGAGCCCTATCATAGTGTATCCTTCGTTGATACCTACTGGAATTGCTGCAAGCCATGCTCTTTTTGCAATGAACGGAATAATCCAAAATGCACACAGAAGAAATACTAATGTGATATGCTTAATTATAAATTTCATACTTCCTTTTTTTTGAATATAACATATTACATATGCAATAGCTACAAAAGTCGCAGCAAATGCTGCTATTATGTGAGTGAGAATTATTAAAGCAAATAATACACTTGGTAAAATAAATTTTTTGTTTTTCGAATTAACGCTTTTGTGTAAGGCTCCAAAATAAAAAAAGAAGAGAGCCATTCCAAGTGCATGGGTAATTAGTCCAACTGTAAATGTAGACTGAAAGTTTCCTCCATAATAACTGGTAGGAAATAGAAATAAAATACTAAACATTATCATCATTAGGGCAGAAGATATTTTTCTATCAAATCCAAATGATTTTACAAAATAATAAAACGAAAGAGGAAGTAGTATTATGGTAATTATAAACATTATTTTGAACGCTAAGTTTAGTGGAATGATATATGAAAGTGCGGCAGTTAAATACGCATAGAGCGGAGGATAAAATTGATGTTGGGGATATCCTAAAAAGAAAAATGGATTCCATCCTATTATTTTAGGAAATAGATACATTTTTTCATACCATGCTGAAAAGTATAGTCCTACCATATCCCAATTTACTAATTTATTGAATCTTAAGAAGGGGATAACTAATCCAAATAGCGTATAGCATATTACAAATGTCCAGGAAAAGACTGCCAGAACATTTTTTCTCAAAAAAGGGATTATATTCTTTTCGATTTCTATAAGATTCATTGAATTTGGGATAATATTGTATTTATCAATTTTGTTGTAATTAATGTATCACAGAATAATTTATATATTCATTTATATAATGAAAAAAATGAGGTTACAAAAGGGACAGATTATTTCTTTGGTTGCAATTATTTTGTTGACTTTTGTAGTAGCATATTCTTTTATTTTTCCCGATGAGAGAATTATAAGATATAGTTCTGGTTCTGGAAATCTATGCGTTGATAAGGCTGTTACTGATTGTCAAACTTGTGAGCCTACTACTGGAGTTGTAACTAATAAGCCAGATAATGTATCTTGTTCTACTCCCGGCATTCCCTCTGGCGGTAGATGTCATTCTGGAACTTGTGTTTCTCCAAGATGTAGTGTTGAGGGGGCAGATTTAGGTTGTCCAGTTGGTAGTGGAAATTGTTGTTTGAGTGGTGAAACTTGTTTTTCTAATCTCGCTATTGGTAAGGGAACTACTTCTTTATGTTGTAAATCTGGACAAGTGCCAGTAGCAGTTACTGCATGGTCTAAGCCTGTTTATTATACTTGTGCTCCTACTTCTTGTGTTGCTCCAAATAGTCAAGAGTGTAAATCGACTTGTTGTAAACCAAAGCCTAACGAATATTGTTTAGAATTAGAGTTTAGTACAAGTTTAGGTCCTAATCCTACTTTTGGTGGATTTTGTTCTACTAAGAAGAATGATTGTTCAAATGGGCTTACTGCTTGTAGAAATTCAAAGGGTAAACTTGGAGGTTGTTGTAATTTGAGTATTGAAACTTGTTCAACTGGTTCGGCACAAACTATTTTAGATGGAAAGCCGATTACTGGAGATTTTGCTTTATGTGAACCAAAGAATTGTTCTAGTCAAGGATTAGAAACTTGTCCTGGAAAAGTTATGGGTCTTGTTGAACATTCTATTTGTTGTCCAGTTGGAAAATGCTCTAATGAGGTAGGAAACGGTAAGCCTTATTGCATTTCTTAGATTGACTTTTTGAAATCCTTAATTTTCTTTTGTTGTTCGTCAAAATTCATTAGAGTGATTAACAATGGAAGGCATAAGAATTAAAAAGTAAAAAATTCTTATTGAGGATAATGGAACCGAAATATAATCAAGAAGATTTAATAGATCATCATGGAGTATCTGCTATTATTAAAGATGACAAGGGAAAAATTTTGATGCAAGAGCATGTGAAATATGGTTTCTGGACAATACCTGTGGGAAAGGTTATGCAAAATCAAGATGTAAAAGAAGGATTAAAACAAGAAGTCTTTGAGGAATGTAACATCAAGGTTTTAGAATGCAAAGAAATTTTCTATAAACTCTATGAATACATAAGAAATGGAAAGAATGTTAAAGTTTATACGCATTTGTTCGAAATAACAAAATATTCTGGTGAAGTAAAGAACAAAGAACCACATAAACATAAAAAGCAGTTGTTTATGGAAATAAAAGATATCATGAAATTACCATATTTATCAGATACATCTCTTCTTTATTTAGAGACTATTGGTTTAAAAAGAAGTTCACATTTAGTTCAATCATAAACTACAACGCCCTAGAATATTTGGTCTAAATAACTTATCTTCTAACAAGAAAAACTAATGATTTAATCTATTATATGCCTCATTCCAGATATTGTTTGGAAGAGAATGGTTTGCTAGTGCGGAATTCAATTTTTGCATTCCTTGAGGATTCCAATTAGCGTATGCAGTATTTGGATTTTCTTTAATTTTCCATTCATTTCCTTCATATCTTGCTGTTGCTAAAACTTCTGTTTCATGTAGTCTATTTTTATCTGCATAAATAAATCTAATTTCCCTTTCTGAAGTGAATCCTCCAAGGGAGTGTTTTTCTTTTAATTCTACAGCAATTTCGTTTAAATCTTTTTGTCTTGAATTAAAACTTAGGGTTGTGCTTTTTGGAAGTAAACCTCTTTTATTGTCTAGTTTTGGAAAATCAGGATTATTTGTTGATAATAGTGTTACTAAACCTAGCGCTAAACCTCCTGTAAATACTAGACCTTTAAGCAATTTATTCATGTAACTACTTAGTAGTTATACTATTTAAATATTTCGCTCTTAGAAGGGAGGGGCGTTTTTAATCTTCTTTCTTTTGGAACGTAGTTGAATATCTTATTTCCTGAAGATTTTCCGCACCCAAAGAAATCACCATTGAATCTAATTACTATGGTTCCTCTTAAGTCTGTGTTTTCTTTTAGTTCTAAATCATAACCTCTAATCCATAATTCATATTGTTCTTGATTTATATCTAAGATATTTTTTGTTATTTGGTTTGATAGGATCTGAGTTGCATCAAAACTTAGACGATAATCTAGTTCTTGTTTGAGTAAATAAATACCAAGAAATTCTATTCTAATCATTCTCGAAATTTCAATTATTTCATCTTTTGAAATTGAACCTGAAAACGCTTTTATTTTTTCTTTTCCTGATTGAATAAGAAGATAGGGTATTTCGTTTACTCCGAATTGTTCTTTTAGCGCTTCAATTATTGTTCTTTTTTGATTTGATTTTATAAATGAGAGAGTCATTTTATTTCCTCCATAAGAGTCATCTTTGAAACAAAAAATCCTTCTGAATCATTGTCCTGAGGGTAGATTCTACAGGTTTTTTTCATTTCTTGACTGTATTTTTCATCTTTCCATTCAGTTATACCTTGACGAAATTTTACTGGAAGAATTACTTGTTCTACCTTTACAGGAAAATTTTTTAGAGCAAAATTTACAATTTCTTCATCTTCTTCTGGAGA
>JBBTAF010000043.1:0-8357 GCA_038044305.1 Nanobdellota archaeon
TAACAGGGCAGCAGTGGTTGTACCATCTCCAATCTCCATTTCTTGAGTTTTTGCTATTTCTACCATCATTTTTGCTGCAGGGTGGTCTATGTCTAACTGTTCAAGGATAGTTACACCATCATTTGTTACTGTAATATTTCCTGAAGAGTCCACAAGCATTTTATCCATGCCCTTTGGGCCAAGAGTAGTTTTTACTATATCTGCTACAACTCTTGCTGCAAGAATATTTG
Source organism: Nanobdellota archaeon (assembly GCA_038044305.1). Classification (GTDB taxonomy): domain Archaea; phylum Nanobdellota; class Nanobdellia; order Pacearchaeales; family GW2011-AR1; genus SICV01. The sequence continues at coordinate 231 of JBBTAF010000043.1, forward strand.
TTCTTTGGGCATCTTTACCTAGTGTTCTTGAGATATTATCTGAAACCACTTGCTTATTTTCCATATTGAAAGTGTTTATCTGGATGTTTTAAAATTATGTATGCTAGATAATTAATAAGAAGTAGTGAAAAAATGATGATAAATGTTTAAATAATGGGTTATTTTTGAAATTGTATGAATCTTAGAAAGTTATTGAGTTTATTGGCTTATCAATTAGAGGATAATAGAGTTTTTGTTCCACAGGAATTTGATAGTCAAGGATTAATGATTGGTGAAGCATATTCGCCAGTAGATGGGCATTCATTAGGTAGAACTTCTGTTGTAATTAATAGAGCAGTGATGGATAACGTCGGTATTTTTCCACAATGCAGAGGTGCAAGTTATATAATTCCACAGGGAAGTAATTTGGAAAATGCTATGAGAGAGCTGGATCTTAAAGTTCTTGCGAGCTAAGAAATTAATAATAAAAACTGCGATAATCAGAATTTGTCTTATTCGCTTGTTGTTTATTCGTCGAAGTCATCATCAAGGAAGTCTTCATCTTCATCAAGTTCTTCATCCTCGAGTTCTTTGGCGAATTCCTCTTCTTTTGTTTTTTTTACGTTGCCTTTCATAGCTTTTGAAGGTCGATTTAATTGTTTCTGGATACCCTAAATTCTTTTTAAATCTTACTATTTTCAGAATTTAACTGCTGTGCCATAGGCAAGAATTTCTATTACGCTTTGCATAACTTCTGATATTGTGAATCTTACATTGACAACTGCATCTGCTCCAATTTTTTCTGCTTCGTCTTCCATTCTCTTTTGTGCTTCTTCTCTGGCATGAATGAGAAGTTCTGAATATTCTGGGATTTCTCCCCCTACTAGAGTTCTAAGTCCCGCCATAATGTTACTTCCTATCCATCTGGATCTTACAGTATTCCCTTTAACGACTCCAAGAATTTTCTTAATTTTCTTTCCAGGGAATTCAAAAGTGGTAGTAGATAACATTATTGAAGGTATTACTAGTAGTATTTAAAGTTTAACTTAGGCTTTTTTCAGAATAAATAAATAATTTATTCTTCTTCAACAAAATCTTCTTCGTCTTCATCGAAGCTTCCTTCCTCTAGAATTATACAGAAATATTCGTCTCTGCATTTGAAAGTCTCCCATAGAGGAATCCATCCTTCGGAAATTTTATTGTTTAAATCTGTCTGAAAAGATTCTGCATTGAATGATTCTAGCACTTTTATCATCTTTTTAATAGTTTTAAGATGTTTAAATAAGTTTTGTTGCATAAAAGTTAAATAGTACATAATATGGTTATAAAAATGGTATATATTGAAGGTTCATGGAAAGTTCTTGAAGGGGCAATTCCTGACGATAGAATTAGACTCGCCTCTTCTAATGTTGAAGAGGGGCATTATGGAAAATTAATTTTTAAGAAAAAGGGAGCACTGGAGTTTTTTCCTGCGAATAGTATGATGTGTGCTTTTGGACAAATGTCTGTTAAGAAGGCGAGCTGGAAAAGAATTTCTGAGGGTATAATTTTAATCAATTTGGAGGGTTATTGTGTTGGAGTTAAAACTTTTAAGTATAAAATTGAATATGGTGTTGGAACACAAAATGATGGCACGATTGTTCTTGGAAAACATAGAGCTGTTTTAATTCACGAAGAAGCGATGTGACGATACTAGGAGAGGTAGGTTGCTTAAACTAAGTAGTTTATATTACTTTGATTTAAAAATATCCCCCCACCCAGAATCGAACTGGGGTAACGCGGGTTCTGTCGAACTTTCTTCCTGTAACCAGGAAGAGCTAATCACGCTTCATTCTGTTTCCTATTTCTTATGGAAAGTCTGCGTTAGTCTTAATTGACTACAGCCACGCGCTCTACCATTGAGCTATAGGGGGTTTATAACGAAGGGAATGGGGATTTTTTAAATGTATCCATAAAGAAAATTAGTTTTATTCGTTAATTCCGTAGTGAATTGAGTACCCAATTGGAAGAGCATATATGTCATGAGATTTTCTTACTTTAATTACTTGATGAACTCTTTCTATAGCTTCTTTAGATGATTTAATATCTCTTGGAGGGAGGGCTAGAGTTGCATCTATAGTTAATAGTAATCTATGTATTGTACTTGATGAAAGGTTTGTCATGTAAGAGGAGCTACTTTTGAGGGTATTTAAAGTTACTGAATAGTTGAATTAGAATTATTTTAAAGAAATTAAATCTGACCAGTTTGGTTAAACTTTTTCATCGCTTGTTCTAGAATGACTTGTGGTGCGAATCCTTTCCGACTGCATGCTTTCATAAAGTCATCAAAAACTGCGCCATCTACGTTGTAATCAAGCTTCTTTTTTCTTGCTCCAGGTGCGGTTGCTGCCATAGATTGAGTAAATAAACGGGCTATATAAATATTCTTAGATAATTTATCTTCTTCTTTTCTGGTTCGGAGAACTGTGTTTATTCTTTGTTTTACAAGAAAGACATCTGATATCTCCTTCTATTGATTTTCCGCATTGAATACAGAATGTTTTCTTTTTGCTCATTATGTAATCGTTAGCATAAGTTGTTTTTAAAGATATTTATTAAAAAGATTCTGCGCCAATAACTTGAGACATTAATCTTGCAATTATGCAGTCATTTCTGTATGCCTCTTCTCTTGAATTAGATGCTGGAATTGAGTCATACTCCTCTCTTGTGCAGAGCCCATACGCAAGTAGATATTCTCTTGAATAAACTTCTTTCAAATCTGCAACTTGCATTTTTCTTATAACTCCTTTGAATAGATTAGTAGTTGAGGCACCTTTTAATAATTGAGGAAGACTCTTTTCAAAAATGTCTCCTATGGTTCTGGCGGAATTACTAGTTGAATTTCTTTTCTTATTAGCCATATTAGTTTCTTAAATTGGTTTCACTTATGAAGAAAGCTCTGTTTGAGAAAGATTCAAATGTCTTTCCGTCTTTTTCATAAATTGCAGTAGCAGATGGAAGCTCAAATCTTCCAACGACTGCGACGGTAGAATAAATTATGTATGAATATACTCTTTCTTCTCCTGCCTGAAGTCTTTCAATATTCCAAAATATTCTTCTACTTTCGTTTTCTATCTTATCTGGTTTTATTCCGAATTTCTCATACAATTTAGTCATTCCTGGAAGTCTGTCAATAAGCTGAATGTGATCAACATGCTTTCTCGCCTTTACATGAATGCTTACCTTAAGGGCAAACTGTCCTCCCTTGGTCTTTACGTATGAAACATTTTTTGTTAAAGATAGATTAGTAGTGGAATATATCTTTGCTAGGAATGCAACTATGACTATTAGTATAATGAAAAGGAATGGCCATGTATAATTGGTTGTAGAAGTAACTTGCCAAGAGTCTCCAGGCATTAATTGTTTTGTCCAGATATATTCAGTTACGAATCCTGATCTTGTAGTGCTTGGAGTTGAAGATGATAAAGTAAAAAGCCTTGAGATTATGTTCTTGCTTAGCGTAATTGAGTCTTGAATAACAGTATTTCCTTCATTTTTCTTGACGATTGTTGTTTTTCTTACAAGAAAACCTTCAGTGTTCTTAGTTATTGATGTGCCTTGCTGTTCCAAATAGTTAATTATTCCTTCAGATTTTACCTTGGCGTCTTCTAGAGCTATTTTAGCAGTTAGGACGTATTTTCCAGCAGTAAGCTTAGATGATTTAGACTTATCTATTGGTAAACTTAGTGAAATAGATTCAAAGGGTTTCAAGGATATCTTTTTGGAAGTTGTGAAGAATTCTGATTCGAATGTTAGTTCCGCGTTATCTATATTAGTATTTTCTACATTTGTGATAGTCAAATTAAGAAATAAGTCATCATGACGTAAATTTGAAGGAGAAATGCTTAATGTGTCCTTTAAAGAGGTAACTCTAAATGAAAGAGTATCTTTGTAAAGTGGATCATTACCTCTTAGATAGTATTCTATGATATAGTTGCCTGGATGAGCCAGGTATTCATCACTTGGATAGGCTCTAACTTCGATGGTCTTTGTTCCAGTTGGCAAATCAAATGCTCCTTTTGGTGAGAATTCGACACCTACGAGAGAATATAACTCAGCAGATCCTGCTGAAGAACCAGTAGTTATTGAAAAATCATACATTGCAGGATTTTGAAGTTCTGCAATTATTACACTCCCCTTATCAACTTTTTCTACGCTAAATGCTAATACTGAAGCAACACAAAAAATCATTAATAATATAAATGTTACACTCTTTTTCATAGAATTTTTTGTTAACGTGATTATATAAATATTATTGTTGTGTCAAGAACTTCGAGCTAAAGCAGGGAGGTTACGCAAATGGATTTTCTCAGTGTCAATAAAATAGACGAGAAAGGGAGATTATCTCTTACCTGAAATTTCAAAGAATATTTTCATTTTTTCTTTAAAGTCTCTAACGTCATCTTTTACTCTATCTTCCATTGAATCAATTCTGCCTGGAATAATGTATTTATTATAGACATCTCTAAGGAACTTGTAGAATGGAGATTCATCCCAAGCACTACTTGGATCCTTTACAAGTACTCCTTTTATTCCGAAGGCGATTTTACCTTTATTCGACTTTTTCTTTTTGCCTTCTATTTCAACTTCAACGTCGCTTAATCCTTCAACTTCAACTTTTACTTTCAGATCAATATCGAAGTAGTCAGATGATCCTTTTTTTGCTGACCACTCGAACTTTATGTCTCTTCCTGATGCTGTAACTTTTTCAGAATATCTTTCTTCTATTAACCCAAATCCTTCATCTTTGAACCAATTAAATGCGTATGCGTACGCTTCTTCAAAGCTAAAAACTCCGTTAAATTCTACTTTTTCATTTATTAATAGATCTTTGTCAGCCATCTTTTACATTTATCCTAATAGTAGTAGATATTTAAAGCTTATTCCTCGATTAAACCTGACCTAATGAAAGAACTTGAGCATAATTATTTTCTTCGTTTAAATCTTGTTGAGCCATTTTGAGCTGAAAATTTATAGATTCACTATCAACAGTTCTAAGATTTTCAAGAGTTAATTGAGTTCTTTTTCCTATATCTATCTGATCAAAATTATAACTCTTTATCAGTTTTTTATTCGATGAAATCTCTAAAGTGATATTTGTTGCAGTACTTAAACCATAGTTAGCTACGTTTACTTTTAGATTTAGATATTTGCCAGTTTTATTGGCTTCTATTTTTTCTATAACTAAATCTGGGTTTTCAGGAATAGAGTATAGTCTGTTCAGTTCTTCAAATATCGCAGGGTCTATTTTTTGTTTACAGTTTGTTATAGGATATAATATACTATTTTCATCTGAGGAGTGATCGAATCCTAATGCATGAAGAGTTTCATGAATTACTACTTGAGGAGTTTGACATTTTTCTGGTCTGAGAAGAGTAACAGATGCTTTTTGAATTATATATAAATTAGTAAGATTAAGAATGTCTTCTGGCTTTGCTGCTCCTGCAACTACTTCATTTTCTGAATCTCCTGAACCAAATTCGGAGGCATTACCTGAGCAGACAAATGAAATTCCTGAATAGTATGACTTATAGAATATAATTGGTGTTTTTGACTGAATCGTTAATAGGGCTTGAATTATTTCTTGATTTTTTAATTCATTGCAATCGTCTGCAATGCTGAAAGGAATTTCTTTATGTTGAAAACGCATATTTGGATAGAACTGATTGCTTTGATTTGGAAGATTGTGTGTTATGTTTGCTGTAAATTCTTTGTACTCTATGGATTTTGAATTAAGCTCATGATAAGCTATGTATGTTGCTCCTAAAATGAGTGCAATTGTTAGAATTATTACAATTGTATCTGAAATACTCATAGAGGTTTATAGAATTAGAATATATAAAATCTTTGGGTCGTCTTATTGGGTAATTATTTTTTCCATTTTGTCCAGATAAACAGAGCAGTAAATACTAGAGCAAATGATCCTATTAGCCCTCCAATTTTTTCATTCCATGCCGGAGAATAAATGCCCGTTATGGCTCCAGTCATTTGACTTATAAAAATAGAAGCAGTTACAAATAGTAGTCCAGCGATAATTTCAAAAATCTTTGCAAGACTTTCTCGATTCATAGGTATTGTTGGAAAAATGGATTAATAAATTTGATTGATGAGATTATACAGTTAAGATCTGTTGATTTTCAGAACGGGAGTGAACAAAAATTATATCTTGATCTGTTCCTAGAGATGTTCTTGCTTCTTCAAACAGGTCTCTTTTTATCGAAAAGTTAGCCATAGCATTAGAGCCTCCTGGATTATGAATATAAATATTATTATTATCATAACCTACAATAGGCACAAAATGGCCTATGAACCCTTTAGTAGCTTTAATCTTGCTCCAATCTAGTAGAATTATTGGAACACAAGAAGAGCCTATTTTGATTAATATTTCTTTTAGAGTTAATCTTTTCTCTTCCATATGAACTCCGAACTGCACAGCTTCTCTTTTTAGTTTATTTAATTTTTTTTCAGTACTTTTCTTTTCATCTGCGGTCTCTTGGTAAAACGCTAGTTTATAATTTTCTGGATTAAAACCTAAGCAAGATGTATAAAACTCCGTTTTGAATCCCATCTGTGCAGCTGATTTAGCAAGTCCTATAGTCCAAGTTACACCACTCTTATCGCTGTCAACTAAAGTTTGTATTTGGTCTCTTGAATAAGATTTTCTATCAAGATATTCTAAAACCATTTGCAATGCGGTTGGACCACAATCATTATTTGTTTCTTGATTATGAAATGGGACTTCAAGTTTCATAATTATTAAATTTTTATATTCTTTTTAAACTTTGTTGAATGCAATAAACTTATAACCTGTAAGTTCCTTTGAATTTTATGAATGATAAATATGAATTCCTTGAGCATATGGCTGATATTAAGCTTAAGCTAAATGGAAATACTCTACAAGATGTATTCGAAAATGTAATTTTTGCTTTAGCTGAATATATGTCTGAAGGAAAGAAAATTGAATCTTTGAAAGGAAAAGTGATAGATGTTAGCGGAAAGGACACTTCTTCTTTATTATATAATTTTGTTGATGAAATACTATATCTTGTTGATGCAGAACATTTTATTCCTTCTAAGGGAAGCGTATTGCTTAGAGGTAATAATTTGCATGCTGAGTTATATGGAGATGATACAAATAAATATACTTTGAAGCATATTAAAGCGCCTACTTATGCTGAGATGAATATTCGAAAGATTAAAGATAAATGGACTGCTCAGATGGTATTGGATGTGTAGTTTATTTGAGTTGTCACTAAGTAGTTATAACTAATAGAAAGATTTAAAAGCTGATTGAAATAGATAAAATTATGAGTTTAGGACTGAGCTGTGGTTTATGTCACAGGCAAGAATTAAGTATGGGGCAATATCATTATTTGGAATTGCCTCAAGGAGAATTAGAGTTGTTATCTCTTCATAGAATAAAAAATAGAATTGGTTCTATGGAGGTACATCCACAAGTTAGAAGTAAAATCTCTCTAGGTTTAATAAAAAGAAATGCGCAAGATAGAGAATTAAATCAGCATGGAAGATATTCTCTTGGAATCAATGATTTAGATAGTACTTGTGATGAAGTAAAGGATTTTCTTAATGAACAAGCAAAAAATGTTGCTGAGGCGTATAGAAAATTTACTCCTGAAACTTATGCTCGAGCTAAAGATATACTTGTTAGAGCTGTAGATACTCAAGATACCAAAATAAGAAAATGGTTTGTTGATAATTATGATAACTTAATTTATGATACTAATTCGAAAATACCTTGGCCAATAGTAAGAAGAATGAGAAATTCTTTGGAAATGTGGGCTGTTGGAGAGACTTCTTTTCTTTCTGAGCCAGTTGAAGACCTTGTGGTTGAAGTTGTGAAATCGTGTGGAAGAAGCCCAGACGAATTTGAGGATATTAAAAAAATGTGGGATTTCCTAAAAACCCAGAATTAAATTTTTATTGGTTTTATTAAGGTATTTAAAGCTAGTAGTTATTAGTATTAAATGATTAAGAAAATTTCTGAAAATGTCTGGGAAGTTAAAAGAGAAAAAGGAATGCTAGTACGTGGAGAGATATTTGCATCTGATTTACTTATAAAAAGTATTGAAAAAGATGGAAAAACAATTG
>JBBTAF010000044.1:0-7384 GCA_038044305.1 Nanobdellota archaeon
ATCAACTCCTTAGGCAGTCTATCTTTTCTTCCTATATGCCTAAATCTTACATTATTTTTTTTAAATTCAGCCATGAGCTTAGGAGCCATTTCCTTTAACATATTAAAAATTGTATCTCTCTCTAACTTATCTCTATTCCAATTCTCTGTGGAAAAACCCCAAAAAGAGATATATTTAACTCCATTCCTTCGAGCCTCATCCATCAAGACTTTAAGATGCTCAAATTCTCCAGCAATTTTATGTCCTTTGCTCGCATCAAACCCCTGTTCTCTTGCCCACCTTCTATTGCCATCAGGAATTATTGCAACATGAACTGGCACTTTTCCCTTATTTACACCTATAATTGATTTTCCAAGATTCAAAAAACTTCTTGCTTGATCAGCAAAAAAACTTCTTTCCTTCAATATTGAAAAATCTTTTATATCAGAATTAAACTTAGTACAATAATAAGCAACTCCTTCTACATTTGAAAATCCTGGATTTATCCTTATCCATGAAAGTAATTCGTCCAACTTTCCCCTAACACCTTGAGCAATAATAAGAACACTTCCATCCTCTCTATTCATTACATGCCCAGTCAGTGCCATCTTATCACAAAACTCCTTTACACTTTGTCTAAACATAACTCCTTGCACTCTTCCAAAGACTTCAATCGTAAGCGCTTCCTTTGAATTCAGATTCGCCTTATTTTCCATTTACTTCCAACAAAATGATGGTTTTTAAAGATTAAGTATTTTTAAGACCTAGAAGTTAACACATCAAACCCTATCAACTTCTTCCAAAAACATCTTTCTAAATAGTTCTAAATCTTTTGTCTGAATTCTAGCACCTACTGCCATTTCATGCCCTCCACCAGAAGAATTTTCCAATTTATTCAAAACACTTGAAAGCATTCCTTTAACGCCCTTTCCACGTATAGAAATATTAGTCAAAGCCCCTTTCTTATAGCATACACAAACATACACTTTAGGATTTTTATATGCCAACTCATTAGCTAAATCCGAGCTCATACTTACCTCTCCAGAATAAGTAAAAAAAAGTAATTTTCCTTCTTTATTCTTTTCTGCTTCTTCAACCAATTTATTCTGCTTCATCAGTAATTCTTGTGTCTTCTCTCTTAACCTGATATTAATTTCACCATCTGCCAAGACTTCTTCTGGATTTTTACAATTAATCAAAAAATTTTGCATTTTTTCAACATTAGAAACGGAATCTTTTAATCCATAATTCATTGCTCTAACAACTTTTCCAAATTCCGTTCCATATAGAATATCAAAAGCACTCTTCTTTGTTCTATTAAACATCTCTCCTTTCTCTTTCATAACTTCTACAATAAACGTAGGTAAATAGCAGTCAGATATACAACCCGCCAAAGCAATCCACGCATCTTTTTTCTTTTTTAAAACTTCAAAAACTATACCTGAAGTAGGCATCTTTTCCTTCTTGTCTCTAGAAGGATTATAGATAAATAAATTGTCTCCTTGAAAATTTTGAGGAACATCATGATGGTCTATCCATATCAAAGGAATACCTATTTTACTTATTCTTTCAACAAATTCATTTGATAATGTAGGTTTATCAAGAACAAAAATACAATCTGCCTTAATCTTTTCAGCTTTTAAGGCATAATCTCCATTTAAATCAGGATAACTTCTAACTGCAACTCCTTGACCAAAACCTAAAAATCTTCTAAGTAGAAGAAAACTACACAATCCATCTGCATCATTATCATAATAAAATATTGGATTTTGAGTTCTCTCTAAATGACCTCTAAGTTCATTCATCTGTTTCTTAGATAACATAATAAAATAAAAATAAAACACTATTTAAGGCTGTTTATAAAGACTAAAAAAAGCCTAACTTGTACTGAACATTTATCGAAGCAGTTACTTTCATATCGCTAGGAGCAATATTTACTGCTACTCTCTTCACATCCATTACAGAAGATTCAGCACTACCAGAATAATAATTTAAAGGCCCAGGATAATAAAAATCATTATTAGCCGTTGAAACTAATCTTCCTAGTCTTTTTCCAGATCCAGAAGCAATAGCTCCTGCTTTAATCTTAGCATCTTCAGCCGCCATTTTCAAGGCTTCTGCCTTATACTCATTTTGTTTTAACTGTGACAACTCAAAATTAATGCTTTGTAGTATCGCTCCAGCATCAACTCCAGCATCTATTACTCCTGCAACTTTATCAAAATCATTGGTCTTGATAATAATCTGCTGTGAAGCAAAATATCCCTTCAAAGTACTTCTCCCATATGAATAATCATATTCAGGATAGATGTTATAATTCAAAGTCTGAATTTCGCTCCTTTCAAATCCCATTTTAATCAAAGCAGTCAAAACATCATCACTAATCTCTGCGTTATTATTTTTAGCATCAATTGCATTTTCAGCATGCGATTCTATACTTAAATAAACCGAAGCTTCGTCTGGTTGCACAGTCAATTCAGAAAGTCCTTGTGCAGAAACTACTGCCCCAGAATTCCAAAGAAGATATCCTGCGACTAATACAATTAATACACCTACTCCAACTAATATATATTTAGATTCCATAGTTACCTCCTTTCAAAAGATTTACCATACCTTCCTCCAGTTCCAAAGCAAGAATACAAATAAAGCAAGTAGTGCTCCCAACAAAAACCACAAAGCAGGTTCACCATAAACTGTGTTTGAAATATTCATTGCAACATTACCTACTCTTTCAGATACAGGTACAATAAGTGAACTTCCTGAACTTCCAGACATAGCCTCAGAAGTAGTGCTCGAAGCATAATTCATTCCTTTAAGAGCAACATCCTGAATACTATTAACTGAATTAACAACCATATTTTGACCAGCACTCCAATATCTTATTAAAACAGCCCCAATTGTAGATATTAAAATAGCAGGAATAATTCCTTTAAAAGAAGTCTTAGGTGAGATAACTATTCTTTTTCTTGCAATCTTATAACGCAGAACTCTTTTTCCTTTAGAACTCCATAAAAATCCTTTCGTTTCCTCAATTAATCCAGATTCAACTAATTTCTTCACATTATAATCAATAGTGTTAAGAGGTAATTTTAATTCAGAAGAAATTTCACTTTCACTCAATTCCTTTTCAGCCAAAATTCCTAAAATCTGCTTACACGTCTTACTCCCAAGCACTTCTGCAATCCTTCCTGCCCTTGGATCATCCAAATCTATCATTAATTGTTTTTCAGTCATATCATATTCTATAAAAACATCTATTTAAACGCAACGAAGACTTCCAATAAGATAGAACCTATAGATCAAAACAATAGTTATACAAAACAAGAATATTTATAAATACAAAATCATAAAAAACAACATGAATAAATGGTTAGAGCTTTTCTTGGGATTAATACTTATCGTTGTGCCAATTGTTTTAGCGACAATTGTTTGGCCTTCATGGTGGGCATCTTCTCTTGAGTTTCTAAAGGGAACTATCTTTTGGGCAATTGTAGGAATGGGTGCATTGTTCATACTTCTTGGTATCTCAGATATAAAGGGATGATAATTTTTTAAATTTAAGTATTACTACTCAGATTCATTCTCTCAAAATTTTTTATTATTGAAAAGTTTAAACACATCCTACATAATTAACAATAACTCCATCAATTACTACTACTTTACAAGTCTTGGAAAGAACAAGAGTCTTAGTTATACCCTTTCTCCCTTCAACAATAATATTTTTAGTATTGATAGTTTGAAACACTCCAACATCTCCTACATAAGTATTATTTTTTATCATTCCATTCAAACTAGATGGATTATTAGCACAGTTTGTTCCATTTGAATAACAAATATTCTGAGCAGTAATATTTCCAAGGATAACCACATTTCCTTCTACTCTTAAAGCATCAACCGAATAATAATCTTTAGATTTAGGAGTAATTTCTGATCCAAGTATCCAATCAACACTACTTTTATCTTGAATCATATATGTATAAGTTGAATAACTTTCATTAACCACTGTCTCCATAACAAGAGAATTTGTTTTATTAAAATCTTTATAATGATCAAAAGAATAACCACTACAGTTATTAGAATACAAAATACGATAACCATCTGCATTTTCTACAAAATCCCATACCCAATTAATTTGATAGTTCTTATATCCTATTTCATCAAAAGTTACTAATTTACTTTTTGGACAATTATCTGAATATACTCTTCCTCCAGTCGATAGGTCTTTATAGGCACATATTTGAACCTGATGTGAGCAACCAAGACTAGAATTATAACTTCCTGTATAAGAAATAATATCTCCATTTATTTTCTTAACGCTCTCTACAGATGAATTATTGTCTGTAGATACAATATGAAGCATCGCTTGGGGGTTATTAGTCCCTAAACCAAGTCTTTTATTTTTAGTATCCCAAAAAAGATTAATATCTGAACTTAATATGCCTTTGCTAAAAAATTGTATGCCTCCATTAATTCCATTTGGCAAAGATAAGCAATTTGTTTCATTGATACAAAAACTATTTGCAAACATTCTTCCAGAAATTATATCAGTTAAACTATTCGTCAAATTAATAAACTTAAAGTTATTTGACTTAAATATTCCATTTCCATTTATCGAAATAGATGAAGATTCTTCCGTTTGAATTGATTTGAGAGAAATATCAAAAAAGCTTCGAGTAAAAATTTTTGAAGAATAATCGTAAAGGTTATTAGTATTAGTATAAACAAAAACATTATAGCTAAACGCATGTAACTGACTTTGTTCATACTTAAAAACCAAATATCCATCTGCATCAGGTACTGCTTCCCAAGTCCAATTTATACTGTAGAGTCTATTACTAAATCCATCATCAACAAAAAGCAAAGAAGTAATTGGATTCATCGAAAAAATTCGTTTATCCCCGACATCCTTATAAGCATAAACTTTAATTTGATGTTCAATATAATCAGAGATATATTTGCCCTGAGAGTCACCATAATTAACTACTGCTGGACTAATATTTTTAACATCAGATACAGTTATATTTCCGATAAAGGAATTTATTTCCAAAGTCTGTGCTTCCTTATTGTAAGTCAGAGAAGAATCACTTTCCATACTTCCATTACGCTCAAAAATAATCTTTCCAGAATGTTCAGTCAAAGCAGAAACTTGAATCTCCGCTAGAAAACAACTAAATAAAAACACAAAAGCGAAAAGCAAAATAAACGCCTTACCATTTTTCATAAAAAATCACCATAAACTCCCTTTAAAAGCATTATGGTGATAAATCATAGGCAGTAATAACACTACTTTCTAATCAAAGATTTTAGAAATCCTTGGGGATATATTTCTGAGCCACTATAATTTGCAGACAAAACCTTAAATTCTTGAATATTACCAAATGCTCTTCCTCCAGAACTCTCTACAACTCTAAGATATCTAGCAACTATCGCACTTGGAAAGGCAAGACCAATAGTTCTTTGACTTTTCAAAGTAATATTATGCAAAACAGTGCTCCATGTTGTCCCTTCATTAGAAACCTGAACATCTAATGAAATTGGTAAATCCCAAACTGAAACATAAATATCTACTGCCCTTATACACTTCTGTGCTTCCATATCAAATCTAATTGATTTTGGATAATTATCTTCAAATTTTCCATACCATCCAGTATTAGAATTACTATCGATAGAATTTTTAACATCATAACCTGTAAAAGTAGTAGACGCTAAAGCGGTCTTTGGATTTTCCCTTGAATAAACTCCACAAACACTATTCTCGCTTTCAATTACATTTAAAGAAATATCTCCTAAACTTTGGGTCAAATATAAAGGAGAAAAAACTTCATTTGTTTCAAGATTCTCTTCAGAAATGCATCCTCCGGAAGAACATCCATTAGGACAAGAATAACTACTTTCATAAATACTTCCACCAGAACAAGAATGTTCATTAACTAATTTCTCATAACAATAATCAGTATAAGTATAGTATTTTCCATTCTTCAAAGTACTAGTAATCCCAAATTTAAAATAATTTAATCCTCCATCAGAATCGTAACACTCCCCTTCGTTAAGAGAAAAATTAATAAACCCTCCTCCAAAAGAACTCTGAGAACTAGAATCAGGATTTATAAGAGTCATTTCTCTCAAAGAGGTCTGACTCATTTCTCCTTGAGAATTAACGGCATATGCTCTAAAATTATGCGAACCGTAACTTAAACTAGAATAAGTTTGATTGAAATTAGCACTAGAATTATACAAAGAAACAACTTCATTATCACTAAGAACTCTATTAAATATCATTACTTCATCAAGATTTCCGTCATAATAGTAAGTACCTTCATCATCTCCATAGTATGCCTTCCCTATATGATATTTACTCGTCCCAAAACCATAGCAGTTAGTATAATCAAAAGTAGGAGTACATTGAGTAGAAGTATATACTGAATTAGATTTTATCAAAACCCCATCTATATATAATTTAGTACCTGCACTTCCAACACTAACTACTGCCTGATGCCAAAGACTATCATTATAAGTTAAATCGGAACAAACATGAACAGTTGAATCATAATTTGGAACCAACTGATAATTATGAGTATCTAAAGTCATACATAATTTACCGTTATATAAACCAAATTGTCCAAATTGTCCATTATAATACTTTCCAACCATGTCTATAAATGGACTAGTTTTATTATTGGTTCTGAACCAAACAGAATAGGTATATTCAGTTAAAGGAGGATTAGTCTCAGAAGCATTAGCAAAATCCTCTTCTGACCTATTAAAAAATCCTGCAGAGCCAAATTTTCCATCTGAATCAATGTCTATGCTCCCGCTAGAATTGATTAGAGTATTCTCTGTTCCAGAATAATCTTGAATCTCTCCTTGAGAAGAATTTTCAAATCTCCACCAAGATAAAAGAGAACGATCTAAATCAAAAAAAGCGTAATGCACATTTGGATATGTATAATTAGCACTTATCTCAAAGGAATTTCCATAAATAACACTTCCGGAAATAGGAGAAGAAGCATCAAAACTAAGAGGAGAATATGCTTCTTGTAAAAATATATTTCTGTATCCTGCATAATTAGTATTTTCATTAAAATTACAAGTTAATGCATCAAAAGAATAATTTCCATAATTCAATCCATAAAATGGGTAATATCCTGATATTCTTAAGTCTGAATTTGTATAATTTAAAGGATTAAAACCCGAAGAGCAAGTAGCATTGCCATTTGATTTTATAACACAAGGAATCCATTCACCACTAGAGACTTGGATGGCGTCTCCGCCAGTATAGTTATTAGGATGATATACTGTCCCCTTACATTCTGTGTTACCGTTTGATTTTAAGACACAAAGAGTATCCCATCCACTAGAGACTTGGATGGCGTCTCCGCCTGTATAGTTGTAACCACCATCACAA
>JBBTAF010000045.1:0-2651 GCA_038044305.1 Nanobdellota archaeon
TAGGAAATCAGATAGTTATAATAAATAAATCAGGTGCAGAAAAAACATTACAACAGGCAATAGACAATAAAGAATTTTGTACCTGTGGAGATAATATCTGTCAAAATGGTACTGGAGGACATCCTAATTACGGAGAAACTAATTTAAATTGTCAAGCAGATTGTGCCTCTGAAACCTGTATACAAGACGCAGATTCATCAGGAGACTGTGTAGGAAATATAGTCTGCAGTAATTGGGTCAAAAGCGGATTCTACTGCAGGTCTGGAGATACTTCCGGCTTCGGATATACTACTGGAAATCCTCTATGTTCCAATTGTGAAAGTGGGAGTTATTGTTGGCCTTGCATAATAAATTCATTGCCTTTATGCGGAGCAATAACTACTCTTTCGGAAGATTATCTTGAAAACTATTGTACATCGAGAGGATGCAATGGAGTACAAAGAGATTATTCTGATGACTCTCCTTCCTTGAGAGTTTATAACTGGCATTGTCTAGATTTAGCTGTTTCAAGATTCAAAACAGATTATAATTCCCTTATGGGTGATCCAGAGTTTTACAATTGGATGAGCAGTTCAGTAGATCCATCTGTAATTTCTTCTCCACCTCCTTCATTTGGAGGAAAAGATAATGGATGGTATATACTTAGCTGGGGAAGCATCAAAGAAAATGCAACAATAAACAAACTCTGCGAGTTCTTTACAGGGCAGTATGGAATGGCTTCGCTCATATCTGAAGCAGGAATAACTGGAGGCGATTATGACAGCGATAATAATAATCGTGAATACTACTGGAACGAAACTATTAACAAATGGCAAAAAGAAGAAATACTTTACGAAGAAGGAAATATAGATATCACTTCAATATATTGCATAACTGAAAATGGAATTCTTCCAAGAGCAGATAAATTTCTTATAGATTAATAAAAAGGTAAAGTAAAAAGTGTATGTAAGCTCCTTGATATAAATAATACTGATTACTTTGGTAAAATCGTAGCAATACTATAATTCTTAATTAGTTTTTTAGCCAACTTTTTTACATCTTCTAATTTAACTTTTTTAATCTTTTCATCCTTTTCATAAAAATCTTCTGCCTTTCCAGCTAGTTCAGAAAACATCAACTGATTCATAATTCCATCGCTTTCTTCCATTGCCAACTTTTTCAACCCAAGTAATCTTTCTTTAGCTTCCTTCAAGTCATTTTCATTCATCTTATCAATTCCATTAAATTCTGCAACAATATCTTTTTCAACTTCATCAATCACTTCTTTCTTAGTTCCCACATATATTAGATAATGAGAATAATTTTTCTCAGAAGAAATATCTCCTTTAACACTATAAGCTAATCCTTTTTCTTCTCTTATCTTCAAAGGCAGTCTTGAACTCATTCCACTAGCAAGATATGCATCCAATACTTCTAGTATAATCATTTCATCACTTCCTGCTAAAGGAGCATGCATGCCTAAAATAAACTGCGCCTGATCAATTCCTTCTTTTTCTATTATCTTTCTTCCATTTTTTAAATTTATCTTCTTGATACTTGATTTATTTTCATTTCTCTTAAAGTTCTTTTCTAGATATTCACAAATTCGATCAATATCCGCATTTCCAACTATTGTAACTATATAATTTTCAGGATTATAATTTTTATTAAAGTAATTTATAATAAAATTTCTGTCTAATCCCATAACCGTCTCTTCACTTCCAATGACACTCTCACCAAAAGGCTTCTCATAAAGACAAGATTCGACTAAATCAAAAACAAATCTCATAGGCATGTCCTTATACATCCTTATCTCTTGAACAATTATCTTTTTTTCCTTTTCAAATTTATCCTCTCTAAAAGTTACATTATTGAACATATCAGTCAATATCTCTAAACCGGTAAATACGTGCTCAGAAGGCAACTTAAACCAAAAAGAAGTTACTTCATGAGAAGTAAATGCATTTAATATCCCTCCTTTTTTTTCAATTTCTCTAGAAATATCTTCATGTGTCCTAGTTTTAGTTCCTGTAAACAGCAGATGTTCCATACAATGAGCAACTCCCTTAATCTTACTTTCTTCAAATGCGGCTCCAAATCTATTTGTAATACTTAAAGAAACAAGAGGCAATTCTCTTTTCTCAAAAAGAACAGTTATTCCGTTTTTCAACTTCTTTCTAATAAAATTCTGTTTCATACAGCTACATCGAAAACCCATTAATAAACCTTAACTATTATGAAGAATATACGTATCAAAATATTCTCCTGCTCCTTCTTCTCTTAAAGAAACTAAATCTCTTTCTTTTAATCTCTCAGCTACTTCATCTCCATTGTTAACATCAACTCCAAAATAGACTCTTATCGGAAAGATACCATATAACCACTCAACTCTAGATCTTTGTATTACCACTCCTCTTGAAACTCCCATACTCTCATATAAAACAGGACTACCAATCTTAAATTTAGGTCTAACCAAACCCATCATAAAACATCGAACAAACACTTTTTAAGGATTACTATACTTCAAAAATCATGACAGTTAACGCAGGCCCCGAATATTTTGTTGCTGAGAAAAAATACTTTGCAGCTAAGACCCCCGAAGATCAAATGTTTTGGTTAGAAGAGATGATTCGTCAAGCCCCTAAGCATAAGTCTAGTGAATCATTTGTAGC
>JBBTAF010000046.1:0-5806 GCA_038044305.1 Nanobdellota archaeon
TTTACGGGATAGTATGGATGATGCAAGATTAAATGGTATTCAAACGCCTGAAACCAATAAGCTTGTTAATTTGGCAGAGTCTGCATTTATTAGAGGAGATTATTCTTTGGCTATGGCTAGACTAAAAGAAGCCCAATTGTCTTTTGCTCTTGAAACTAAGGGAGAATTTAATTTAGGATACTTCATAATTAGAAATCCAGGAGAGAGTGCAGGCATTGCTCTTTTGACATTTTTGTTCGTTACTAGCACTACTTTATTAGTGAAAAGAAGATTATTGAAATCAAAATTGAAATTATTGTCTGAAGAAGAAGTTCTTTTGATTGGACTAATGAAAGTTGTTCAAAAACAGTGTTTTGAAGAAGCGAAGATGAGTATGGAGGAATATCAGAATACTATGAGCCAGTATGAGGAAAGATTAAACAAAGTTATTCAAGAAAGAATTTCTGCAGAATCAAAGCTTTTGAATCTAATGAAAATTAGAGGAGGCAAGAAAAAAGCTCTTAGAGAGGAAAGTGAAAGATTGAAAGAACTTATTAAAAAGACGCAGAAAATGTATTTTGAAGATTCTAAGATTGAAACTAGAGTTTATGAAAATATTATGAAAAGTTATACTGGTAAATTAAGTGAAGTAGAGGAGAATCTTGCTACTATAGAAGCAAATGAGGCTCTTAAAGGAGCAGGGTTTGGGTTTAAGTTTAAAAGATAATTGTTATGTAAAAGAATTATTTGATGTCTGCTAATTAATTCTATTTATTGGTAGTAATACTTTATAGTTTGGTGTGGGGATAAATTACCATCAGGATTAAGTTGAACAAGATTTCTTAAAACTAAAATGTAGAGTAGAATTATCAGATAATAACTTTTTTCTTCTAGACATTCAGGAAGTAGGGTTCAGCGTTGTGTGAAGATGCTCTATTTTGTCAGTAGACGCATTTGTTCGTAGACAAAAGCTCGTTTAGTGGTGGCTCATTCTTCTCGACTGTTTGAAATTTGAGTATTTTCTATTTGAGTCTTTTTAGAAGTTTGTTGAGAAGAAAGAGATTTGAATGACTTTTGAGTTTCAAGAAGTTCTTTCTTTATATCTTCAATATTAGTTATACTTTCTCCCACTTTTTGAAGTATTGAAAGTTGAAGACGATCAATTACTTTTTCTATTCTTTGAAGTCTTTCATCTAATGAAGCGAGTTTTGCTTCTGAATAATTTTTAAAATCTGAAACCTTTTCTAAGTTATCTTTCATTATAGACATTTTTTCAGTAATAAGTTGATCTGCTATTTCTGAGATTGTATCCGTGCTCAATCCTGAAGAATAGGCAGGAGCGTTTGAGTAATATTGATCAGGAGCATATTGTGAGTAGTCCTCCTGTGGATTTATTGGTTGTTCAACAGTTTCCTGTGAAGGAGTGGTCATTAAAGATGGTTGAAGTTCTTGAGACGAATATGCGCTTTGTTGAGAATTATCAGAATTTACTGCTTCTTTTATTGTTGCTTGTGATAGTGATTCGTAAGCTTGTTGAGGAGAGATTCCTTTAGATTCTAATGCTCGAAGAATATCTTGATCGGATGCTCCTGAATCTTTCATCTGTTTTATATCATCTATTGTTGCCATTTTCTTTTTATTAGTTAAGGGTATTTAAATTTCTATGCTTTTAATGTCTTAACAAATCCAATTGACGTTGGATTATTGCTAATTCTTCTTTTCTTGAACAATTGCTAAGCTGTTCTGTTACTCTTGCAAGAAGTTCTTTTATTCTTAGATTTTCTTCCTTTACTAGGAGAACTGTTTTCTTTAATTCTTGAATATCTTTAAAATTTTTATTTCTTTCGTCTATTACAGTTTTACCTATGAGAATCATTCGATCCTTAACAAGGCGCTGTTTTTCTTCAATATCTCTGATTTTTGAAATCAAATCTATTGAAGACTGAGGGGAATATGATTCATCCATGAAAGAAATAGGAATAAATGGTTTAAATAGTTTTTTTTTGAAGATTTAAGCGAAAAAATAGCAAGATTTATATACAAATGTTATTATTAATTAACATATGTTAGTTATATTTAACAATCTAAAACCCTTTTTTGAAGATGTTTATAGAGAGATTGCTGTTAGGGAATATTCAAGAATTCTACAAATTAGTCCTCCTAATGCTTCTAAGATATTGAAAGATTTTGCTGATAAGGGAGTTTTATCTATGAGAAAAGAAAGAAATCTGCTCCTTTTTCGAGCTAATAGAGAAAAATATTTGTTTAGGGATTTGGCTATTGCTTATTGGAGGGAGGTTCTTAGTACTTTATTTTTATCCCTGAAAGACAAATTCTTATTTAAAAATTTAATTTTGTTCGGAAGTATAGTTAAGATTGAGAATACTCTTAGTTCAGATGTTGATTTGTTTGTGAATATTAAACATACTGAAATAGATATATCTAAAGTTGAGAAGGTATTAAAAAGAAAAGTTCAACTTCATTTTTCTAATTCTTTGAATAATAATAATCTTAAATTTAATATTGAAAAAGGAGTTGAAATATAATGGATTGGAAAGAATGTAATGTAAGAAAGTTTGTTAAAATTGCAGAGAGGGACGATAGTTTGATATTTTCTTTAGTTGAATCTGCAGAATCTAAACTAAAAGTAGCAAAATCAATCCCTCAAAATGAAATCTCTTATTCTTCTATCATTGTTTTAGCTTATGATTCTTTGAGAACCTTATTAGAGGCAGTTGCTTCTAAATCAGGATATAAAATTTATAATCATGAATGTTTTACTTCTTTTTTGAATGAAATATTGCATAAAAATTCATTGGCGGAAAAATTTGATTCTGTTAGAGCTGTTAGAAACAGAATTAACTATTATGGAAGAAAGTTAACTATGGCAGAATTTGAGGTTTTATACAATGATGTCAAGAACGTTCAAACCACTGCTTTTAAGCCGTGGCGTTCTTGAGCATCCAAAACACGAGCGCCTGTCACAAACCACGGCTTAAAAGCCGTGTGTGGCGCATCGTGTTTTTGATATTTTGGATATGATTCCTAGGATTATGGAATTGTTAAATATATAATTATTCTTTTTGATAAAATTAATACTATTCTCTTTAACTAGATTTATAGCGAAATCTATTTAATATAAGGTATTTTTGAGCTGTTATGTTATTTAAAGAGGGGACTAAACTTTATGCGATTGAAGTAGATCGTAAAGCAGGAGAGAGTATTATGTATGTTAATTATTTACAGGCACCGTATATTCCTTCTATTGCCGATAATGCCGCAGTAATGGCTCGTGCTATTGATGGGATGATTGAGAATCCTGAAGTATCCAAAATCATCTTTGTTCAACAAAGAAATTACGTTTATCCAAGCGAACAGACTTTAATTTTGGCAGAAATTGCTAGATTCTACACTTATCTTGTAAAACAAGAGGCTTTGCTTTCGGTTCAAAAACTTGGGATGTATGGTAGCATAGCAAGTGTCTATGAAGATTTAAGCTATCTTCTTTCTTTACTTAAACAGGATCCTCTTGTTTTCTTTACAGAACTTAGAAACAGAAAAAAACTTCTTCGAGAGCAGTTAACGAGTGGGCAAATTCAAGATGCTTCTGGATTGTTAAATTATGTACGACTTATTGAGAGAATTTTAACAATGTTTGAAGAAACAGATTTAATAAAAAAAGCAATTTCTTATGGAAAATTAAATAGCAAAGGTAGAGAATTTTATCGAGAACTATTTAGACCAGATATTCTTCCTAATTTTACTTTTACGAGACTTGTAACTCAGATACCTCAGAATGCTGAATTGATTGATCAGTATGAATTACAAGGAGATATGGAAACGGTTACTGTTACGATATTTAAAAGGCAAGGAGATGCTAAATTTTTGTATCACATTATTCCTCCAGAATATAGCTTAAATGAAGAACATCATATGCTTTTGAATTTGGCTAGAAATGTTTTGATTGAGCATAGACCCAAGGCTGAAGAATTTACAGACCCTGATAAAACAAGAACGGTCTTTTTTAATGTTGCCAGAGATTTGCTATCTGAATTGTCAGTGAGTAAGAAAATAAATCTAAGCTATAGAGAGTTAACGAAATTAGCTCACATTCTTGTTCGTTATACTATCGGTTTTGGCCTTATTGAGGTTTTGCTATTAGATAAAAAATTACAGGATATTGTTTTAAATGCCCCAATCGCTTTAAATCCTATTTTTGTAAGACATGAACAATTTGATGAGTGTGTTACTAACATTATTCCTAGTTTTGAGGATGCAGATTCTTGGGCTGCTAAATTAAGACTGCAGTCTGGAAGACCTTTAGATGAAGCTAATCCTGTTTTGGATACTGATTTGAGCTTTGGTAAAATAAGAGCAAGAATTGCTGCTGTAAAAGAACCACTTTCTCCTTCTGGCTTGGCATATGCATTAAGAAGGCATAGAGATAAACCTTGGACTTTACCGTTATTTATTCAAAATAAGATGATTAATTCTTTTGCAGCAGGATTACTTAGTTTTTTAATTGATGGTAGTAGAACATTAATTGTTGCAGGTACTAGGAGTTCTGGAAAAACTTCTTTGTTGGGTAGTTTAATGCTTGAAATTATGCCTAAGTTTAGAACTATTGTTGTGGAAGATACTCCTGAATTACCCATTGACGCAATGAGAAAATTAGGTTATGATATTTTAGGTATGAAAGTAAGAAGTGCAATGGTTTCAGGAAGCACTGAAATAGAAGCCTCGGAGGGGATTAGAACAAGCTTAAGACTTGGAGATTCTGCTTTAATTGTTGGAGAAGTAAGAAGTGCGGAAGCAAAAGCGTTGTATGAAGCAATGAGAGTAGGTGCTTTAGCAAATGTTGTTGCTGGAACAATACACGGAGACTCACCTTATGGTGTTTTTGATAGAGTTGTGAATGATTTAGGAGTTCAGCCAACTAGTTTTAAGGCGACAGATATAATTGTCGTTACTAATCCTGTAAAGAGTGCGGATGGATTGCATTCTATTAGACGTATAATAAGTATTACTGAAGTAAGAAAACATTGGTCAAAAGACCCACTGGAAGAAGCAGGATTTGTTGATTTGATGAGATATAATGTAGAAACTGATCAATTGGAACCTACTCCAGAATTGATGAATGGAGACTCTGAAATAATAAAATCAATTGCTTCAAATGTTAAAGGATGGGCTGGAAATTGGGATGCTGTATATGATAATATTATTTTGAGAGGGTTGGTAAAACAAGAGATTTTGGACTTAGCAATGAAAACTGGGAAAGAAGAATTTCTTGAAGCAGAATTTAGTAATTCTTCTAATCAAGCGTTTCATGATTTGAGCGAAAAGGCCAGAGAAGAATATGGTTTACCTTTGAGTCAGTATGTTTTGCCTAGATTTAAAGAGTGGATTCAGAAAGAAAGCGCGAAGTATTAATCAATTAACTATTAAGTGGTAACAGGTAGAAAGATTTATAAATAGTAGATTCTAGTGAAAATTATGACATTAGAATTAAATGACGCAGTACTTCCTTACAAGGAATTCTATGGAAGAAATGTAGATCAGATGCCTGCTTTAGTTGCAGACAAAAGAGTTCCTTTGTCGGTTGCAGGTTTGATGGAAAGAAGACTTAATTCTGGAAAGGCAGTGTGGAAGAATAATTATTTTGATTGCGGAGATGCTATTGCTTATCATCCAGATGGAGGAGTTAAGATTGTTCTTGATGCAAAGCCATTGAGAGAAATGACTGCTTCGAGTAAGCTTAAAAATGGCGCTTTAATTCCTGTTTGGGTCTATACCCCGTAGCTTGCTACGACAACAACCTTTAATACAT
>JBBTAF010000047.1:0-5235 GCA_038044305.1 Nanobdellota archaeon
GAAAATAGATTGAGACTTGGATCAGATATAGATATTGCAGTGGAATTTGATAGGATTGACTGCAAAGAAGCATTTGAATTTGAAATAGAGCTAAAGGGAAAAATTAATAATAATGTGGATATTAAAGTTTACAATACTCTTCCAGATGAGGTGAAGAATGAGATTGACAAAAGAGGAAAAGTTATTTTTAAAAAAAAGAATTGAAAAGAAGATAGAAGAAATTGAGACTTATCTTGAAGATTTGTATAGTTTTGTGCCTGAAAATATTGAAGAGTATAAAGGAGATGTTGTTAAAAGGATGGCTTGTGAAAGATGTTGCGAAAAGATTGCAGAGGCATTAGTCGATTTAGCGATATTCTTGATAAGGTTTAAGGAAATTGGTTATAATGATGAAGATGAAAAAGCTTTTGGAGTTTTGTTAAAAAATAATATAATTGATGAAAAATTATGCGGAAAGTTGCGAAACTTGAAGGGAATGAGAGACTATATTGCACATAGATACGGAGAGATTAATGATGAAATTGTGTTTAACTCTGTAAAAAATGATTTGGAAAAGGATGTGGAAGATTTCTTAGCAATGTCTAAAAAGATTGCAAATGAGTGTATAATATGAAAGATGTAAGATTTGGACCTGCTGGAATTGGACCTACTGAGGGAGCTAATAGCGTTCTGGATAGATATAATAAACTTGGATTGAATGCCTGCGAAATTGCTTTTACATATTCAGTTTATATAAAACCTCAAGATGCTGTGAAAATTGGGAAAAAAGCTAAGGAGCTAGATATTGAATTAAGTATACATGCTCCCTATTTTGTTAATTTAAACTCTGAAGAAAAGACTAAAATAGAAGCTACCAAAGCAAGAATATTGAAATGTTGTGAGATTGGAGAATTGTTAGGTGCTAAAGTTGTGGTATTCCATCCTGGATATTATTCAAATAAAGGAAAGAGTGAGAAGGATAAAGAAGAAACATATGAAAAGATAAAATCGGGAATTATTGAAATTATGGGTGTGTTGAAGGAGAAAAAATGGAAAATAAAGATTGCACCTGAAACAATGGGAAAAGTGAATGTTTTTGGAAGCAAGGAGGAAATTTCTAGACTTGCTAGAGAAACAGGGTGTAGTTTTTGTATAGATTTTGCACATATTCTTGCAAGGGAGAAAAAAGTAGATTATGAAAAAATTAAAGAGTTATTTCCACAGAAAGAATGGCATTGCCATTTCTCTGGAATTGTATATGGAGATAAGGGAGAACAGCATCATAGAAAAACTGAAAGAAATGAATGGAAAACTTTAATTGATAATTTACCTAAAGATAAGAAAATAAGAATTATTAATGAAAGTCCTGATATGATTAATGATAGTACTGAAGGACTGAAATTGTGTAAAAATCTATAGCGATGTAAAACAATTATTTTTATTAAGTGTTAAGTTTAGGATTGTTTTATGCCTAAGGGAAATGATTTTTTTAGAACGTGGGGAGATGGAGACCCTCTTGAATTACCTGAAAACTCTTTGAAGGTTTATCAATATTCAAATAAACCAATTGAAAGAGGACTTGCTCGATTAAATTCCTTAAGGTATTATAAAAATAGAGTAAATGAAAATGGATCTGAAAGAGAAATTGATAAATCTGAAACCTTGAGTTTAAGATTGAGGGAAGTTAAAAATCTTCCTGCTCCTCCTATCGGAAAGGTTTATGCATATGACACTACAGGTAATTTTCATTTAATTGAAAAAAAAGAAGCAAATGGAAAATATACTGTTGTAAGAGATGTTAAACATATCTCATTTTTTGATCAGGCATCTTTATATAAAGAAAAGAAAAAGAAAGGTTATGCTTTTAGAAGTCAGATGTGTTTAGCAATAAAGAAAACAAAAAGAATTGAAGAATAAATTAAGTAATTTTTCCTATTCATTTTTACTCTCTCTCCTTAAAGTTCATCCTTCTTTGTTTTTCAATCATAACCAATTTAGATCTTGCCTTTTCTGGACTTTGTCTTGCAGTATTAAGAACATCCAATATTCTTATGAGAATTTCCTCATAGGTTTCCCTAGGGTATACCTTAAGATGATCTATTCTCTTCTTTGTGCCTTCAGTTATCTTCATCGTCGATATCTTGGCGTTTCTAGAGGGTAGAATTTGCTCCATATGAGTATACCTGGGTGTTCCTTTATATACTTTTCGTCACTATTGAATTACATCAAAACCATAAGGTTTAAATATGGCTTGAAAGATGTATTATTAACTAAATTTTTACCATGAACCAAATGAAATTCGATAAAGGATTGGTTTCGCTTGTTGCATTTTTTGCACTGGCATTACTTTTCGTAAGTTTTGCGAGCGCAAGCACTGCAATTAATAGCGTAGAAGTATCAGGGGTTGAAACCTTGACAACTACAGGAAATGGTCTTGCAGTATTTGCAGGACAGAGTTTACCTGTTAAAGTTGTATTCACTTCTACAGTTAATATGAGCGACGTTCGAGTTAAAGCTTGGATTTCTGGTGACCAAGAGTATGCTGTTTCAAGTGATAGATTTGACGTGCTAGCAACTAGCGTTTATAGCAAGTTTATGTCTGTTCAGGCTCCTTCAAATATTGATCCTGCAGAAAATCTAAAGCTTGAAATCTCAGTCGAAAGTAAAACTGACGGCGAGGTAGCACATGCTCAAGTCTCATTAGCTACACAAAGAGAATCTTACACTGTTGAGATTCTTAGCGTTGCAATGGACCCTACGGTTAATGCTGGAAGTAACATTCCAATTGACCTAGTTCTGAAGAACAGAGGAATGCATTTTGCAGAAGATACCTTTGTTAAAGCTTCAATCCCTATTTTAGGAATTGAAAGAAAAGCTTACTTCGGAGATTTGTCACCTGTAGATCAGGGCGATAACGGAGATCATCCAGCAAATCAAGACGCAGCTGAACGCACAATGCTTTTGAGCATTCCTGCGGGAGCACCTGCCGGTATTTATACTGTGCAGATTGAGGCATACAATGCCGATTCGTCTTCAGTAGTCACTAAAAAGATTGCTGTTGTTGGAGCAAGTGGGGATAGTAGAGTAGTTTCAAGTGCAGTGTCTAAGACATTTGCAGTTGGAGACAAGGCTAGCTATTCAGTTACACTTGTTAACTCTGGAAATCAGGCTAGAGTTTATGACGTAAGTTTTGAAGCACCTGCGGATTTAACCGTTAGTGCTGATGAAACAGTTTTTGTTGTACCTGCGGGTTCAAGCAAGACTGTAAAGGTAGAGGCTTCTGCTGATAAAGCAGGAACTTATTCCTTCGTTGTAAATTTGAACTCTGATGGCGAACTCGTTAAGAAACAGAGCTTTGAAGCACAGGTAAAAGGAAGCAGCGTATCTGGAGTAAATACAACTGTTGTTTTGACAGTTATACTTGCTATAGTTTTCGTTGTATTGCTTGTTGTGCTTATTGTTCTTTTGACAAGAAAACCACAGAAGACCGAGGAATTCGGAGAAAGTTACTACTAAAGAAACTTATTTAATTTCTTTTTTTATTTTCTTTGTAACTTTCCTTCCTCATTTATAATTTAAATACAAATATAATAATTAAAATATAAAATTTTATGATTACAATTGGAGGCTTCTGAATGATTAAAATTCTGTTCCTATTAATTTTGATGTTTTAATGCAAAGTGCTGGAGGAGAAAAGGGAAGAAAAACTCTTTCTCATCTTATACATGGAATTGTTAAAACTCTATCTGAAAAAGAAAGAATAAATAGAAAAATTAGTGAAGAAGTAAAGGAAAGTGGAAAGGGATTATATGACTCTGATTTAATTAGAATTTATGAACAAATAACTGAAAGAGGAAGGAAATTCTCTAATTTTGGAGGTAAATCTTTAATTGCTCTCGAGATATATCTTGTTTGTAGAAGATATCTTTGAAAACACAGCAATATTTAAGAATATCATATATCCGATAGAATTATGAATACTATTAGAGGTGCAATTCATTCATTAAAGCCTTGTACTATTGGAATTGATGTTGATGATAATGTTTTTCCTTTTATTTATGACATAATTAAATGGCTTAAAAAAGAAAAAGGAATTAACATGCGAATAAGCGATTTTACAAGTTATCATATTGATAGAGTTTTAGGAATTGATATAAATAAAGCGGAAGGTCTTGTACTAGAGTATATTGCTTCTGATGAACACGAACAGACATTGCCTTTTCCTGGGTCAAAGAGTGTTTTAAGAGAGGCGGCTGAGTTAGGTTATATATTGCCGATAATTACTTCTAGAAGAGAAGATTCTAGAGATGCAACAGAAAGGTTTCTTATAAAAAATATAGGTGAGGGAGTTTTTGATGGAACTCATTTTTCATATAATCCGTATACTAATAAGGGGAAAAATGGAACTAAGGCTGAAATTTGTAAAAAGCATAAAATTCCTGTTATTCTAGAGGATAGTGTTGAGCATGCTCAAAACCTAGTGAATCAGGGAATAAGAGTGATAATGCTTGACTGGCCATGGAACAGGAAGTTTAAACATCCTTTAGTTACAAGAGTATATAGCTGGCGTTAAGGTTAGCCTCGACAACTTTTAAATAGGATTGGTTTCTTTGAGAGGTAATGTCATACATAAAAAGAATGGTGATGCATGGCTTCAAAAGCTTTGCAAAAAGAACGGAAGTAATATTCGGAAAGGGAATTAATGTGGTAGTAGGTCCGAATGGATCTGGAAAATCTAATGTCTCCGATGCTTTGTGTTTTGCTCTGGGAAGACTTAGTATAAAGTCAATGAGAGCTGCGAAAGCTAAAAATCTTATGTTTATGGGATCAAAATATATTAAACCTTCGAGAGAAGCAAGCGTTGAGTTAGTATTTGATAATTCTGATAAGAGTTTTGCTATAGATAAGGATGAAGTTATATTACAGAGAACTGTAAGACATAATGGCCAGAGTTTGTATAAAATTAATGGAGAGACCAAAACAAGGTTAGAAGTAATTGAAACTCTTGCTCAGGGAGGAATAGATCCTTATGGATTCAATTTAATTTTACAGGGAAAAATTCAAGAGATAGTTAAGATGCATCCTGAGGAAAGAAGAAAAATTATTGAAGAGGTTGCAGGCATTGCAATATATGAATCAAGAAAGGAAAAATCATTGAAAGAGCTTGAAAAGACTGATGAAAGACTTAAAGAAATTAATTCTATCCTTAGAGAAAGAACTGCGTATCTTAAGAACTTAGATAGAGAAAGAACTCAA
>JBBTAF010000048.1:0-18191 GCA_038044305.1 Nanobdellota archaeon
TATAGAAAACGATAATTTGATAATTAAGAGTTAAATTGATAATATATAAATATAAATAGTAGTATTTACTACTACCAAAATGAATGAAGAAGAACAATTCCTTTCACTTCTGGAATCGATAGGCCTAACAAAGACAGAGGCCCTGATTTATCTAACTCTTGTGAGAAAAGGTAGTTTAAGTGGTTACAGGCTTTCTAAGGAAGCAGGACTCTATAAAGCAAATACCTATATGGCTCTAGAGAGTCTTGTAAAAAAAAATCTTGTTTTTAAGAAGGAAATAAATAATAAACTTTTTTTTGAATCCACTCCTCCAGAAGATATCTTAAAAAGTCTAGAACTTCAAAAAGAAAAAGTTCAAGCAGTAATCCCATTTATAAGAAGACACTTTAGAGAAGAGATGGAAGAAGTATCGGTTTTCACAGGTTTAGATGCATTCTTTCAAATGTTTTACTCCTTACTAGACCAAAATCAAGCAATATACGTATTTGATATTCCAAGTTATGTTCCAGACATAGTAAAGAATCACATTAATCAGTTTCATAAAATAAGAATAAAGAAGAAGATACCTATGTATCATATATATGACTATGATGCAAAAGATAGAATTTCACTTCTAAAGAAGATGAAGTATACATTTGCTAAACAAGGTGCAAAAGATAGGCTATCACTTACCTCAACTTTTGTTTGTGGAAACACCACTTTGATACTAAATTGGAAAAAAGAAATAAAGACTGTAAGAATTATCGATAAAGATGTTGCAGAAACATATCGTCATCAATTCGATATACTCTGGAAAATTAAATAATCATTTTCCCTTTATCAGAGATATTCCCGCAATAATCACTAATGCAAAACAAGTCAGTGCATAAGCCCAATTCTTCAATAATATAAAAAATACTCCAAAAAGCAATCCAATAATAACAATAGCAATAAACCAAGGCATTCCCTGTTTTAACTCTTCTTTTGTATGTGCTACAATCCAAAAACCAGCAATAACTGTTATTATTAATATAAACACATCTAGTACAACCTCAATCATAAATCATTCAGCCAATTAAGATATTTAAATCATCCGAGAGAATCAATCATCTTTGCCATCTCAAAATCTATATCAGTTAATCCTTTTTCAGTATGAGTAGTCAAAACAAGTCTTACATTGTTATAGGATATCAGAATATCAGGATGATGGTTCACTTTCTCAGCCAATTCAGCAATTTTATTAATAAAATCAACAGATTCTCTAAAGGAAAGAAAACTTAATTCTTTAGATATAGAATTTCCCTCAAAATTCCAATCTTTTAATTCAACCATTCTTTGTTGAATCTTAACTAAAGCCAACGTTGTCATAAATATCTAAACTAAACAGAGTTAATATTATTTTCGTCACAATAATCCTTATAATCTTAGCATCAATCTTTGTCCATGGTAAAATTCGTATTTAGAACAGGTCCTCATTCTGATTTAATATTCAATTCTTACAATTTCGGATACAATTTCAATCTAAGGTTTTTCCCACTAATTTGGCTCTATCATAAGCAAGTAACTGGAGAAAACATTTTCAAAGAAAAAATACTTAGAGTAGGTAATGGAATATGTTTAGATTCTTCCTCAGATAGTCAATTAATTGTCTCTCTTGAAAATGCAAAGGAGTTTGGAAGAACTCTACCTGTAGACAGAGAAAACTTTAATGATAATTTACCAATTGAATTGAGAGGATTTGGATTTGCAAGAGCATTATATACTTGGTCTTTAGGTTCAGATAATTTACTTCATTTATCTGCCAAAATAAAACGTCCAGAAGATAGAGTAACACAAGTACTTGCCTTGTCTTCAGAAACAGATATACCTTTTCTAAGAGACTATTTCCAATTTCTTAAAGATACTCCTAAAATGGGTGCCTGCTATGGTTGGTCTTGCACAATAGCCAAGCAACTAAAAGAAATACAATAAAAAAACGCGTTACACGGCTAATTCTCAGAATAAACGGGTTTCGCCTCGCGGTTCGGCTCTCGCCTTATGCCCATCCTCTGACAACCGTGTAACTCCCTTTCATGCTTCTTACAGCTCTTAGGGACTTTCATGAGACAGTAAAGTCAACTACCTCAATATAACATAACTTAATTTCTTTATATATCTTTCTTACCTTTTTGGAGTGAAAGATAATCCTAAGTTTGCTCAAACAAAAAGAGATGAGCTTCACAACTCTATTTATAATTTAGAAAAGATAAAATGAATTCCAGTTCTATTGCCAAAAAATGCAGATAAACTATTGGGCATTAAGTTTCTTGGAGATTCTTCGGCTTATGATTATTTGATTAATATAGAAGTAGAAGACATAAATCATCAACTTTCTTATTGGACAGCAGCAATCAAAGGGCTATTAGTTTAGAAATTATTTCCTTTATCTTTTGCTCCCTGCTCTTTAGAAAATCGATAGTTGTTTGTTCACCATAGTATACAATATTGTTTCTTTTGACCCTTAATTCATCTATCAATGCTAGGTCTTGGCTTGAAAGTGATTTTATATTTTTTGCAGAGTATTCAATAAGAAGTTTATGGCTTAATGTCTTGTAGCCTTGAAGATACATAAAAGCAGTTAGCAGTTCTTTTATTATCTCGTAGTATTCTTCTATAATTCTATATGGTTCTTTCAAAGAAGAAAGATTAGATAATCTATTTTTAGCCATTTCTTTTAATGCTTTGGCTCTTCTCTCATCTTTTGTAATCTTAAAAACTTCATCCATTATCTCTCACCAAAAAGAATTGCTCCTTGATTTATACTTTCAAGTAAACTCTTGTTAGCTTCTTCCTTAAATATAATATGGATCTTTCTTTTTAAATATTCTTCGAATTTCTTAGTATTAAACTTAAAAGGCTTCGAGTCAACAAATAAGTCAACGTCTGAAGTTTCAATATCTTCTCCTTTATCATAACTTCCAAATAATATAATTGATTTAGGATAGCTCTCTTTCAACTCTTCAATTAATCCAGAACTCTTTATTAATACCAAATTAGCAATTTTTTTTTCAAATACAAAATTAGGGTTTTCTCTTACTGAAATATAGCCATTAAATAGCTCGGATTTTGATTCTCTTATAAGCCCTTCACTTATGAGCGTCTTAAGATGTATTCTCACCGAAGTTGGAGCAATCTCTATCTTACGAGAAATTTCTTTCACGAAATGGATCTTAGTTGGCTCAGTAAAAAATACCTTGGCTACATTCCATAGCGTACATTTATGTACTATCATATACAAATATATACCCTAGGGTATATAAATGTTACCTCAATCTTAAAAAGTT
The DNA here is from genome assembly GCA_038044305.1 of Nanobdellota archaeon. Taxonomy (GTDB): domain Archaea; phylum Nanobdellota; class Nanobdellia; order Pacearchaeales; family GW2011-AR1; genus SICV01. The sequence continues at coordinate 3,303 of JBBTAF010000048.1, forward strand.
ATCCAATATGAAAATTATCTTGCAACGGTTCGGAATTTCGGATATGTAATATACTCACGAGTATTAAACGCCCAGACCAAACACTAATCACTTTTGATTAAATCGTTTGTGTGTTTTTTGTGATTGTATTTATCGCAAATAATATATATATTTGAAGTTTATAAAATTGTTTGTTGTTGATAAATAACTTTTATTGAAATTTGGTGAAATTATTAGACCAAATAATTATATGATTTGTTTGTTTTTTTAGAATGATGCTGGTTTCCCTATTGAAGATAAAATAAAAATTGCAGAGAATATACAAATAAGACTAAAAATAATATTAATCCACGTTTGTACTCCGTACTTTCTTTTTATAATTAGGATTATACTCAAAACTACCGAAACTAATCCGCATAACAAAATAATCTGACTGCCATAAATAAATACATAGAAGAAATAATATTTTATAAAATATGACAAAACTCCAATTAAAAATATAAAAAAGAAATAAAAAAAGGAATATTCCACTTCCAGTTGTATTTTTCATTCATTTGATTAATTAAGATTATGACTATTTAATAATTTTGTTGTATTTGCTTATGATAATAATCGTTTAATCACACTTTTGACACATCCCTCATTTGCGAAAAAGTGTATAGCGCCCAGACCAGGAATCGAACCTGGAAATCCCGAAGGAAACCTGATTTCGAGTCAGGCCGAGTACCATTGTCGCATCTGGGCTGAAAATCCCAGATTTTCATTCAATTTAAGTCTTCCCATATTAATCTGCTAGAATAAATATTACTAATCAAGGGGGCCTCTAGTAAGCCGCCCCCTATTTGATTAATCTTGAACATAAAAGAGGGAGTTGGGGATCTCCCTCAATCCATAAAATAATAAATTCTATTTATTAATCACTTATTAACGTTATCTCAAGAAAACAAATCCATAAGACTTTTAAAGCTCAAGACCTTATCGACGATATGCACCAAGCATTGTATATTATTCCTGAATGGTTTTTTGATTTTAGTGTAGTTATGGAAATATTATTTAGTCTTGTGACTCTTGCTGTAGCTGTATCAGGCATGGCAGTTTATAAAATTATAAAGGATAAAAAGATTTGGAGATTTTCTCTTGGTTTTTTAATGATTTCAATTTCATACGCTGCATGGGCTGCTCTGAATACTCACATTGCTTCTACTTTAGACAAAGGAATATTAATGATTTCTCTAACAAATCCTCCGTTAATGCATGTATTAGCAGTCTACACCTATATAATCTTCTTCATCGCAGGATTGGTTACTTTAGTTTACACTACTTTGAAAGTTGAAAGAGGAGAATTACTGTATCTTCTTCTAGGTCTTGCACTGACCGCGGTAGTTTCAAGTGTTTCAATGTTAGTTACATTCAGAATAGTCGCGCTATTTCTTTTAACTTATTTAGTTTATTACTACTTTAATGAATGGTATACTGCTAAGAACAAAAGAACCTGTTGGACACTAGCAGCATTTATACTGTTGGTACTAAGCAACTTGTTTTTCATATTTACTGATTCAACCTCTACTTTTGTTCTAGGTCATATAATTGAACTTGGAGCATATCTAATCTTATTAGTCAGTTTATTAAGAACATTAAGAATAAAATGAATAAAAAAAGAAACAGGCTTGAAATAATAAGAGATATACTAGAAGTCATCAGAAATAAGAGTGGTAAAATCAAACCAACACACATTCTATACAAATCAAATCTTTCTCATGCAATGATGGAAGAGTATCTTCAAGAATTAAAAGATAAAGAGTTTATAAGAGAACAAAAAACCCAGACTTCAAGAACTTACTTTATTACAGAAAAAGGAGTTCGTTACCTAAGCCAGTATGCATTAGTATCTGATTTTACCTCTTCCTTTGGGCTAGAGTGAACCTACAAAAATTACTAAAAAATTAAAAAAACAAAAATTACTAATTATTCCTTAGCAACTTTAACAGCTTTTGGGCCCTTTTCGCCTTGTTCTATTTCAAACACAACTGCATCGCCTTCTTTAATAGCAACATTTGGGTTTAATCCAGTAATGTGAACGAAATATTGAACTCCGTCTTCACCAATAATAAATCCAAATTGTTTAACTTCATTAAAAAACTTTACTTTACCTTTCATTTGTATACCTCCCTGATTTAGATAATTACTCCGTCCTTGATTCTTGAGACTCTGATTCACTTTCATCTGCTAAGTCCACATCTAAATCTTCATCAGAATCAAGTTCTAAATCACTCAAAACCTTAAGTATCTTATCAAGTTTAGAATTAATCTTTTCAAATTGCTCTGAGGACATGTTGCTTCCATTATTATTAGAAAGCCCAGGTAAGGAATCTCTTCTCATAGATCTACCACTTCCCTTATCTTCAAAACAAGCACTACAGAAAACAGGTCTTTCTCCAGTTGGTCTAAATGGAATTTTGCAAGGATTACCACATTTACTACAAGTAGCATCATGCATCTCAACAGGACCTCTTCTTTCAAATCCTCCTCTATCTCCTCCTCTTCTAAACCCTCCAGATCTTCCTCCAAAGCCTCCGCTAGACCTTCCTCCATCTCTTCTAAACCCTCCAGATCTTCTGTCTGAATTAAAATCTCTCATACACACTTGTTCAAAATAGCGTATTTAAACCTACGTTTATTTGATTCTAACAAACAAACCCTAAATCCTTCTAATTTATATAGCATAAATCAATACATTTTATATGACCGAAGAAAACCAAAAGACATCCAAAGAAGAACTTATAGGATATCATAAAGGAGCACTTAATACTTTAATTGCGGAGAGGTCGGAATTAGTAAGAATTGTAGGAGTGACCGAAGCATTAATTCAAGTGCATATAAAAGAGCTAGATAAGTTAGGTATTAAGTTACAAGTTTCTAAATCTGATTCTTCGCAATCTAAATAAATTAACATTAAAATGTCAGGTAAAACCCAAAAAAAGGTTTGGAATAACCTTTACGAATCTAATTTTTCATGGCATCTTGAATCGAAATTACCAAAAGTATGTAAAGGCAAAAAAGTTCTTGAACTTGGAGTAGGAACAGGTAAAACGCTTCAATCAATTATAAATCAATTGCCTAAAGAAGTTCATGCAGTAGACTTCTCAGAAGAAGCAATATCAATTTGTAAAGCAAAATTCAATTCTTCTTTAGTCAATATGCATCTAGCAGACATAACATCTCTTCCATTCAAAGATCATTCATTTGATATCGTTGTCTGTTTTTTTGTCCTAAACAATTTAACAGAAAAAGAAAGAAAAGAAGCAGTATCAGAAATTCATAGAGTGTTAAAAAAGCAAGGAATAGTTATTTTTCAGGATTTTGCTCTAGGAGATTATCGTTATTCTTCTTTTAACAAAAGAGAAACATCAAAAGAAGAAAGGTTTTGTCACTTTTTCACAATCTTAGAAATAAAAAGAATATTCTCAAAATTTAAATTAAAAAAGTTAGAAATAATTGAAAGCAATCCAATTAGAAAATCACCAAACCTAAAAAGAAGATTTATTTTTGGAATTTTTAACCTATGCTAAACAACTTTGTAGGAATGTCATTTAAAGAAACAGAGATGTTAGAGTTAACATCATTTCTTTCTTTCATTAAACTCCTAAATGTCTTTATGGCTACACTTGGAAGATTATTTTTTTGGCTTAAGTGAGAAAGAACAACATTTTTTAATTTTGGATTAGAGTATTCTAAAACAGCGAGAGCTGCCTGTTTATTCGAAAGGTGACCATTATCGCTAGCAACCCATTTTTTAAGGAAATAAGGATATGGACCATTTTCAAGCATTTTAATATCATGATTTGATTCAAGAAATAAAAAGTCAGATACAGAAATAGCATCATTAACATTTTTACAAGAATATCCTAAATCAGTAATAACTGAAGCAATTTTATTTTTTTCTTTATCAACAACAGAAAACGAAATAGGTTCAGCTGCTTTATGCGATTTTAAAAAAGATTCTATTCTAAGCCCATCAATATCAACACTTTCATTGTTTTTTATCCGATTAATAAGCTCCTCCTGAGAACACAAAAAACCATTTTCAATAGTACCTTTTGTTGCAAATATAGGAATCTCCATTTGTCTTGCAAAAACATCAACTCCTCTTATATGGTCAATATGTTCATGAGTAACAAAAATTCCTTTTATTTTGTTAGCTTCTAGTTTCATAGCATTAAGTCTCTCGTTTATCGTTTTGGCGCTTATGCCTGCATCAACTAATACTGCCGAATTTCCTTTTTCAATATAAAAACAATTTCCAGCAGACCCAGAAGCCAATGCACACACTCTCATAGGCTAACCTTAATTATATGATTTATATACTTAATCAAATTTTACTTAAATGAACAGATTTTTATACTAAATTAGCAATCATAGCACATGAGAAAACCATTCAATATTTTAAATAACCTATTGACTTATGGTTTTTTAGTTGTTTTAGCTTTTTTATTATTTTTTAATAACGCAACTATTTCGCTCACTTTTTTTATGATTGGCTCATTTATCGCCTCGTTGGTAAGTGCATTTATACTTAAAAATAGAGGAGTATCAGGAACAGGAAGCTTTGAATTTTTTATTAACTTATTTTTATGGCTAAATGTATTTGGGGAGATGGGATTATTTTATACAGGAATAACATTCTATGATAAAATAGTTCATTTTGGAGTTGGTATTTTAATAACTTCAATCGTTTTTAGGTACTATCAGAAAAGTTTAACTGTAAAAAAAGAACTTATTTTTCTAACAGTTTTAGGAATATTTGCACTTTGGGAGATATATGAATACCTTTTGCTTATTCTATTCAATTATCCAGCAGTAGGAGTAACCAATAATGGTATAGCTATCATGTCTCATCTAGATGACACAATGTTCGATATGATATTCGGAGCAATAGGATCAATCTCAACACTATTCTTTAAAGGTCAATTCAAATAAATTAGAAAACGTTAATCATCAGGCAAATCTTCAAACTTAACCTTCCACTGATTGTCCCACCATTTCTTTCTCTTTTTACTACAAGTATCACAATATTTTCTAGGATACCTTGCTTTAGGATTAACTTCAAATTCCTTTTTGCAGTCAAGGCAATTTTGTTTCTTCATGTAATATACAAAATATTATGGTTTAAAAAATTAAGCCTTTTTGATAGATAAACTTTTGATTATTTCTTAGACTTATTTTTAACTTGCTTAGTAAATAAATCCCAGAGTTTATCAGATACTTCTTGCGGGACACTTATCGCCTTCGAGTTTACAAGTTTTTCAAGCTTCTCTCCTAACCCTAAAATTGCTGTTTCATTTCCCAATTTAACTTGCTCTTTTGCCTCTTCTATAACGACATTCCAATCAAGTTTAGTCTTATTAATAATCGCAATTATATCATCATTATCCTTGTCCCTTGAAGTTACACTTTTCATTATTAAAATATCGCTTGGAGATGCAACTTTTATAATTAAGTTACTAAACTCATGTATAGATTTTGACCTTTCTTTCATTGAATCTGAAAAGTTAGAGGTAATTATTTTATTCATAAATAGGTCAAAACGACAGTTGTTTAATGTAAGCATGAGGGGAGTGTTATTTCTTAAGCCATAAACTAAAGTTGCATCCGACTCTTTTGCACCCAACTTTCTCAATGCATCCATAAATTCTTCTCTATCAGTTTTTTTATCAAAGACTAAATCCACATCCAGAGTTGAGTTTTTTAATCCCCTAAGCATCATTGCTGTTCCTCCAATCGCATAAATCCCTATTTTTCTTTTAAGTATATTTCCTATCGCAAGAAACATATCTTCTTGTTGTTTTATGTCTATCATCTCTGGTATTCCTCCAAATCTGCACGATTAAGGGGAATATAAACTTTCCATTTTTTTTCTATATCTTTAAAGTCGTCAGAAGAAATGCCTTCTGCAATGTACTTAAATCCATCAATATCTTTATGTGCCAAATGTAAGAATCTCTTTGGCATTCTTTTTATTTTTCTAACAATCTTTCTAGCCACTTCGTAAAGAGCAACTACCTCTCTTACTATATTTCCTTTTTTAGCCAGCGTATATAATAAGTTCCAGTCAGATATTTTTCTGAATAGAGCTAAAGAAACAATAGTATAACGAACAGTTTTTTGTTTTATTGCATACACCAAGGACTCTTCATAGGAGGGAGTTCTGCCATAAATATAATGTGGTTCAGGAGGCTCCATCATCTTATAACTTGCGGTTGGTGAAGCACTATTAATAACATCAGTATAACTAGTCCCTCCTTGTTTATTTCTTATCGTTACATAATACAGTCTTTTCTTATTTGCGCCATAATTAGTTTTTACAGCCCCAATCTTTCTTAATCTATGTATTATGTAAATTGTCCTATTTCTACTGATTTTTAATCTATCGCATAGAGTTTCCACTGTGTAAAAACCCTCCAGTGTTTCTGCTAATTTCTCATATTTATTATATCCTTTTATCATTATTAAATGTATAGCTATTAATATATAAACCTTACTATTTATTAATACTATTATTAAATGTATAGCTATTAATATATAAACCAACGCTTTCTTTACCACTTAACAATTCTTTATAAACAAATGTTAACTGCGAAAGAAAGGTATTGACTGTGATGACATAACTCTATGGGTCAGAACAATATTAACGTGTTAATATTATCATGATAATATTGGCTTCTGTTATTTCTAAAACAGCATAAAACTGCTAGAAAGTAGCAGTTTTTGAAACGAACTTACCTATATAAATATAAACATAGAAAGCTAAGGAAAAGCTACGCTTCTTCTTCTGATTACATTAAAAAGTCTTGATTAAATCTCAACTTCTATCTTTCTAATATAAGGAGTATTATGTGGATAGTTATCTATTTTCTTAGGGTTTTCACAAGATAATTGGAGATATTTTTGAAAAGATAAAAGTGCTTTAGGTAGAAAACGTCCGTTTTCCAAACCCCTATTTTCTACTGCTTGGACTCATCGATTAGATTTTTGCATTTACAGGGGGATTTTAGCTAATAATCCCAATCCATCTTTTCCCCATCGCATTCAGGGCATTTTGCAGTTGTGATAATGCTTCTGTTTTTATCATCATAAGCATAATAAGTAAGACCAAATTTATTCATTAGCTTTTTCTTGAAAAATTTATTGACTGCTTCGCTTTCTAATGGATGGCTTGATAGAAAGAATCTCTGCTTTAACTCTTGTTTATTTCCGCAAGCCAAACAGACAACTGGATTAAAGTCGACTAAATCCTTGCTTAATTTTATAGCTTCTTCTTTTGTTAGTTCTTTTATTTGGATATTCATTTTTACATGTAAATAGGAGTATTCTTTTCTGGATTTCGAAATCCCATTTTAACTGAAAAAATCAATAATCCAAATAAAGTGGGAATCAAAAGTATTAGAGTGATTATACATACTATTCGCTTTAAGTTCATAACTTTTTTAGATTAGATTATTATTTAATTTTATGTATAAAATAGTCTCTACATGAAACAAACCTACGCTTTGATATAGCATTCACTAATTTAAGCATAATCCCTATCCTTACCAAATTTTGTTGCTAGTCTAAATTTATCTAGAGTCTTTGAAAAATGCAAAGATGGGAAACGCCCGGACCATGCTTCTGCTTTTAGTTAGATTTGTGAGGAGTGATTAGTGTTTAAACACTAATTTATCGGGTGGCATAGGATAACCTAATGAACTTATCAAAATCTCCGATCTTCCAATAACTTTTCATTTTTTTGTAAGTGTCTGTAATCTCAGGATAAACATATACTTTTGCTTTGGGCCAATGTTTCATAAGGCAAGGTTCGCTTGTTAATAGGAAAGCAGAGACTTCTGCGATTTTCCATTCTTTTTTAGATTCATTACCTGGAGAACTATTTGTCAATTTCATCTTTTTTATTTTTCTCCAATAGTATATGTGAAAAAGTTCATGTGCAATCACCATCAAAGCATCATCTTTAGTTATTGTACCCTTGACTCCCAAAGTAATTGTTCTGCTACCATAATATCCATTAGTAGTAGAATTGTCTAAATAACAAACGATGCTGTCCGTTTCTATGGAAATACCTGTTAAAAGAGATATCTCTTTTGTAATCTTCCGTTCATTTTTATTCCAAGAACTCCTAATCTGATTTAGTAAGCTTATATCAACAGAACCCTTTAATTTAAATATCATATCTTCTTAGCGACAAACATACTTTTAACCTTTTCCTTAAACCTTAAAGTATAAACGCCCGGACCAAGATTTGAACTTGGGAATCGCTTGCGCGAAACAAGGTCTTTGCCTTTGTGTCTTCTTCTTTTAGGGAAGTTGACCCACAAGAAACCGTAGGTTTCTTAGGTAGCAACCTTGCGCCGTAACCGCTGGGCCATCCGGGCTTAAAAGAGGAGGGTTATGAAGGGTTTTAAAGATTACCATTAACTTGCCAGAATCTTAAAGAGGTAACCACAGGTTCATTTTCAACAAGACAACTAACATCCTTATATCTTCTGACAAAATCTTTATGATGTTTCTTTTTCATAAAGAATTTTGCCAATTGATAAAATTCTAATCTTTCTTGATTTTTTAAACTCAAAGTCTTTTTATATGATCCATTCGATTTTAATTCTAAAGCTTCTAATGCTTTAGATGAATGAATGGCAACATATCTGTCTTCCCAATCACTTAAAACTGGATGTGCAGTTAAATCCCCCTTATATGAAAAATTGTTTATTCCAACAATAAAGTATCTTCCTTTCAAAGTTCCAGTTTTTGGTGCAAAAAAATACACATCCATACAATTCTAGCAAAATCGAGTTATTTAAACTTAATTGTGAATTAAAATTAATTGTCTTGAAATCTACTAACTGCGACAGAAATATCGTTCATGTTAGCAACTATCTCCCAGAACCCCTATTTACTTTTCCAAAAGCCACTTCCAAACTGGAAGAACTTTAATGATTAAGCCATCAATTTTAAATTCATCTTCTTGTTTATAAGTTAATATTAATCCATTTTTTAGCTTAAATTCTTTCATTGCTTCTAATAATCCTGAAATCTCTCTATTTTTTGTTTCTTCATTAAAATCAAAACAAACTTGTATCGCTTGAGTAATCTTTTCTTTTTCTTTAATAATAAAGTCACACTCTCTTTTTTCTTGGAAGTAATAAATATCTTTATATTTCCTTCTCAAGGTTAAAAAAACTAAGTTTTCAAGCATTTTCCCACTATCTTTTGAAAATGATGCGGAATTATTGCTTGAAAATCCATTATCGATTGAATAGGCTTTCTTTGGATTTATTTGTTGTTGTTTAAAAGAATAACTAAATCTAGGTACATTAAATGTCAAGTACGCATCTTCAAAAAATGAGATATAGTCTATAACGCTCTGGACAGATTTTATCTCAAACATATGTTTTATAGAATTATAAGAGAATTCCTTTCCTACATTGCTTATTAAAAATACAGCTATTTTATTTAGGATATTTGTATTCTTTATGTTAAATCTTACAGCAATGTCTTTCATAATTATATCAGATAATAATCTATGTAAAATTACAGGATTTGTGGTTTTAAGAAACTCTGGAAATCCACCTGCATAAAGATATTCTTTAAATGAGTCTAAAGATGCATTAATTTTTTTTAAGTCAAGAAACTCATTATATGTGAATGGAAACATTTCTATTTGAATATGCCTTCCAGTTAATTTTGTTCCGAGTTCTCTGCTTAAAAGAGAGGCATTTGATCCTGTTAGGATTACCTTTTCTTTTTTATCAACCAAGTATCTGATAAATTTTTCCCATTTAGGAACGCTTTGGATTTCATCAAAAAAATAAACTCCTCCAGGGCCATATATCTCTTTCATAATCAATTCAATTTTATTGAAATCAGACAATTCAAATTCATCTAGTCGAGGGTCTTCAAGATTTAGATAATAAGCATTTTTCTGTTTTTTTATTAATTGATTGAGAAAAGTGCTTTTACCGCATCTCCTAACCCCTGTGATTATTAAAGCAAATGAATCTGAAATTATGGCTTCTTTCTTTTCCTCTCTATTAGTACCTACTTCAGATTTATCAAGTGCTTCTCTTTGCAAAATTATAACTTCTTTTAGAGTTTCATTAGTTATCATGAGTTTTAAGAGGTTTTTTAGTATTTAAAGGTTTCTATTGTCAATAGAAGATAGTTTCTATTGTAGATATAAACTACTACACTATCTCTTTTGTTGTTTTTTGATGTCAAGAACGTTCAAACCACGGCTCATCAAGAACTTCGTTCTTGAGTGCCATCAAGGACATAAAGTCCTTGAGGTTTAAGCCGTGGCGTTCTTGAGCACAGAAAATCTTCAGATTTCTCTGTGCCCGAAAACCAAAGGTTTTCTTGGCATCCAAAACACGAGCGCCTGTCACAAACCACGGCTTTTAAGCCGTGGTGGCGCATCGTGTTTTTGATATAAGTTAGTTTTCCCCCTGCTTTCCTATTTATCCTCGATACGTTATTAGAAATCTACTAACTGCGACTAAAATGTTGCCCACGTTAGCAACCTCGCGCAGTAACCGCTGTGCCATCCAGGCTTATGATAAAACAGTGTATTGAAGGGTTTTAAAGATTATGATTCGTTACAATTATGTTTTTAAACATAAAATAGAGCTTAATTGTCATGCAAGATTTTGAAATTAAAGGAGAATACACTCATGCTGGAAGTCGTGGAGAATTTGTTGGAGCACTTAGGGTGTATGATGATGACAGGGTGGTTGGAACGATGAATGATTCTGGTGCAGACATAATCTTCAATAAAGGAGAAACAAAACTAGTAATTGGCGTTAAAGAGGGATATGATTTGAACTTTTGGAAAATATCTCCTAGCCCTATAACTGTGCCTTTAGTTTATGCCATGACTGATAGTTATGGTTTAGCAACATCAAAGCCCGATGTAATCTTTTATGAAGGAAAATGGATCCCTATCGAAATACCTGTAAAATCATTAATCAGAGGAGTTGAAGGAAATGCAGGACTAAGAGAGATAGATGATGCGCTTAAATCAAATAGTCTTGAACAGACATTAGATACTCTTGGAAGAATAGAAAAAAGCAGAATACAATCTTATCTTGACCAGAATTTAATTAGAGATATAAAAGCTTTAAGTCAAGAAACAGGTTATTTGACTTTAACTAGAGTAGAATCTTTTAGTGCATAAATCTCAATTATTTGTCTATTTCTAGTTCTCCCCTGTTTTTTCATAAATCGACGTTATCTCAATAGAAATCTACTAACTGCGACAGAAATGTTGCCCACGTTAGCACGAAAAAAGCTCGTATTCTTTACTTTTAAAGATTATGATTTTGTGCAATTATCCTTTTAAATAACTGTTTTAACAATATTTCATGTTTAAAACAGATTCGACATCTTTAGAAATATTATCTTTTGCATTTAATGAACAAGATATTGCAAGACTTAATAGGTTGCTTGGTTTAATAAGAGCAGAGAATCTATCAACCGTATCTTTGGAAGAATTAACAAGGCTTGAGAAAGGACTTATTGAGATAGAAAGATTAAAATTAGAGGGCAAAGTTTATGGATTTCATATTGATGATTCCTATGCAGCAAGGCAAGGGGATTCTGGGGAGGGAGTTGAATTATATCTAAGGCAAGGAGACACCCTTAAAGAATTTATGGCCAATTCTGATAGAGACTCGGTTTTAAAAGTCGATCAAGTTATTCCTCGTTTAAAGAAAAAAAATATCTCGACCATTTATACAGGATGCATTCCAACAGCAACTTATTTTCTAGGTATTCCCTATGAATCAGACCCTGATGATCCATTGATACGAACTTGCCTAAAAGACTACGAAATTGAACAATTTAAATCTGAAAATATAAACGTAATAACTTTAGATACTTTGCTATAGCTTTTACTATAATTTACTTAAACTTCTTTTCTAAAAGCATCAACGCTTTCTTTGGATTTTTTGCCTCAGAAACAAAACTTCCAGTATTTATCAAATCCTCTCCTGCTCTGCTAATTCTCAAAGCAGTCTTGTCATTAACTCCTCCATCAATCTGAACTACTATTTTTTTATTCAATTTCTTAATTTGTCTTATTCTTGCAAATACATTACCTACTAAATTCTGATGCTCCTTTCCAGGATAAACTCCCATAATCAAAATACCGTCTATATCACTTCCAATGATTAGAGGAATGATTCTTTCCAGAGGAGTTGATGGATTTATGGCAACAAAACACTTCTTACCTTTATTTTTTACATAATCAATTATTTTAATTGCTTCTTTTGCATTTCTTACAGCTTCTATATGAAATATTATCTTATCAAATCCTTTTACCAAACATCTTTTCACCCAATTCTGAGGGTTTTTAACCATCAAATGCGCCTCAAAATTATTTTTATATTTTTTAAGATTAGGAATCTTATTTAATTCAATAGACTTTCCAGATACAAACTTTCCATCCATAAAGTCTATCTGTATGTAATTAGCTATTTTAATTAGTTTAGAAAATCTTTTATTAAAATCTTTAGCATTATGTGCAAATACTGTAGGAATTATTTTATTTTTCATATCTCTCAATCTTCTTAATCCTTCTTCTATGCCTTTTAATTCCACTGAATTTTGTCTTTAGCCAGATATCAAGAATTTTAATATTTTTAGCAAATGAAAACTTTCTTCCTCTTAAACATGCAATATTAGAATCATTGTCATACCTTGCCATTTTAGCACTATATTTATCATAAATCATAGATGCTCTAATACCTTTAACCTTATTTGCAGCGATAATCATCCCCGTTCCAGAACCACATATTAAAACTCCAAGAGAAGTTTTATCCTTTGAAACCCTTTCACCTACCCTAAAAGCATAATCAGAATAATCATCTCCTTCAATAAGTTCAGGGGTAGAATCAAAAATCAAAAATCCTTTTTTGGAAAGATTCTTCTTTATTTTTTCTTTCAAAACAAAACCCGCATGGTCACTACCTAGATATATTTTTTTCATTTTAACATGAAATTATATTTATTTCCCTCCCCTTTGAGAAACTAATTATATTTTGAATGCTGGTTTCAACTATTCTTTGCACCGCTTCTTTACTATAAAATGCAATATGTGGGGTGAAAACAACTTTTTCATTAAATAATATTTTATGATCTAAAGCAATTTGTTTCATTTTTTTTATGTCTATCCTTTTGTGATTATGAGCCATTTCTTTTTCGTTTTTTATCAAATCCTCTCCTTCAATAACATCCAAACCTACTCCACCAAGATGTTCATTTCTAAGAGCCTTAAGAAGAGCAGTAGTATCTACAATCGAACCTCTTGAGGTATTAATTAATATAGCTCCCTTTTTCATTTTTCTTAAAGCAGACTCATTTATTAAATGTCTATTTTCTGCAACAAAGGGTACATGTAAAGTCACAATATCTGAATTTTTCAATAAATAATCTAGATCCTTATACTTGAATCCGAGTTCTTTAGCAAGAGAATTATCTTTATTATGACTGCATGCAATAACATTCATTTCAAACCCTCTTGCTATTTTTACTACTTTACTTCCTATTCTCCCAACTCCTATAACTCCAAGGGTTTTTCCCTTTAGATCAAATCCCTCCAGACCCTCAATAGAATGATTATCTTTCAAAGTCCTTACATACGCTTTATGAATATTTCTAGTAAGAGATAGCATTAAACCGAAAGTATGTTCGGCAACAGAATTGTCTCCATAATGAGGAGTATTTGAGACCTTTATTCCTTGTTTTTTGCATGCATTCAAGTCTATATGATCAAAGCCCATTGACCTTGTTACTATATATCTAAGTTCAGGTAACTTTTCGATAACTTCATTATTTATCTTAGAATATACAAAAACAGAAATACATTCACATCCTCTAGCTTTTAAGGCATTATCAGAATTAATTGGCTCTTTAAAAAAAATCAATTTATGTCCTTTCAACGCTTTTTTAAAAACAGGAATTTCTTCATTTTGAATCTCAAAAAATGCAATTCTCATTCAACCACCTCATATAAAAGTATTAAAATATCTATATAAAGATGACTATCTCTTCAAAGCGTCCAATCCAGGAAGCTTCTTTCCAGATAAATAAGCTATCAAAGCACCACCCTCTAGGCTAATATGTGAAAAATGGTTAGGTATTTTATACTTCCTAATAGACATTGTAAGATGACCTCCTCCAATCAAACTAATAACTCTCTTATTTTTACTAAGTTTTGAGATTTTTTTTAGTATTTCAACAGTTCCAACTTTGAAATATTTAACTTCAGAGTATCCAACTGGACCCTTCATAAAAATAAAATCTGCTTTTTCAATCTCCTTATTAAAAATATTTATGCTTTCATGACCTATATCCCATATCTTACCTTTAAATGGAATATCCGAAAGAAGATATTCCTTTCTTTCTTTAACAGATTGAATGCTTTTGTTTCCAATAGCAAAATCAATAGGTAGGATTATTTGATTAGAATATTTTTTATAAAAGTTTCTTAATTTAGGCATTAATTTATTATATCCTTGTGTTCTCATCCAGATATTTTCATAACCCAAATTAAAACCAATAGAGATTAATATTAGATTAGCTAAAACACCAGAAACAATGATTTTATTATTTTTGTTTTTCAAAACATTGAACAAAGATAAATAGTCTTCAGCCTTTTCTCCTCCAAGAAGGTAAAGTCCACTCTTCTTTTTATTCTCTTTATATTTACTAAGAATTGAAATTTCATTATGAAAATATTCACCAATACAAGCAGGAATTTCTTTAGGAGGAATAACAATACTTCCATGATTCCTATGACATACAGAAAAGGCATCATTTACATAAATATCAAACATTTTAGAAAACGAATAGAATCTACTG
>JBBTAF010000048.1:18201-31067 GCA_038044305.1 Nanobdellota archaeon
ACTCATCTTCATAATATCTAACATTTTTCATTAATATTGCCTCCCCAGATTCCAACTCATCAATTTTAACAATAGCTTTTTCTTCAAATAAACCATCAACATATTCGACTTTATTTCCAATATACTTGCTAAGTAATTTCGCATGCTGTTTAAGACTAACAATAAAGTCCTTTCCTCCCTTCCTCCCCTGATGTGCAATAATCACAACTTTTGCATTGTTGGAAAGAAGATACCTAATAGTTTTAGCTGCCCATTCTATTCTAGGAGAATCAATAATCTTACCATTAACAACAGGAGAATTAATGTCTGTTCTCAATAAAACTAATTTATCCTTAAAATCAAAATTGCGAAGGGTTTTGACTATCATTTTATTCCTAAAATCATTTCGGCAACGTCTATCAATCTATTTGCATATCCCCATTCATTATCGTACCATCCAGCAACACTTACTAGATTTCCATTTACTCCAGAAAGGTTAGAATCAATTATACAAGATGCAGGTTTATGAATTATATCAGCAGATACAATCTCCTCATCACAGAGTTCAACAATTTTATTATATTCTCTCTTCGATTTAAAATTAAACAAGTCATTCACTGATTTTGTACTAGAAGGAGGATATTGCACTTCTGCAATAACCGATGCAATCGAACCATCAACAACAGGAACTCTTAATGCATATCCATCTAATTTACCTACCAATTCAGGCAAGGCTTCAGTTACAGATTGTGCTGCTCCAGAAGTAGAGGGAACAATATCTGTAGCAGCTGCTCTTCCTCTTCTCAAATCTTTTTTATCAACTCCATCTATCAACTTCTGAGTCGAAGTATAAGCATGGGTAGTAATAAAATAAGCACTTTTTATTTTATACGCTTCATGTAAAATTTTTAGAATAGGCGCAACACAATTAGTAGTACACGAACCAGCAGAGATTATTTTATGTTCATTCTTTAACATTCGGTCATTAACCCCTGGAATAATTGTAACATCATTTCCTTTTGCAGGTGCGGAAATTAAAACTCTCTTTGCACCAGCCTTAATATGCTTCATAGCATCTTCTCTTGCAGTAAACATTCCAGTACATTCAACAACAAGATCAATCTTTTCAGATTTCCATGGAAGTTTTTCAGGTTCTAATATATTATAAACTCTAAACTTCTTTCCACCAAAGATAATGTTTTTACCATCGTGTTTTATCTCTACATTAGGAACAGGGTGAACTGAATCATATTTTAGAGTATAAACAATAAAATCTAAATCAGCACTATGATTTATTACAATATCAAAATTCACTTTCTTTTCCATGCAAGCAAGAAAGAATTGTTTTCCTATTCTCCCAAACCCATTTATTGCTATTTTCATTTCATCCTCTTTACTACTCATTTTCAAGGAAAATAAGATTTATAGCCTTTACGGATACAAATTAACAAGGTTTTTACGTTATCTTTATTAACCTAAATATCATTATTCAATCATAACAAAAGGGAGAAAGAATGAAAGAGGAAGTAAAATTTGTAGCATGGTTTTCTGAACTTAGTAATAAAGATGTTTCAATTGGAGGAGGTAAAGGAGCAAGTCTTGCCGAGATGTATAATCATAAATTTCCAATTCCTCCAGGATTTATAATAACTGCACAAGCTTACAGGTACTTTCTGGAAAAAGCAAAAATAGTAGAAATAATAGAAAACCTTCTTGAAAATCTAGACGTTGAAGATACTAAAGTACTGGAAGATACTGCTTCAAAAGTAAGAGATATAATTGTGAATGCTAAAATGCCTGAAGAGATGGAAAAATCAATAATTGAAGCTTATGACATTCTTGATATTGATAAACCAAATTCAATCCAGACAAACAAAAATGCATTAGACATTCTAAAGAATTCTCATGAACCACCATTTGTGGCAGTTAGGAGTTCAGCAACAACAGAAGATCTTGCAGATGCAAGTTTTGCAGGTCAGCAGGATTCCTTTTTAAATGTTAATGGAGAAAAAGATTTAATTGAAAAAACAAAAAGATGTTTTGCTTCACTTTTCAATGCAAGAGCAGTATACTACCGAACTAAGAAAGGTTTCGACCACACAAAAGCTAATCTTGCAGTAGTAGTTCAAAAAATGATTAATTCGGAGAAGTCTGGAGTAATGTTTTCAAAAAACCCTGTTGCAGATAACAGTAATATAGTAATTGAAGCAGTTTTTGGTCTTGGCGAAGGAATAGTTTCAGGAATGATAAAACCAGATCACTACGAAGTTTCAGATCATGAATATAAAACTCTTGAAGCAAGCGTTTCCGAAAAGAAAGTAGCAATAATTAGAGACTCATCAGGAAAAAACAAGACAATTAAGTTAACCGAAGAGAAAAGTAACTCTCAGGTTTTAAATTCTTTTGAAATTCGCGAGCTTGCTATATTTTCAAAGAAATTAGAAAGTCATTACAAAAAACCGCAAGACATAGAATTTGCAATAACCGATCATGAAATTTTCATTGTTCAGTCTAGACCAGTCACTGTTTTTGCAAAAAAGACTGAAAGTAATATTGCAGGAGATTCTATTCTCACAGGATTAGGAGCTTCACCAGGTGTCTCATCAGGAATAGTTAGAATCGTCCATGAACTCTCTGAACTAGATAAAGTAAAGAAAGGCGATGTTCTTGTAACTGTAATGACCAATCCAGATATGGTCGTTTCAATGCAAAAAGCAGCTGCAATTGTCACAGACGAAGGAGGAGTTACATCACATGCGGCAATAGTTTCAAGAGAAATGGGAATTCCTTGTTTTTCAGGAGATACTATAATTATAACCAATACAGGATTTATTTCTCTAGCTGAAATTGATAAAAAAATAAAAGAAGATCAGGAAATTTATACTTTAAGTTTAAATAAATCTTCATTAAAAACAGAGTGGAAAAGAATATTAAATTCTAGCAAAAGAAAAGGAAAAACTATAAGTTTTTCTACTTCAAAAAATGGAAAAATAGATTGGAATATTTTAAAAACTACACCAGAACACAAATTTTTTAGTTTTGAGAAAGGAACACCTTATTATAAAGAAATAAAGAAAATTTTAGATGATGACAAATTAGTGTACATAGCTCGACAAATTCCAATATTTAAAAAAGAAAAGATTCATTTTGACAAAAAAAAGGCATATCTCGCAGGAGCCATATTTTCCGATGGTTATTTAAGGATACAGAAAGACGGCACATCCAATACAGTTTTTGTTCAAAAAGCGGCGAGACATAAGAAAGCATTCATTAAACAAGTCTGTAAAATATTTAAAGAAGTTTACAGCTACAAATTAAGATTAGTAAATTCAGATTACTATTATTGTTATAAAAAAGATATTACTCAAGACTTACTCGAGATTTATTCAAATTTAGAAAAGTATATACTAAATTGTTCATTAGATTCAATTAAATATTATTTTGCGGCGCTTATAGATGGAGATGGCAATTTTATTAAAAGAGGAAGATGTATAAAAGTTAGTATAGATGCCAAAGACATACCACTTTTAAAATCTTTGATATTGGGATGTTTAAGATTAGGTTTTAATTATAGAGTGAAAAAAGAGAACAATGAGTTTCGATTTTATATTACCTCTGGATTCGACAAATTAAAACCCTATCTAAAACGTATTAAAATACCAAGTTCAATTAAATCAACAGGAGATACGTATTTCTCTGCTAATCAATTCTTTTCGCATAGAATTGTTCCAGGCAGAAAAGGAATTAAGTCTTTCGTTAAAAATAATTGTTTGATAAGTGAAAGAGAGATCCTTGAAAAAATAATTCCCTATGTTGAGTCAGAAGATAAAAAGAATTTACTTGAATTGGTTAATTCAGATATTGGAGCTTTAAGAATAAAAAGATTAGAAAGAGAAGAATTAGAGGATGTATTCAATATAGAAGTAAAAGATAACAATAATTATATAGTTTTTACTAAATTTTTTACACCAATAGTTGTTAAAAATTGCGTTGTTGGAACAGGCAAAGCAACCTCAACACTAAAGGAAGGAGAAATAATTACAGTTGATGGAAGTGCAGGAAAAGTCTATGAAGGAAAAGGAGAAACAAAAACAATAGAGATAAATCCAGCCGTTCCAACAAATCTTCATCTAAAAGTTATAGTAGATATTCCAGAGTTCGCAGAAAGAGCGGCAAAAAGTGGAATTTTAGCAGTTGGTCTTGTACGTCTTGAAGGAATTATTGCAGAATCAGGAAAACATCCTCTTTATTTTGCAAAGAAAAAAGATATGAATCCTTATTTTGATATTATATTTAAAGGATTAAAAAAACTTTCAGAGCCATTCAAAGAAATATGGGTAAGAACATCCGATTTAAGGAGCGACGAGTTTGAGCATCTTGAGGGTGCCCCTCATGAAAAAGAAGGAAATCCTATGCTTGGGGATCACGGAGTAAGATTTAGTCTTAAGCATAAAGACATTATGACTACTGAAGTTAAAGCACTTATAGAACTGGCTAGAGTACATCCTGATAAGATATTCGGAATAATGGTTCCACAGGTAATAAGCCTATCAGAAGTTCAAGAAACAAAGAAGATTGCACAAGAAATAGGAATTCTTCCAAACGTAAAAATAGGTATAATGGTAGAAACCCCTGCAGCTGTTCAAATTATAGAAGACATTTGTAAGGAAGGGATCAATTTTATAAGTTTTGGAACAAATGACCTAACTCAATATACTCTAGCAATAGATAGAAACAATTCAGAAGTTCAATCTTTGTTTAATGAAATGAACCCTGCAGTTCTTTCTTCATTAAGATATGTAATACGCAAGTGTAAAAAGTACAAAATAGAAACTAGTATTTGCGGGCAAGCAGGAAGCAAAGAAGAAATGGTAAAATTCCTTCTTGCAGAAGGCATTGACAGTATTTCAGTGAATGCAGATGCTGCTGAAAAGGTCAGCAAACTCATTGCTCAAGTAGAGTCGCAAAGACAAGATAGCAATTAAGTTTCAAATTCAATAAAGGTTTTATCAATAAAAAACCTTTATTAACCACTTTTACATAATTCAAGTATGGTGAAAAAAGAAACTTTTAATGGGATGCACACAATAAAAAACATAAAAGCAAAAGAAATTCTAGACTCCAGAGGAAATCCAACCATAGAAGTAGAGATTTGGCTTGAGAAAGGATACGGAAAAACAGCAGTTCCTTCAGGAGCATCAATAGGTAAATATGAATCTCTTGAGCTTAGAGATGGCGGAAAAAGATACAAAGGTTTAGGAGTGCTTAAAGCAGTAAAGAATGTAAATTATTTTATTAAAGCTTCAATTATTGGAAAAAAATTCAGTCAAAAAACGCTTGATAATAAATTGATAAAACTAGATGGTACAAAAAACAAGTCTAAATTGGGAGCAAACGCAATTCTAGGAGTATCATTAGCATTTGCTCATGCAGCAGCAGACGAAGAAAAGATTCCTCTTTATATCTATTTTAAAAATCTCTCAGTACAAAAAAAACTTTTTTTGCCAGTCCCAATGTTTAATATTCTTAATGGAGGAAAACACGCATCAAATGGTTTAGACGTTCAAGAGTTTATGATTCTTCCTCTATCCGCAAAATCTTTTAAAGAAGCAATTAAAAATGGCTATAAAGTTTTTGATTCATTAAAAAAAATATTAATCTCAAAAGGATTAAGCACAAAATTAGGTGATGAAGGAGGATATGCTCCATTTTTAAATTCAAACGAATTAGCCCTTGAATTAATCTGTCAAGCAATAAAAGAAGCAGGGCTTATTCCTGGAAAAGATATTTATTTGGCAATAGATGTAGCATCCTCTGAATTTTATAAGAACGGAAAATATAATTTAAAAAAAGATAAAAAAGTATTAGACAGGGGAGAAATAATTTCTCTTTACAATTCATGGATTAAAAAGTATCCAATTATTTCAATTGAAGATCCACTACAGCAGGATGATTGGAAAGGTTATTCTGTAATTTCCAAGAATTTAGAAAAAAATATTTTAATTATTGGTGATGATCTTTTTGTTACCCACAAAGCAAGACTAAAAAATGGAATAAAATATAAATCAGCAAACGCAATTTTAATCAAACTAAATCAAGTAGGCACAGTCAGCGAAACTATTGATGTTGTTAATCTTGCAAAAAAGGCAGGATATACTTGCATAATTTCTCACAGATCAGGAGAGACTATGGACACAAGTATATCTGATCTTACAGTAGGGTTAGGAGTAAAGTTCATCAAAGCAGGATCAGTACACAATAAAGAAAGACTTGCAAAATACAACAGACTTTTAGAAATAGAAAAGAAATTAGGAAAAAAGACCTATCTATCATTACATTTTTAAAGTATAATTTCAGTCAAACATCATGAAATCCTTGCGTTTAAGTCTCTTAGTTCCAACAGTAATACTATTAACAGTAGGTTCTGTGAACAGACCCTCTTCAGAGAGCTATGAGTTAGGAAAAAAGAGGGGAGTTAATGAAGAAAAAACAAGAGTTTCAGGATTAATTAGTCATAGTCTTAGCAATATAGCAATGGTTGCAGCGAGAAGGGTATATTCATTAGACCCAAAAAAGGATACGAATTTTCACGGTTTTTCAAATTCATTTGAAGCAGAAACTTACTTGCAATCTGCATCCACTAGATGGGCTGAAGAAGGTGGATGGGATTTGGTGGACAAACCAGAAACAATACTTGCAATTGAAGCAATGAAAGAATATAGGTTAGCTAGAAAGATACAAATAGAGATAGATAAATAGATTTTTAATAACATTATTCCTATAATTTAGATAAGACGACACTAAAATGAAAAAGATATGTAAAATATATTTATTTAGACATGGACAAACTTTTTACAACAGAGAGCATATTTTTACAGGTTGGAAAGATTCACAACTAACTCCTAAAGGCAAGCGTCAGGCACAAAAAGTTGCAATAAAATTAAAAAACAAAAAAATAGATTTAGCTTTTCAGTCAGACTTATCTCGTTCAAAGCAGACTCTAAAAGAAGTTTTAAAATATCATCCTAAAACTAAAATAATTACGGATAAAAGAATTCGTGAGAGATCATATGGCACTCTCGAAGGTAAACATCATTCATCTTTCGTAAAAACAATAGGTGAAAATGAGTATAAAACTCTTCTCCATTGGCATAGAATAGATCATTTAAATAAAGAAAGGATAAAACTGATAAATAAATTAGGTAGATCAGAGCTTAATATAATACGAAGAAGTTATACTAAAAAACCTCCAAGAGGAGAATCAATAAAAATGGTCGAAAGAAGAGTTAAATCATTCATAATAGATATGTTAAGAATAATAAAGAACAAAAAAATAAACATTGCGATTTCTGCTCATGGAAATTCAATGCGTCCATTTAGACGTTATTTTGAACATCTTTCAATAAAAAAAATGATGCAATTGGAAAATCCTTTTGACGATTATTTCGAATACACTGTGAAAGTTTAATAGGTAATTATCTTCTAATAAAAATTATCTCCTTTAGTACAATTTTATTAAATACAATATCTGTTCATCTCTTTCAAAATCATTTTAAATTATTTCTAATAACAGACATAATCTCTTTAACATCTCGAGGAATCTCTTGGCTAATTGAATCAAAAACAATAGAAGCATTAATTCTTCCATACTTATGAGCAATAATATTTCTCATTCTTCTTGCTTCACGCAGTCTAGTGCATAGGTCTTTAGAAATAAAATTTTTATCTTTTAAAACTTCCAAAGCATTTTCATCATCTTCTGGAGTTGAAAGCTTTTTTTCATGAATAAATATGAATATTATATCTATAGTTGCTTCAATAATAATTTCAAACAATCTCTCACAGATTAGTTGTTTATCTCTATCTTTTAGATAATCCTCTCTGTCTTGAGGAACTTTGTCTTCAAGTTCGAAAACATACTTTTCTAGTTCTTCAAGCTTATCTTTTAAAACTTCATTCATTTTTGAAACAAAACCCTTCCACTTTTATCTATTTCTATTTTTAATTTATCTGGAAGAACATTATAGACTTGTAAATCCAGACCTTCCTTTATTTTACTCATAACTCGTATTCTAAATCTGGTTGCTTCATCAAAGGATATATCCTTAAATTTAACAGCAATGTCTATATCAGATTCAAGATGTCTTTTCCTACTGACTGTAGAGCCAAACAAAATGATTTGAGAAATATTATAAAAAAGAAAGTCATTTTTTATTATTTCTAAAGTAGAATTAATAATCTCTTTTACCTTTGTTCCATGAATTAACTCAAAATCACTCTCAAATTTTGAGATATCTTTTATAAAAGACAATTTAACTCTAATGCTACGAGATAATCGATTTTTTTCAGACTGAGTTAAGTTTAGACCAAACATCTGTTTTTCTATAATCTTCATTTCTCTCTTTCCAAATATCTTTCTTGCTCGTGGATCCTTTAGTAAACTCAATAAACTCATAGTAAAAAGACAGCTATAACCCTTATAAAGGTTACGATAACCCTCTTAGGGGTTATAACTGCAAGCTAAATTTTTCTAGTCATTTCAAACATAATTTCCTGTTCATCGCTTTCAATAACCCAAACATCAACGTCTCCCTTGCTTATTTTTACAGGAGAAGGACTACTAATTTTGTTTGCATCTAACTCAACTCCCAAATATTCAATATCAGATAATATCTTTTCTCTTATTTCTCCTGCTCTAGAAACTCCTCCTCCAAGAACAATTAAGTCAACACCTCCTAATGCTGCAGCATATGCTCCAATATACTTTTTAACTCTATAAGCAAACATCTCTAAAGCAATCTTTGCTCTTTTGTTTCCATTTCGTTTCATTTTTATAATTTCTCTTACATCACTTATTCCGGTTATACCTTTAAATCCACTTTCATTTTCAAGCATGCTCATGACTTCACTAACACTCTTTCCTTTTATAGATAAATAACCTATAATTGCAGGATCAATATCTCCGCTTCTAGTTCCCATCATTAAACCTTCAAGAGGGGTAAATCCCATGCTTGTATCTATACTTTTTCCATCTTTAATTGCACAAATACTTACACCATTTCCCAACTGGCAACTTATAACTTTAGAATATTT
Source organism: Nanobdellota archaeon (assembly GCA_038044305.1). GTDB lineage: Archaea > Nanobdellota > Nanobdellia > Pacearchaeales > GW2011-AR1 > SICV01. The sequence goes on from JBBTAF010000048.1 coordinate 27,274, forward strand.
TTCGCCAGTTCTTCTTTCAATTTCTCTAAACATCCATTCATGAGCCAATCCATGAAATCCATATTTTTCTATTCCATTTTTATCTGCAATTTCAACAGGAATAGCATATCTTTTAGCCAGTTCAGGTATAGTTAAATGAAATGAAGTATCAAAACAAATAATCTCCTTTGCGTCTATTATTTTCAGAGCCTCAATAACTTTTATTACAGGGAGCATATGCAAAGGAGCTAGTGGAGCAAGACTCTTTATCTTTCTCATTAACTTTGGAGTCAGTATAGAAGGAGATTTCATTTTCCCCCCATGAACGATACGGTATACAATTTTATTTATAGTCTTTATGTTATATTTTTTTATTCTTTCAATAACATTTTTAGTAGCATTTGAATATCCATCTTTTATTCCTTCAATCTCACCATCAATTAAAATTCTCTCGTTCTCATACAACCTAAACTTCAAACTAGAACTTCCGGTATTTATTATAAGAGTTTTACCAGATCCAGTCATTTATTTCCTCCGGATCTTTTCCGTTTTTAAGAATAAACTCTCTATGTTCAGTAATTTTACTTTCTAGCTTAGCAATAGCAACTTTTGCTTTTGAAGCAACTCTTGAATTTGTTTTCTCAGCATGCTTTATTGCTCTAATTGCAATATCATATCGACTAACTCCATTTCTAATAAGAAGATCAAATGGAGTAGTTGTAGTTCCTCTTTCAGTATAACCATGCACGTGAAACCGTAGAGTATTGGGTCTATCAAATAAAAGTTGTTTTACCGTTGCAGGATATCCATGAAATGAAAATATAACATGCTTATCTTCAGTAAATAATTCCTTAAATTTTGAGTCACTTAATGCATTAGGATAAAATCCTTCTCTTCCAAGAACATTCAATTCATTCACATTTACAAATCTCAGCTTTATATCAGGAGTCATTTGTTTCAGTAATTTTATTGCAGCCAACATCTCCTGTGTTTGATAATCTCCGCAACCAACTAAGATAACATCAGGATTTTTATCACTCGCAAACTCCCATATTCCTGCTCCAACATTAAACTGGGCAACTGCTTCTTCATAACTTTGCCACTGTCTTATAAGTTGCTTATCTGAAACAATAGCATTTACTCTATTTCTACTCCTAAGAACATCATTCATAGTCACAAGCAACATATTTGAATCAGCAGGAAAGTAAATTCTTACATATTTTTCTTCCTTAGCTTTGTTAAGTAAATTGCTTACAAATCCAGGATTCTGATGGCTGAATCCATTATGGTCTTGTCTCCAACAAACAGAAGAAACAATATAATTCAAGGAGGCAACAGGCATTCTCCAAGGGGCATCGTGCATAGTCTCCAAGAATTTAAGGTACTGACTTACCATACTATCAACAATTGGAAGAAAAGCTTCGTAGCTTGGAAACAATCCATGCCTTCCAGTTAAAATATATCCTTCAAGCCAAGCTTGAAGAGTATGTTCACTAAGCATTTCCATTACTTTTCCATCTTTTGATAATTTACTATCTCTAGTCTCTTCCTTGCTTGTCTTCCAATCGTAAGCACGTCCAGTAACATTAAGCACTTCACTCAACTTATTACTAACAAGTTCATCAGGACTCATTATTCTAAAATTATTTTCTTTATTTAATTCAATTAATTTTCTAAGATATTTTCCTAATATCATCATTGATCCCGCAAATGTTGTCCCAATTTTTTTGAATTTGACTTCAAATTCTTTAGAATCAGGCAAATTCAAGTCCTTAAGCATATTTCCTCCATTTGCATGAGGATTTATTCCAATCCTTAAATCTCCTTCTGGTACAAACTTCAAAGTCTCTTCATCAATTTTTCCATCTGGAAATAATTTATCTGGTTGATAACTGTTTAACCACTCTTCTAATGCCTTCAGTTCTTTTATATTAGTCTTTGCTTCTTTTAGAGGAACCTGATGACTTCTAAAACTTCCTTCAATTTTTTCTTTCATAAACTCCTTGACCCCAGTCCATCCCTTAAGAGTTTTTACAATCAGTACAGGCCATTTAGGATTTTCTTTCAACATTCCTTTTCTTGCTTTTTCTTGTATCTTCTTTATTTCTAAATAAGCCCAATTCATTGCCTTGCCCATATCCTCATGATTTGCACTCACAAATCGAGGATTATATCCATAACCTACAAAAAGAGAGTTTAATTCGCTCTCACTCATTGTAGAATATATGCTAGGGTTATTTATTTTGAATCCATTTAAATGAACGATAGGCAAAACTGCACCATCTTTTTCAGGGTTAAGAAACTTATTACTATGCCATGCAGTGGCAGTAGATCCAGTCTCGCATTCTCCATCACCAACTATAACTGCAGTAATCAAATCAGGATTATCAAATGCTGCTCCAAATGCCTTTCCCAATGCATATCCTAATTCTCCACCTTCATGAATACATCCAGAAACTCCAGGATTAATGTGGCTTGGAAATCCTCCAGGCCAGCAAAATGATTTTATCAAATTTCCAATACCTGCCTTATCATGAGTCATTTCAGGATAATATCTCCTAATACTTCCTTCAATAAACTGATTAGCAAGAATGGAAGCAAATCCATGACCTGGTCCAGTTATTAAAAGAATGCTCTGTTTATTTTTAAAAGCAATTAGATTAAGGTGCGTATAAATAAAGTTTATTCCAGGACACGTTCCCCAATGACCCAAAAGAGAATCTTTTATGTCCTCAGGTCTTAATTTTCTTTCAAGAAGGAAATTATCCTTAAGATAAATTGCCGCAGCCGACAAGTAATTAGTACTAGTCCAGTACTTTTTAGCCCATTTTATCTCCTCTTTTGATAACATGATTCACCCTAAATCATTATCTTCCTTCAAGGTTAAATACCTTTCGTCCTATTTCAAGAGTTTTATTAACTTGATAGGGACTACACAATTAGCATTAATCATCAGAAGATTTCTAGAGTATCATACTGTCAAGAACGTTCAAACCACAGCGCATCGTGTTTTCGATTTTAAAATACACTACTTCACTTCAATAGGCATTTTGGTCTTAAATATCATTAACGCTTCATTCAGTTTTTCCTTAGCTTCAGCATAAAAAGTTACCAAATCATCTCCCTTTTCAACTTTATCTCCAATGTGCTTAAATAAGTAAATTCCCGTTCCTTTATCAACTGGGCAACCCATAATTGTAGCAAGATTATTCATTTCTTTGTTATCTATCTTTTTTACAAATCCTGATTTTTCAGCTTTAACTGTTTGGTTATATTTTGCAAGTTTAAGTCCATCTCTTACTCTACCCTGTGTATTTACAATTTCTTCAAACTTTTTTAATGCTTTTCCAGACTCAAGAAGTTTATATGCCATTTCTTCTCCCTTTCCATTTTTTGCCTTTCCAACCATTTCTATTAAAATTCCAGCCATCATCAAAGCCTTAGTTTCAAGATCTTTAGGAGGATTGTCTCTTCTAAGCACCCTAAGAACATCCATCATCTCCAAAGCAGGCCCAATTCCATTACCTATTGGTTGATTACCAAGCGTAAAAATAACTTTAATCTTAAGACCCAATTTCTTTCCAAGCCACAAAAATCTCTCACCTAATTTTTCAGCACCTTTTTTACTTACTTTAGCTCCTTCTCCATATGGAATATCAATCAAAACATGTGTACTTCCTACAGAAAGCTTCTTGGACAAAATTGAAGCAAGAAGTTGTGATTCTGGATCTAACTTAAGTATTTTTTCTATTTTTATTATTTTATCATCAGCAGGAGCAAGACCAAGAGTTCCTCCCCAAACAAAACATGCTTTT
>JBBTAF010000049.1:0-12788 GCA_038044305.1 Nanobdellota archaeon
AAAAAAAGAACTGATAATATAAAAAATATCTGGACTAAGAAAAACGATAAAATTATCAAAAATGGACTAAGAAAAATAACTAATGATCTTTCAAAATTCCCTGTTCCAAAATTTCATTTTGAAAAGATTTTTTATTATCATAATGGTATAATTAAAAACCTAAACAAGACTCGCAATCTAATAAACGCATTTTATAGAAAGTACTACTATATTTTGACTAGCAGGGGATGCCCTTATAGATGCAAGTATTGTTTGAATGATTGTCTTATAAAAATTGATAAAGATTTTGCAAGAATAAGAAGAAGAAGCAACTACCATATAATTGAAGAATTAAAAAATATAAAAAGATTTTTACCTAAATATGAAATAATTGGATTTGTGGATGATGATTTTTGTGCTCAGTCCTTTGAGAATTTAAAAGTATTTTGCGAGAGATATAAAAAAGAAATTGATATGCCTTTCTTTTGTGCGTCTACTCCTACTTCAATAACTGAAGAAAAGTTAAAAATTTTACTTGAAGCAGGAATGGTTAGACTTGAAATTGGAATACAAAGCATAAGTGATTTTGTAAATAAGGAAATATACGGAAGGTATGCATTGAAGAATTCGGTTATTAAAGCTGTAAAAATGCTTGAAAATTACAGATATAAAGTTGATATATGTTATGATTTTATACTTGATAACTATTGGGAAACTGAAGAAACGAGAAAAGAATCGCTTGAATTTGTACTTTCGCTTAAAAAACCTTATACCTTATCGTTGTTCTCTCTAACATTGTATCCTGGAACTGGGTTATATGATCGAGCAAAAAAAGAGGGGAAAATAAAGGACGATTTAAAAGAGGTATATCTAAAAAATCATATGCTTTTGAATAATAGCAGAATAAATACTCTGTTCGTTCTTTACTCTAAGTATAATTTACCTGCAAGTTTAGTAAGATTTTTCTTAAATAATCCTAATATCCCTATAGTTTCCAAAATTTTTGAGAGAAGTACCTTCTTTCTTTGGAGAAGTTATAATTATTATGTTGGATTAAAAGATAGTTTAGTAAGAAAAGATAAGGAGAAAAGAGATTATTATCTAAAAGCACCTCTTAAACTTATTGTAAGAGTTTTTAAATAATAAAATGGTGTATATGTCATGAAAGTTGTTTTTGTAAATCTTCATGGAGACACAAATATGGTTGCCGCATATTTACATTCACTAATAGAAAAAGCAGGATATAACATTACTACAATTCATTTTAGAAGACTTTTGTTAGAGATAACTCCAGTATCTGAAGAAGAGTTACAAGTTCTTAAAAGAGAAATTGATAAAATTAATCCAGATGTGGTTATGATGAGTGTTAATTCTATTAGTTTTTGGACTGCAGTTAAAGTATCAAAGATTCTTAAAGATAGAAAAATCGTTTGGGGAGGGGTTCAACCTCTTATAGCTCCTGAAATGTGTTTGAAATATGTAGATATAATAGTAAGAGGAGAAGGAGATGGTGCTGCAATCGATGTTCTTAGAGCTATAGAAAATGGTAAATCATTGAATAAAATAAAAAATGTTTGGGTTAAAAAGAAAAACAATATAGTTAAAAATGATTTTAGACCATTGGTCGAAGATTTAAATTTGCTTCCGATTCCAGATTTTTCGGATAAAAATAAACTCTATATTATTGGGAATAGAGTTTATAACAAGAATCCCTTGCCTCATCTTAAATATGGATATAACATTTGTTTCTCTAGAGGATGCCCTTTTTCCTGTAGATACTGCATAAATCATTTTTATAATAAAACTTTTAAACATAAATATCTAAGAAGAAGAAGTGTTGATTCTGTTATTGGAGAATTACTCCATGCTAAAAAAATATTTCCTAAGATGACTAATGTTGCATTTTGGGATGATGTTTTTATGACTGACTTGAATTGGTTGAGAGAGTTTGCTGACAAATATAAGAAACATATAAACTTACCATTTTTTGCATATGGAAATCCTAAATTTGTCAAGGAAGAAAGTATGATTCTTCTTAAGAAGGCAGGAATAGATTTCTTTGATATGGGAGTTCAAAGCGGTTCAGAAAGAATCAGAAAAGTATTTGGCAGATTTGATAGTAATGATGACATAATTAGAGCAGATAGAATATTGTATAAATTAAATGTTGTTCATGGTTATGATATTATTTTCTCAGAATTTGAAACTTCTAAGGATATAGAAGAAGGAATAAACTTCTTTCTAAAACTTAAGAAACCGTTTAAGGTACAGAGAAATAGACTTGTTTACTATCCTGGATTTGAAATAACTAACATGGCTTTAAAAGAAGGTAGAATAAAAAAAGAACAGATCGCTAGTATGGATAAAAATTTGAGAGGGCAGGTTATGAATAGGGGCGAAGCTCAAAAGTTTCCTATGATGAATTATTTTTACTTTATAGGTAATAAATTAATACCTAATTTTGTCGTTAAATATATGCTAAAGAACAAGTGGCATCAAAAACATCCAGTTATTATGACTGAAGTTGGTGAAATGATAAATAAGATAGAAAATACTAAGTATTCAATCAAAAATATGCTTAAAATGATTTATCTTGGAGAATATAGCTATGCTTATAATAGAATATTTAGAAAGGAGCATTATCTTGGACTATAAACTACTTTAGTTTGTTTAATTTTTTGAGTATTTTGTCTGTATTTATTCCATGCAAAATACATCCTTCATCGAGTGTTTCATCCATCGCAATTGGGCAACAACCACAACTTAACCCTTCTTTAAGAAGGATTTCTCCGGCCTTAGGATTGTGAGCTAGTATTTCTCCTATTTTTTGTTCTTTGGTAATTTTTAGCTTGACCATATCAAATTTCCTCTATTTTGATTGCTTGTTCTGGACATGCATCTGCTGCCTCTTTTGCACAAGGTAATAAAGTTTTTGCAGTTTTTACCTTGGCTTTATCTCCATTCATCTCAAAAACTGATTCACATAAAGTAGCACATAACCCACATCCTATACACTTTTTTTTGTCTATGGTTACTTTATTCATTTTTTCGAGTAGTGTTTATTACTTTTAAATATTTGTTTAATTGCCAAAATATCTTTCTCTATAAAATCGTATTAATTGTTCAACTTCAGGTATACAAGATTTATTGCTTATACCTACTTTTAGTTTGTGTTGTACCTTTTCAAAAGTATCTGCTCCTTCAAGAACTGCTTCTTCGATATCTTTATCAGTAACTTTTGTTTCTTCATCAATAACTCTAGCATTTTCCTGAAGAAGTCTGTTTAATTGCCCACTTTTTCTGAAATAGTCATTTATCGCAGCCCTTAGTGCTTTATCTCCTAGAACTGAGCAATGAAATTTTCTTGCTGGAAGATCGCCAAGTCTTTCTACAATATTTTGAGGTTTTATTTTAAGAGCATCCTCAATTTTCGTTCCTCCTTTTTCACTAATCATTACAGATAACATTGATGTTGAAGCTATTGCTGAAGCACATCCAAATGTTTGCCATTTCATCTCAGTTATTTTATCTTGTATTTTATCTACTTTAATCCATACCTTCATCATATCACCGCATGCTGGAGAACCTACTAATCCAATTCCATCGGGATTATAACTTTCAACTTCTTTTCCGTCTAAAAAGTTTTGTGGCTTAAAAAAGTGATTTTTAACCGTATCTGTATAAAACCATTTTGTTGAATCTACTTTAGCTTTTACATCTGAATGAGTAATTGGTTCGGTCATTGAAAATGCTCCATGCTAAGATTTACTGGCGAAATATTTCTCAAATTGTTAACTATTTCGGGCATTACTTGTATAATCTTTGCTATATCTGCTTTTGAAGTGTTTTTTCCAAGTGTAAATCTTATACTTCCATGAGCTCCTTCGTAAGACAATCCTATTGCACTTAGAACATGACTTGGTTCAAGACTTTTTGATGCACATGCCGAACCTGTTGAAGCATATATCCCTTGTTTATCTAAGTGTAATAACATTGCTTCACCCTCTATATCCATAAACGAGATATTAACATTATTTGAAAGTCTTTGTGTAGGATGCCCGTTCAAACGAGTCTTGGGAATCTTAAGTAAATTATTTATTAAATGAGAACTAAGCTCTTTTAATCGTGTATTCTCTATTTCTTTATTTTTTTGAGATAGTTCTAACGCTTTGGCGAAACCTATTATTGAGGGTATATTTTCTGTTCCAGAACGAATACCTTTCTCTTGATCTCCACCATGAATTAGGGGTTCTATGTTTACTCCCTTTCTTAAATATAGAATTCCTGCTCCTTTAGGTCCATAAACTTTGCTTCCATTTAGAGATAATAAGTCTACATTCAGATTTTTAATATTTAAATCTAATACTCCTGCGGCTTGACATGCATCTGTATGAAATAAAACTTTTCTTAACTTAGCTATTTCTCCTATTTTTTGTATTGGCTCAATAGTTCCTATTTCATTATTTGCGTACATTATTGAAATGAGGATTGTTTTATCAGTTATTGCTGTTTGCACATCGTTTGGATTAACCAATCCGTATTTGTCTACATCAAGATATGTAATTTCAAATCCATTTTTTTCTAAAAATTTGCAAGTGTTTATTACGGCGTGATGCTCAATTTTAGATGTGATTATATGGTTTCCTTTAAGTCTGTATGCCTGAGCTATTCCCTTAAGCGCGAGATTAATACTTTCAGTTCCTCCTGATGTAAATATTATTTCATCAGAATTACAGTTTAGTATATTTGATATTACATTTCTTGCTTGATCCATTGCATTTTTTGCTTCTAAACCTTTAGAATGAAAACTACTAGGATTGCCATAAATATCTAAGAAATAAGGTCTCATTACATTTAAAACTTCGTTATCTATAGGAGTAGTTGCTGCATAATCAGTGTAAATATCATTTGTTAATTTATGCATAAATTGCACTCTCCCGATATTTTACTCTTCTTTTTATGAATCTGACATATAATTTCCTGCACTTCTGATTTTTTTAAAATATGTTGCATCTCAAAGAGTACACTTTTTTCTCCTGCGACAATTCTTTTTGAGGCTTGTAATATTAATTTCTGAACTGAAGAATTAAAATTTATTCCATTTGCTCTTTTTTTATTAGAATATTGAGATATTGCTGCACTGGTTACTCCTAATAATTTGCCGATCTTTTTTTGTTCAATTCCCTGTTTTTTCATTGCTATTGATAATTCTCTCCTAATTGAAGGGAAAATATACCAAATTGCTATTTCTTGTGGATGAATTATTTTATTAGTCATTAGTTAACTATAGTTAATTGGTGTATTTAAATGTTATTTAAATGTTATTTAAATGCTTAAAGTTTTTTCTCTTTTCTAATATCAATTCTTCAAATGTTATTTTCTCTTTTTGATAGAATATTCCCACAGGAATTCTGCTGTCTTTTGAATTGTAATCAAATTCTTCAGCCTTAATTAAAGCATTAGCTAAATTTGTTTTATCGTGTCCTTCTTTTTGTATGTTATAAAATCTTTTTTGATAATTTGTCGAATTGTGAAAAATGATGCATGGCTGAAGTATTTCAATATATGCAAATCCTTTATGACGCATAGCTTCTGTTAAGACTTCTTTTATGCCCTCTATATCGCTACCAATTCTTGCTACGAAACTTGCACCTACTGAGAGCATAAGTTTGACTGGATTAAGAGGAGTCAATTTATTACCAGAAGGATTTGTTTTGTCAATGTATTCTAATTCAGTTGTAGGCGTTGGTTGCCCTAAAGTTAATGCAAAAACTTGGTTATTACTTACTAGATATTTGAAATTTGAATTATATCTAGACATGTGAATCAAATGCTCCATTCCTTCTGCATAAGCATCACCATCACCTGAGAAACCTAAAACAGTTAAATCAGGTTTGGCAAGTTTCATTCCAAGGCATGTGGGAGTGACTCTTCCGTGTAAAGTATTTATACCGGGAAGATCAAGATAGTCAAATATCTTTGCATGACATCCTATTCCACATACTATTGCAAAATCTTCTTTTTTCTTACCTTTTCTTATCTCTTCTTCTATTATTTTTTGAACTGCAAATAACACCCTAAAATTATGACATCCTGGGCACCATGTAACTTCTGCGTTTGTTCTAAGATTTGTTTTGTCAGTCATGTTATCCTCTTCTCAATTTCGTTTGACAGTTCTTCTAATGTAAATGGTCTTCCATCGTACTTTAAAATTTTATTGTCATCTTTTATAAAAAAACCTGTTTTCTTTGTAATAAGTTCTGACAACTGAGATGTGCTATTGTTCTCAACAATAATTACATTACCTGCATTTTTTATTTCCTCTTTAATTCTTCTGCTAAATGGTTCTAGATAAATAACTTGTAAAAACTTGCAATCTTTATTATCTATGGCATCAATTATAACTCCTTTTGTACTACCCCAACCAATTATTAGATTTTTACTCTTTTCTTTGCCGTATATTTTTATAGGCTCAAATCCCTCTATTTCTTCAAGTAATTTATTTGCCTTTTCAATTCTCTTTTTTATGTTATTTTTTATTATTATTGGATCTTCTGTAGCAATCATATTTTCATCTGATTCATAGCTATTGTATCTATTAGGCCAAATATTTGATTTAGTTGAAGGAGTTATTTTGGCGTCACCTATAAAACTGTAATAGCTTTCAACTAGATGCTTATCAGACATTAGAATCCCTGGAATTTTGTATTTTTGAGTAAAATAAAATATCTCTGATGTTTTTTCAATAGACTCTTTTGCATCTCCGGGAGCAACAACTATTCTGATAAACTCTCCGTGCCCAGAATATAGTGCCATGTTTAGATCTCCTTGACTAGTGTAGGTTGCAAGTCCAGTTGAAGGCCCAGGTCTTTGTGAAAGATATAGAACTAAAGGAATCTCTGCCATTCCTGCTAAACTCAGAGACTCTGTCATTAAATCGAATCCTCCTCCTGAACTACCTGCCATTGATTTAGCTCCCATAACTGCACTGCCTATAGCCGCATTTACGCAGGCAATTTCTCCTTCTAATTCAACAGTTATATGACTTCCTTTTGATTCTCTTTGGGACAATTCTGTTAATACGCCGGTTGCAGGAGTCATAGGATAGCTATAATAAAATTCTACTCCTGATAGGATTGCTCCTTCAGCTATTGCTTCATTTCCATTCATAAATTGTATTTTCTCTTTTTGCTTAAAATGACCTAGTGACCTGCTTCTTTTTTCCGAATCAAATCCTTTTTTAGCCGATTCTATATTTGAGCTATAGTTTTTTAACTTTTTTAACTCCAAATCAAGAATATCGAAACTTAAACTAAAAATTTTAAAAATACTGCCTGCATAAAATGCATTATTTTCAACTCCGAACAAGATGATACCTTCACTATTTAAATTTGCTTTATGAATTGCTAAAGTTTTTTCGCTTAACGCAATTATGACGTCTGCATTTTTTGATGAACTGTGAATTGGACTTTCTGAAATGGTTATTGTGTTATGATTACACCCTCCTCTAACTCTTGATTCGTATTCTCTTGAATTAAACACAAAAAATCCCTTGTCTATTAGACCCCGAGATATCCAACCTGCCAAGATATTTACGCCTTGTCCTGCTTCACCAGCAATAATCAAATTTTTTATCATTAAAATTTGTGAGGTGTATTATATATAAACTATGCTATAAGCAGGAATTTATATGTCAATAACTATCTTTATCGCACTTCTCTTTTAGTGTGTGGTTTTTGACAATTTTATTTTGTTTTTTATCAAACTTAATATTTTGATATCATTTCTGTCTAAACCTTTAGTAAGAAATATCATAACTATATAAAACGAAATGAATAATAATGAAATAATTATAAGAGTCATAGTACTTATTGGAATTATACTTCTTAAATATAATAAAACTACTGTAGGAATTAGCGCTGAAAGTAATATAGAAAGCATCTTTCTTCTTATTGGGACAATCGATGTATATTTTTTGGCGTGAATTAATAATAATAGGTTATAGAATAAAATAGAAACTGTAGTTGCTAAAGCTGCCCCGTTAATGCCTAAAGAATTATCTAAAGACCAAATTTTTGGTAGAGGAATTAATATGTAATTAAGGATAATATTTAAAACTGTAGCGACAAGCATGTCTGCTAAAAGTGTCTTTGATTTTCCAGCCATAGATAAAATACTATTTGAAATTATTAGAATAGATGAAACTAATCCTCCAAAAGATAAAATTCTCAAAGCGTTCTCTGCAACAAGGTATGTTTCGCCAAATAATATATTTATAACTGCTCCTGGAAAAAGAATGAAGATTATGAAAACTGGAAGATTGATTATTAAAATCCATTTGGCAACTTGCTTACTTAGCTCTTTTATTAGCTTAAAATTCTTTTTAGAGTACTCTTTATTAATTAATGGAAAGAATAACTGCATAAAAATATCACTGGTAACAGTTAATAGAAGTGCTATTGGCATCACTGCACTATAAAATCCTAATGATTCTGCATTCTTTAAGTATCCTAATAATACAGAATCTATCCAATAAAATGAGACATAACTGATACCAAAAAACATCATGGGCAAAGAATAAGCTAGTATTTCTTTTATAATTAATTTTTTACCTTCTTTATTGATTTTGGATTTAAGAAACATTTCAGGAATAATTATTTTACAAACTATATAAGCGAAAATGGCCATTATTAAGACTCCTCCTAGATAAGAAAGAGCAATACCTTCGGTTCTAAGTCCTATTAGGATGAAAAGAATAATTAAAATCAATTTGACCACGTTTTGAATTATATTGAATATAAAAGAGGACCATACAACTTTTTCATATGCTCTTAGAAATCCTAAAAAGATATTTGATAGAAGAGTAAACAATATAAGGATACTAAAAATCTGAATGTAAAAAGTTAGACTTGCATTTTTGAATAAATTTAGGGCGATAAAATTGGAAGATATAAACAATATAGTTCCGAATATTAAACCTAGAGCTAAAAGAGAATATAATAAAAACCTAAAGGCGAACTGTATTTTTGATTTTTCATTTCTACCTCTAAATAAAGGTATAAATCTTGAAATTCCTTCTGATAATCCTAAGGATGAAATCGTAGCAAACATGCTTACAATCACAAGTGCAAGACTGAATAGTCCGTAGGATTCTGGACCATAGGATCTGGCAATTATGATTCTGTAAACATATGTTAGTATTTTTGAAAATAAAGTGCCGAATAGAACTATAAGAGAAGATGCTGCAATGAGTTTTAAAGAGTTTGATAGTTTTGTTTCTTTTTCTTTTGATTTCATAATGGTAACTGCGAAATCCTTTTTAAATACCTTATCTATTATTATTATTCCTACCAGTATATTTTTAAAAGGTGGTTAATTCAAAAAATGAATGGTTGTTTTGTCCATAGTAATTCCGGCATATAATGAAGCTAAGACTATACTTGAAGTTCTAACTCAAGTAAAATCAGTAGATTTATCTGGGCTTGGAGTTAAGAAAGAAATAATTGTAGTAAGTGATGGATCTATGGATGCGACTGTTAGAATTGCAAGGAGCGTTAGGGGAATAAAAGTTATAGACAAACAGCCAAATGAAGGAAAAGGCGCAGCAGTCAGAAGAGGAATAAAGGAAGCGACTGGAGATATAATAATTATTCAAGATGCTGATTTAGAATATGATCCAAATGAATATGAAAAAATAATAACCCCTATTGTTGAGGGCAAGTTTGATGTTGTATATGGATCAAGATACCTTGAACTTCATAGAAATAATAAATTCTTTCTTAAACATCCGGGGGCTTATTGGTCTACTTCAATAGGAGTAAGAATAATAACTTTACTAACTAATTTGCTTCATGGAACAAAAATAACTGATGAAGCCACATGCTATAAGTGTTTTAAATCAGAATTAATAAAAGGCATTAATATACAAAATAATGGATTTAATTGGGAGCCAGAGGTAACTGCTAAGATAGCCAAAAAGTATAGAAATATTTATGAAGTCCCTATTTCCTATAAACCTCGTTCCTATGAGGAAGGGAAAAAAATAAACTGGAAGGATGGATTGGAAGCAATCTGGACTCTTGTGAAATACCGATTTAAAGATGATTAATAAAATAATGTTTGAAAAAGTGCCTTGTAATTTGTGCGGTTCTAATGACTTTGAGGTTATTTATCCTGCGAGACCTGAACTAGAAAAGGATAAAGACTTAGTTAAAAAGTTTAGATCTTCTGGAGATGAGTTACTTATAGATCCTTTGGTTGAATGCAAGAAATGTGGGTTGAAGTTTGTGAATCCTAGAATTAAAGGAAATCTTATTGTGGATGCATATTCTGCGGGAGATGACCCTCTTTTTATTTCTCAGGCAGAGTCTAGAGAAAGAACATTTTCTAAGGCAATTAGAGAAATAACGAAGGTTTTTGGGTCTAGAGGAAAGATAGTAGATATTGGTACTGCGGGAGGTTCTTTTTTGGCAGCTGCTAAGAAGCAGGGTTGGGATGTTTATGGATGTGAACCTAATAGATGGTTAGCTAATTGGGGAAAGAAAAATTATGGGATTGATATAAAGCCTGGAACAATATTTGATCAAAAGTATAAAAAAGAATTTTTTGATGTTTTAACATTATGGGATGTAATTGAACATACTCCTGATCCGTTGAAAGTTTTAGAAGAGAGTAATAGGATTTTGAAGAAAAATGGGCTTTTGATAGTAAACTATCCTGACATTAATAGTTGGCTTGCAAGATTAATGGGAAGAAAATGGCTATTTCTTACTTCAGTACATTTGTACTATTTCACACCTAGAACAATCAAGGCTATGTTAGCTAAAACTGGATTTAAGGTTGTTAAGATTCGACCTTACTTTCAAACTCTAGAGTTTGGATATCTTTGCTTTAGAGCTGGAAGTTATAGTAAGATACTTTCTAAGATAGGAATGTGGTTTGCTAGGACATTTGGATTAGAGCACAAGCAGATGCCCTATTGGCTTGGACAGACATTTATAATGGCTAGGAAGGTTTAGAAATGAAAAAGGCAGTTCTTATTGGCGCGGGAATAACTAATCTTGCGTTAGGAGAAATTCTTGTAAATAATGGATATGAAGTTACTTTAGTTGAAAAGACTTCCAAAACTGGAGGAGTTTGTGCAAGTTTTGATTATAAAGGTTTTACTTTAGATTATGGTCCTCATAAGTTTTATACTCAGCTTCCTGGAATTGAAAATGAATTTAAAAGAATTGTTGGCGAGGATAATTATTTTAGAGTTTCTAAAAAAAATAGTATAAGATTGTTAGGGAAATATTTTGATTTTCCTGTAAAGATTTCTCAGCTTCTTTTGGGAATACCTTTGCCTACTGCTTTTGGAATAGCTATTGATTTACTTAAGGCAAAACTAAAAAAAATAGAGGTAAATAACTATAGAGATTATTTTATTAAAGGGTTCGGAAAAACAGGATACTCTATAGTATTTGAAGGATTTGCAAAGAAAGTCTGGGGAAATCCTGAACAACTTTCTGAAGAACTTGCCAGAAGAAGATCTCCTGCTAGTAGTGTATTTGATGTTCTTAAGAGCGCATTGGTAAAAAATGATAAAAATGTAAGTGCAGAGTATTTCTTTTATCCAAAAAAAGGTTTTGGAGAAATAGGAAAAAGTCTTGAAAAAAATATTATTAAAAAAAAAGGGAAAATAATGCTTGACTCTAAAGTTGAAAAAATTAATATTAATGAGGGAAAAATAAATGATGTTGAAGTAATAAAAAATGGAAAGAAAATGAAAATTAAAACGGATTTGATTGTTTCCTCAATTCCTATTGATGAGTTACCAGAATTAATTTCAAAAAATATGCCTTCAGAGATAGTTGAAGAGTCTAAGAAATTAAAGTTTAGAGCATTGATTGTTGCCTATATATTTTTAAGTAAAGAAAAAGCATTGAATGATAATTGGATATTTTTTCCAGAAAAGGAATTTTGTTTTAACAGAATTGCTGAGCTGAAAAGCTTTAGTCATGAAGTTTGTCCTAAAGGTAAAACTGTTTTAACTGCTGAGATAACTTGTGATGCAAATGATTCTATTTTTAAAGAATCAGATGAAGAAATAAAGAAAATAGTTATTGCTGATTTAATTAAAGCTGGTTTGATCAAAGAAGGAGAAGTTTTTGATTTTATAACTAGAAGAGCAAAAAAAGTTTATCCAGTATATGATATTAATTATAGAGTTCATCTAAGTAAAGTACTAAATGAACTTGATAAAATAAAAGGGCTTTTTACTGTTGGTAGGCCTGGATTATTTAATTATAATAATAGTGATCATTCAATAGATATGGCTAAAAAGACTGCAGATATAATTATTAAAAATAAAGGGATTGAAGAATGGAAAAAGGCGAAAGAATACTTTGATTCCTATAGAATAGTAGACTAATTACTCTATTTTCTTGTCTAAAAATTCTTTTATAACTAAAATAGGAGAAAGTATAGCTATAATTACTGCTAACCACAACATTATTTTTCCTATAAGATTAAGAAAAGACTGAAAAGTCGTATTAGGCGTGTATTTATCATACCAGTCTGAGGCTTGCCATCTTACTGGATAATAAAACCATACATGTGTGCTTTGTATTGCTGAATAAATCTCTGGAGATACTGCAATGGGCATTTTATATACTGTAAAGTATTGTTGACCTGTTGGTTCTCCATATCCTCCCCCTCCAAAAATAACTTTCGATTTTTCTGCATTCTCTTTTACATAACTAAATAAAACTGTCATTGAATTATTAAATTCTGTCTGGTCTTTGATTGTACCCCACACACAATCACCA
>JBBTAF010000050.1:0-19722 GCA_038044305.1 Nanobdellota archaeon
GAAGACTTGAAATATCCTATCTATAGCAAAAATCCTAGAATTAATCCTACAAAACAACCTGCAGTTATGAAAGGCATTGCAGGATAAAATTTGCCTTTTTCTGAAAACATGAACAATGCAAAAAGTGACAAAGTTGCCCCTAACGTAACGAGTAATGCGGGAATAAGTCCGTAAAAGTTAAGCATTACTCCCGAAAGAATTATTGGAAATACTACGTCTCCTCCGCCTAAGATTGCTACCGTCAATTTTACCTTCTTTTTGTTTTTTAACTTAGTAAGTTCTGTCTTTTGAATATAAGGAATAAGAAATCCAGAAAAGATTTTTAATTTTGACATCTGATACTTTGCCATCTTTTGCATAAACTTTGCATGCCAAACAGCATATATATCATATATTGATATTAAAATTAGAAGAATTACACAAGTGGTTAGATTTAGAAGAGGGACAAATATTGCGGCAATTCCAGGATATATAAGAAGCTCTGTGACATTATGTACTATAATATTTCTTTTTATAATTTTTAAATATGCTAGAGGCAGAGCAATTATTAGAGCAATTAGTGAAGCATATTGAATAGGTTTTAGAAATGAGAATATAGTAGTACTAAGAGCAAGTATAATTACGGCTCCAAACCATAATTTGAGAAAAAGCTCGACTTTGTATTTCATTAATATTAAAAGAAGAGTTATTGCTAATGCAAATGAAATTATTATTGAAATAATGTTTGTACTTGCATCTTGCTCTGGAGGTTCAAATCCATATGGAAGATTATAAGAAGTGACATTAGTTGAAGTACCATTTAGAGATATTTGACTTGTTTGAGGTGAATATTGATGTATTACTAATATTCCTATTAGTTGAGCAAAGACAAACATTGTTATTAAAATAAGAGTTATTTTCAAAGAATGCTTCATTTTTGTTTTTAGTAAATTGAGTTTTTAAATTGTATGAATTACTTTACTAACTAATAAATATTATTTTAATCTTATCGTCTCAAGATTCCTAGGAACAACTGTTTCTATTCTGTTTAGTTTGTATAGAGAAGAAGCTAAATCTAATGATCTAGTAATTTCTCCATGATTGATAATAATCTTTTTAGGTCTAGGAGTCATTCTGCTTATGTATTGTAAAAGTTCGTTTCTCCCTGAATGAGCTGAAAATCCTGAAATTGTTTCTACTTGCATGTTTACTACAACTTTTTCACCATCTACATAAAAATCTTTTCCTCCTTCTTGAACTTGTTTCCCTAATGATCCTGCTGCTTGATAACACCCAAACACAATTATGTTTTTCTCATTTGAAGCTAAATTTTTGAAATACTCAACTGAAGCTCCTCCCACAAGCATACCTGAAGTAGCAATTATGATACAAGGTCCTCCTTCGATTACTTCTTTTCTTTCTGAAGGGCTTCCTACTCTTTTTATAATTGAAGAAGTAAATGGATTATTGTCCTGAAATATCTGATTTCTAATTGTTGTAGAGAGAAAATCTGGATAAGCTGTATGAATTGCATTAATATCCCAAATCATTCCATCCAAGTAAACTGGAATATCTGGAAGTTCTCCTGTTCTAACTGCTTCTTCAACTCTTAAAACTGTTTCCTGTGCGTGTCCTAGACCTAATTCCGGAAGTAAAACTTTACCTCCTTTGGCAATTGCTTCTTTAACTAAAGAAATAAATTTTGCTTCACTTTCCGCTCTTGGAGGAAGAATGTTTTCATGACCTCCGTAAGTAGATTCTGTTGTTATCGTTTCAACTCTTGGAAAATGGTTTACTGCAGGATCTAATAATCTAGTCTTTCTGTAATTTGTATCTCCAGAATAAACAAAATTATGTAACCCGTTTCCAATATTAATATGCACTTGAGCAGAGCCTAATACGTGTCCTGCATTATAAAGAGTAATTCTTATATCAGGAGTTACATCTGAAACCTCTCCATAATCTAAACATATAGAATGTTTAACCATTTCAGAGATATCCTCTTGCCTGTAAATAGGTGCTGTTGCTTGCTTATAAGCCACTCCTACAAAATCTAAAGCAAGAAGAGAAGCTATATCTCTTGTTGGTGCGGTCATGTAAACAGGTCCACGATAACCCATTTTGTATAAATAAGGTAAAAGTCCAGAGTGATCTAAATGTGCATGACTTAGTATAACTGCATCTATCGTGCTTAAATCTCCTATTTCGCAGACATCTAAATGAGGAAATCTTTCTTGCCCCTCTGAAAAAGCAGGATTTATTCCGCAGTCTAACATAATTTTTGATTTTGGAGTATGCAATAACAAACAAGAACGCCCAACCTGTCTTCCTCCGCCTAAATAGGTCAAACGAACCCAGATGTCCATTTTATCAGGATTCCAGTCCTCAAAAATCTTTTTTCCTATTTCATTCAAGAATTTTCGTCTATAACTATTATTTGCATAAAGAACTGAACGAATTTTCTCAGTTATTTTACTAGGAATAGCAGAGCTTCTTTGGACAACTGGATTCCAAAAAGTAGATTTTTTTATATCTGATAAAACTGCTCCTTGCTTTCCTATTACCATTCCTGGCTTCTTGGCTTCGATTACAACAACACTTCTTTGAACATCAAATATAATAGAAGTTATTTCTGCTTCTTCAGGAACTAATGCTCTTATAGACTTATCTGTTTCCTCTTCTGATGCGAGAATTGATTTATCTGCTCGTAGTTCTATTCTTTTTTTTATTTTATCAACAACTTCTCTAACTTTGTAGTCTCCTGTTCTAAAAAATTCTTTATCATTTGTGTATAGAACTATATTTGCTCCTTCAAAGACTGCGTCAGTGATTACTTTTGGTAATTCTTCTTTAATACTCTTCAAAATATCTACCATTTTAAAATAAAAATCTAATCTTTCAAGTCATAGATAAATCTTTTATCTAATACCTGTTCGATTTTGTCTTTTTTTATTACATATACATCTAAGCCTAATCCTACTGCTGGATCTCTTCCAGTAGATGCACGAATACATTTTACTGCTAACTTTATTCCTTCATCTATACTTATTCCTTTTTGATACTCAGAGTCAAGAATAGGATCTGCTTGTAGCATACCTGAACCACTTGATACACATGTTTCAACCTTTTTTAAGTATCCATCGGGAGAAATATCGAATAAATGCGTCCCTTCTTCGTCATTCCCTGCAAGAAGGAAATGTGCAATGCTTGGAATCATGCTAGGAGTTCGTATATTTTGAAATAGCATATTGGACGTAAAAGCTGCTACTTCTCTTACCGAAATTCTTCTTTTTGTTCTTAATTCTTTTATCCTTAATTCTGCTCTTAAAATTGAAATATTTCTTACTGCATCAGATGCTGTTCCAGCCATGCTTAAAATAATTTTATCATTGACCTCCACTATTTTCTTTATTTCTCCACCCACATATGAAACTCCACTTCCTCCTCCATATGAAATTTTTCTATCAGCTGCTAAAACTATTCCATCTTTACAAACTATACCTATGTTTACAGTTCCCGTTTTAAGCATATTTTTTGCAATCTCTTCATTCATATTATTATTTGTATTCATTCTTTATAGAAGGTAGAACCTCTGTTATTTTTTTGATGAATTAGGGATATTTAAGTGTTGTGGTAGTTGGTTCTGTGATAACTTTAGATATATCTCCTTCTTTTTGTATTCTAATCACATTATCAACAAAACTTTCTACTTTGTGTTCATGACTAACGATTATGAGTTGATTTACCTTGAGTTGCTCTAAAACATCTCTAATCTTATCAATTTGCGCTTCTGAAAAGCCTTCAGTAGGTTCATCTAAAATAATGAGGTCTTTCGTTTTAATATTACTCAAAACAGAGTTTATTGTTTGATTAAGTGCAAGACGATAAGCTAAAGCAACGGCTGTTCTTTCTCCTCCGGAAAGAAAAGAATAGTCCATTTCTATACCTCTTTGAATAACTAGAGGAGTAAAGTTCTCATCTAATTGTATTTCAAATTGATCTCCTACAATCATTGAAAACCACGCTGAAAAGAATCTTGAAAATTCAAGTCTGAGCTTCATCATAACTTGTATTTCTATATATGACACCATAGCAGAGAACTGTGTTGAAAGCCAATCTATCATTTCTTGTATACTTGTAAGCTTTGATTTTGATTTTTCCTTTTCTATAATATCTATATTGAGCCTTGCAATCTCTGAATGTGTCAGTTCTAACTCTTTATTAACTTCTGCACGCGCTATTTCTGCATTCTTTTCTTCAACAAAAGCATGTTTTAACTCTTCCAACTTTCTTTTTGATTGAATGTCGAACTTTGAAAAATTTGAAACCTGTTCTTTCAATGAAAAATGATGTTTTTCTAATAAAGTTATATCTTTTATTAGTAGTTGCTTGTTCTTTTCTGACTCTAAAATCTTTAATCTTGCTCTTTCAATGTACATGAGCTTAGATTTTTGAATGTCCAAATCTGCTCTTATTCTTTCTTGATTTTCAAGTTCAGTCTTCTCAGATGCTAATTGTAAAGATACTCTTTTTCTTTCTAATTCAAGTCCTTCTACCTGTTTTTTTATTTCTACGAGCTTTGTTTCGGTCTCATTTAAAATATTGTGTTTATGTGCTTCAGGAATGTTTTGAAGACAAGTTGGACAAAAATACATGGAAAAAACCCTTTGCTTTTTTTCTAAAAGTTCGAATTTATTTTCTTCTATAGAATGAATTTTACTTAAAAGAGTAAGATATGATGAATGAAGTGATTCTATCAATTCTCTTTTACTAGCTATTTTTGAAGTTATGCTAATATAATCTTCTGCACTGTAATTTGGTCCCTCAAGTAATGTAGTCTGTAGTTCTGTTAGCTCTTTCTCTATGGATGTTAAACTATCTTTTTTAGAAGAAATAAGAATAGAAGTTTTTTCTACCTCGTTTTCGTACTGATCCTTTTCACGGATTTTCTTTTCTATATCTTCTGCTTCTTTTTCAATCAATTTTCTTAATTCTCTTTTTTGAAATATAACCGATTCTGCTTCTTGTCTTCTCTTTTCTAAAATTAATATTCTTTCTCTTTTTTCTTGCATTTTGATTGTTTCCTGCTCAAGTAGTTTTACGTTCATTTGAAAGGATTTCATTTCTTCTTTAAGGTTATTTATCACTAATATTAGATTTTCTTTGACCAAACGATATTTTTCTATTCCGAACACAGTCCTCAGAACGGAAAGTCTTGTTTCATAATCTTCCAACACTATTTGCTTCATTTGCTCTTGAGGAGTATATATAGTATATTTGTAAAGCATGTTTGTTTTCTTTAAAAGTTCTTGAGGGTATCCTAATAGATTAAGAACCTTTGACTTTAGCTCTGTTGTTGAATATTCTATACTGTTACCATTTATTGTTAGAATTGCATAATCGCTGACTATAGACTTTTTCTCTCTCTTTAATCCTCTTTCTATAATTACTTCAGTGCTATCTATCTCGCATGTAAGTATTACCGAGCCATTATCTTCGCTATTTCTTAAAAGGGCGGCTCCTTTTTGTCCTGCTTGAAGACCAAACAAAGCATATTCTATTGCAAGAAGCAATGTTGTTTTTCCTGAACCTACATTTCCAGATAACAAAAGAGATCCTTCGGGAAAATTAATTTCTTGATCTGTAAAACTTCTAATATTTTTAATAAGGAGCTTTTTTATTTTCATATTTCAATTATTTTTTTAACCTCACTTAATAAACGATCTTCAAAAGAGACAATTTTTTCTTCTTCTATTTTTTCAAGCTGAAGTGCTTTTAATAGAGAATATGAGAAAGAATTGAATTTGCTTGGATTTTTTTGAGTGAATAATTCAAGAATGTGCTGTTCTAAATAGGAAGCATCTACTTGTTCTAAAATTATTTCTGCCTCAAGATGATGAAGTTTTGAAGTGCTTTTAATAAAAGAAAAAGCTCCTTTTGAACGAACAAATGCCTCAATTTTTATAAAATCTATATCTGTTAGCTTTCCTTGTTCTAGTATGCCTGACAAACGTAATATAACTATTTTATCTGCTATTGACTCTTCTTCTATTTTTTCAATTATTTTTTTAGTTGCTTCTAGAGCATTTGTTACTTCTATTTTTATCGGAAGAATTTCTTTTATTTTTATAACTTCTTTTTTGATTTTGCCATCATCAAAGATATAAAAAGAGCCTGCACGTAATTCTTCTAGTTCTTCGAGATTATTTGGAAAGATTGGTCCAGAATAAACTCTGCCGTCTTTGTTATAATCAATGTGTAAATGCGAAAGTGCAAGATAATCTACCTTTGGAAGCTTTTTTTCGTCCACGGATGGAATTGGAAGGTTTCCTACTGCATCTTTTATAGCAGTATGAAGCATTAGTATCTTGAACATTCCTGGTGCATCTTGAATTTTTATTCTTCCTATATCCTCTACTTCTAATCCTGATTTTTTACCAGGATAACCGTATAGAGCAAACCCCTTATAGAGAGTAGGCTGAAGCATTATTGCTCCTTTATGCTCTTCGAAAACTGCTACGTTTTTACAAAATCCTGCTTTGTCTAATACCTCTAGAAATGTCTTACCAGAAGCAGAATAGTCATGACTTCCCGCTATTAGAAATACAGGAATCTTTGCTTCTTGTAGTTTTCTAAATTCATTGAATGTATCTCTTAAAGTTTCAATTGGAGGATATGCTGAATCAAAAAGATCTCCTGTTATTAAAGCAAAAGTTACATTCTCTTTTATACATTTATTTACTGCATACTGAAACGAAAGGAGATTTAATTTTTGTAACTCCGGTTGTCTCCATCCCCCTAAGTGACAATCACCAAGATGTGCAAATTTCATAAAAAAGACTCAGATATGCATTATAAATAGATTATTGCACTTATTTACACGCTATATCTTGTTTAACTATTGCACTATCACAGATAGTTAGTTCATTTTTAGAATATACTGCGGGTTGAACTTCAACAGTATAATTCCCTTTAGCCGGCGTTAAGTCTGAAGAAGGAATCGTATTAAACCAAGGATATTTTATTTGTGGTAAAAGTCCAGGACTTGCTCCTGAAGAAATATAAAAGGAAAGTTCTTCTTTGTTCGGTCCGTTTAAAGGAACTAGTATTTTCTTGCCTTTCAGACCCATTCTTACATAAACTGCATCAATTGTAAAAAAACCTTTATTTTCTAGTAAGATTGAAAGATTCATTTGACTATTTGAAGAGTCTACTGCACAACTAGCATCTCTTATTGACAGGGCTATACTTTCAGAACACTGGGGCTTCTCCTTTGGAATATCAATCTTAAGATATGTAAAAACCATAACACTTAAAGCCAGAGCAATTACTATTAAGATAACATAACTTATCATCTCGCTTACTGCTCTTTTATCTGTATACAACGACATCCTGCCCCCTTGCTTTATTTCTTACAACGACATAAAAAACTTGTTGACCATTCATTATCAATGAATGCTCTACTTCCTGAAGAACAGATGAACTAGGATTCTGCGGAGGAGAAATTATTTTCACTTTAATTTGTTGATTGTCTAATTTGAATGAAGTCGAAGGAGATGTTTTTGAAAGAATTTCTGACGTATTTATTGCAGATTCTACTATAGTTTTAGATGAAAGATTATATTCTATTAGTGAGATGTCTGAAGAATTACCATATAAAATAAGAATATTGCTGTCTGGATTTAAAGAAGAATAATATGCAGTTAGGTTTTCAATATCTTGTTTTATGTCTGCTAAAGTTTCTTGATTGAAAATTCCATTGTCTATAACTTGACTGGTTTCATACTGAATTTCGTTTGAAAGATCATAAACTTGCAAATTATCTTGTTCGATTTTTGAAGAAGTGTACGCCCTTCCCAGTGTTAATATTATCCCAGAAAGTATAAGTGCTGCTATAATAAAAAATTGTGCCCTCTTATTCATAATAATAACATAGTTAATTGGTTTTTATATGTTTTTGAAAAGTGTAGACGGGGAGTTTGCTCAATCAAACTGAAACAGTTGACCTTGAATCATCCTCAGCTTTGCAACCCTGTAAGCACCGAACTTCCTGCTTAGGGCTGCTTCATTCCTGACCTGACCCGGTTTACAGGAGCACGATCGAACAGGACAAAACTTCAACGTTTGATTCAAGACTGAATCAATCTGATGTCACGTACTCCTTAAAGCCCACTTGATGCCCTCTAGTGAATGGCGCAGGGCAAACGCGCCGGCTCGTCTACTATTTAGCCCAGATTGAAGAGTATATAAGGATTACTAGAGTCCGAAGAAACTTAATCTTCTGTTTCAGAAGAGATATGTTTTCTTAAAACAGAAGCGTTATAACCTTGCTGTTTTTTTTGAACTTCTTTTTTATCTGGATTTTTTGAGCTAATTAAAATAAGAAGCATTACAAAGATAATAACTAATATGCCTGTGCTAATTGATAAATATATAATTATATCCATAAAATTTCGTCGAATAGAGGGTATTTAAGTTTTGTTACATTCTTTTGATGAGAGGAATACCTAATAATTTTAAAGCGTTTTCTATGACTTGAACTGTGGATTTAACGACATTTAGTCTGAATGATTCTTGAACAGAACCTATTACTTGAGAAGAATGGTACCATTCGTTAAATTGTTGTGATAGAGAATGAACATAATTTGCAATAATGTTTGGTGCAAGAAGATTATATGCTTTTAAAACAGATTCTGGAAACTCGTTCAACCTTAATACTAATTGTTTTGTTGCCTCGTCAAGTTCAGGAATTTCAAATTTGATTGGTGCTTTTTTCTTGGCAAGAATGCTATTTGCTCTAGCATAGGCATATAGAATGTAGGGTCCAGTATTTCCTTCAAATGAAATGAATCTATCTATATCAAATATGGCATCATTTTCTCGATAATTTTTAAGATCTCCGTATACTATTGCTGAAAGAGCTATTGCTTTTGCTCTTTTGTCTATTTCAGTTTTGCTAATTTTCTCTCGTTTTTCTATTTCTTTTTTAGCTAAATTAATTGTTTCATCTAAAATGTCTGACATGTAAACTGTTTTTCCTTTTCTTGTGGAAAATTTCTTTCCATCTGAATCTAAATATAATCCATGAGATACATGAACACACTCTTTTGCCCAAGAGTGTCCTGACAATTCTAAAACCTTAAAAAACTGTTTAAAGTGGAGTTTTTGTTCTGCTCCTACTTCGTATATCATCTGGTCAAACTTGAATCTATTATATCTATCAATTGCTGCAGTAATATCTCTTGTAGCATAAAGTGTAGCACCATCGCTTTTCTTTAAAAGACAAACGCCTAGATTATATTTGTCCAAATCTACAACTTGAGCTCCATCACTTTCTTTCAACAGTCTTTTTTCTTTTAACATTTTTATAACGGTATCCATTTTATGATTGTACTCTGACTCTCCAGAAGTTATATCGAATTTCACATTCAAAATATCGTAAATTCTATTGAATTCAACTAAACTTAGTTCTCGAAACTTTTTCCATAATTTTAGGTTTTCCTTGTCTCCTTCTTCCAATTTTTTAAATTCCTCTCTTGATTCTTCTTCAAATTCTTCTGATTTATTTACTCTTACATATAACTCTTGTAAATGTAAAATTGGATTTTTCTTTAATTCTTTCTCATTTCCCCACTTTTTATATCCTAATATCAATTTTCCAAATTGAGTACCCCAATCGCCGAGATAATTTATTTTTATTACTTTAAAACCGATAAATTTGGCTGTCTCTGCGATAGAATTACCTATTATTGTTGAACGTAAATGTCCTATTCCGAATGGTTTTGCAATATTGGGAGCAGATAAATCTATAACGATTTTCTTTCCATTTCCTAAATTGGAAGAACCAAATTTGGATTTTTCTTTAAGAACTTTTGTTAAAACTTCTTTAGCAAGATTCGCTTTTTTCAAGAAAAAGTTAAGATATGCTCCTTTTGCTTCAACTTTTTCAAAGTTTTTTTTATCGATTGTATTTGATAATTCCTGAGCAATTTGTACTGGATTTTTTTTCATAGTTTTTGCAAGGAAAAAACAAGGAAAAGCAAAGTCTCCTAGATTTTTATCTTTGGGAATTTCTAATATTCTGTCTAAATCGCATTCAGAGAGATTCGTTATTTTTTTCAAAGAAGAAATTACCTGTTCTTTCATATAAGTCTAGTAAAAAGAATATTAATAAATTTATTCCTTTAACTTATGACCACATTCTATACAGAACTTGTCTGTATCGTTCATTAATGGTGCTTTACAACCTGGGCATTCCGTCAGAGGAATTATCATCTTTCCTCCACATCCTGGACAAAACTTTTGGCCTTCATCTCCTCCTCTGCCACATTTTTCACATTTTGGAGGAACTTTCTTTCTCTCTATTACTGCTTTATAGCCCATCTTTCCAGAAACAACTTTTGAAAAAGCGTCTTGGATAGTATTAGGGTTTTGATATTTTCTTAAATCTAAATTGCTTCCCATTTTTCTCCTTTTTACAATTGTTTGTAAAAGTTTCATTTTATAAACATTATTATGTTATTATATAGGAATAAAAAAAGAGGATTTAAGGTAAAGCCTCTAGAGGGGATTGAACCCTCGACCCTTGCTTTACGAATTTAAATAAGCTACTTTGTTTAAATGTCTTGGATTTGAAAAACCAATTTCTAATAAAAACTTTTTAACATTTTTCTCCCCATTAATCTGAATAATCTGAGATTTATCTTTAGAATGCACTGAATGGGGAATAAAAAAACTTGTGAGAGCTGCACTTATTTGAGAAATTAATTCTTTACTAGTTGAAGTATAATTCACTCGAAGGTATGGTTTTTTATAAGTCTTCCTCTTATCCAAACCTACCCCTCCGTCTGTGTTAAACATTCCCTTTAATACAAATCGTAACATATCTTTTTGTGCTTTATAAATCTCAGAAGGAATTTTTACAGTATAGCACTTTACTCCAGCAGGCATATTAAATCTCTTTGTTAAAATTTCAAACATTCTTTTTGAATAAAAATTTATATAAAGCCCAGAAGATCTGATTACAATTTTTGGTTTTATATTAAAAAGTTTCTGGCAAATTGAAGAAAACCTATTGCTATAATATTCGTAATCCAAGTTTTTATCTCCCGATATGTGAGTTTGATATATATTTTTATATTTGTTTGTACATCCATCTCCTATAATAACTCCTAGAAACTCACATAGATCTTTAGATAAGGGCATATTAATATTAAAGTCATATTTTACCTTATCAAAAAACAATTTCTTTGCTTTTTCTCTACCTAAATCAAATAAATGTTTATTTCTTTTATATGCAATATTTCCTCCTATTATTTGCCCCCAATTTGAAGGTCTTTTTTGAATACTTTCTATTATGCTTTTTTGGTCTGCCTTGCCCAACATAGAAATAATAATATTAAATCTGTCTTCTGATAATAAAATTTTTCCTTTGCGATAATTATCTAACATGGACCTAGTAGTTTTTAGATTTATTGCTAGTGCTCTCCAAGAAATAAAAGAGGAAGACATTTTAACCTTTTTGAATAACCTCTCTCTTGATTTCGCATCATAAAAAAATATTCGGTTCATCTAATTATTAAACAGTTCATGTTTATATAATTTCTGGTAATAGTACTAGTAGTACTATTATAAATAAAAGCTTCCGCCGGGAATTGAACCCGGGACCCCCGCATTACGAGTGCGGTACTCTTACCTACTGAGCTACGGAAGCAAATACCACTGAGCTATAGAGGCTTGTTCTAATTATATAAAAAAGGTTTATAAATATGGATATTGTCGGAGATAGTAGTAAAAAGATGGTAAAATTGTTAGGAGATAAGATTTTTTCGGTTATTATACTTGTTCTAGTTTTTAGTGTATACCTTACTTTTCTTAGTGGTTCTGCTTCCGCAATATTGGGTGCTAATTTTACTAATACTACTGGAGGAATAGAAAGAGCATTGGCGGGTGTTGACAGTGCAAACTTAATTAATTTTACAGTTGGTGCAATGAGTGAAAATATCACTCAAGTGGTATTTATTGTATCTGGAAGCCAAAACTTTGATCCGGACAAATTTATAGTAAACTCTAATGGTACTTCTGCGTTTGCTAGTTATTTCTCTAATTCTTCCACATCTATAGGAGGATATGGAGGAACTCATTCTGAAATAATTACATTTACCAACTTAACATCTAATGGTATAATTGTAAATGGATCAACTAAGAATTTTTGGTTTAATATTAATTCGAGAAGTCAGGCTGCTTCAATGATTACTGTTGTTGTAAATGCAACAGGAATATCTGGGACAAGTAATCAAACTAATACTTTAAGCTTTGGATTTACTTTCAGATTTTCAGGATATGTTAAGAATGAAACTGGTGGGCTCCAAAATGCAACGAATGTTTCAATTTGGAGATGGCAAGAAGGAACAATGGGTCCTCCAACAGAAACTCTTGTCTCCCAAACAAAAACAGGAATTACTGGCAATTTTACTTTAAGTGGGCTAAGTACTGCTGGAGGAGTGATGTATAAATTAAAAATGATTTATTATAACGAGTCTAATCCTTCACAAGCATTAAAAATTGGAACTATTCTTCCTCAGTTTCCTGCTGAGATGTTTTATCCACAGGTATTTAGTGAAGAAGACAGGCCTCAATTTGCATTTATGCGACCTCCTAGCTTAAATGGGACTACCTTTTATCTTGGTCCTGCTGCAACTATAAATGTTAGTGCAAATAATGTTACTGCTACTCAAAGATTCGGATATATGTTAATGGAACAAGGAACTGGATTCATGATTGATGGTAACTCTCAAACTAATGTAACAAATGCTCAGATAATTGTTCCTATAGCTAGAACATATACTTTGATGGTTATGAGATCAAATCAACAGTTTTCTCAAAGAGCGATTTGTGATGGAAGATTTATGAATGATACTTCCTGCCCAACTCCTCCCAAAGCAAACTCTTCTTTAACACCAATTATTAGTGGAGAAATTATAAATGTTAATATCTCTCTTGCTGTAAGCAGAGTTCAATTGTATGGTTGTATTAATGTTGCTGGAAATTCCTCACCTATTACAAACATAAGTGCAATCATGCCTAGAATGACTCCTTGGACAGGATTTGTTCCTCCTGCTCCTGCAGATAATAGGGATTTAAACATTTCAAGTGCTTTGCAATTAAATTACTCAGATAGCAGATGTTCTGGAAAATTCGCATGGTATAATATAAGTTTATTAGATAACAACTATTTGGTTGAATTTTATGGAAGAAATGATAGCGTTGGTGCTGGAAGTGAGTATGTTGGAGCATTTCAAAATGTTAGCTTTGATGGACAAACTGCCGGAACAAATAATTACATTAATATAACTCTTAATAGATTAGCAGGAAACTTTAAAGTTGCTTCTGGACAAACTGAAACAAATACTACAAAGTTTGCAGTGAGAATTCAAAATAGTACTGGTGGAGCAATAACACAAGACACTCCTCATATAGAATTTCAAGTTAGGAATAATATATTTGGAACTCTTACCTATGTTGCGGATAATATAGTTAATGGAACGTTTTACTTAGCATTGCCTTTGAATTCGACTGGAAAAATTAAAGTATTTTCAAATAATGCTCCTCCTAAAGAAAAAGTGGTAAACTTTAGTTCTGGAGAAATAAACCTAACTCTTACTACTATGTCTGGAGGAGATGCTGGATTTAAGAGAATAAATGCAAGCGGAAGAATGGAATCTATGAATATTACAGATAGTAGTTTTGGTATGAATATGAATTTTTTTAGAGCAGGAGGTATTTGTGATGTAGCCTCTCCTAGTGCAGAATGTAATATTACTAGTATGGGCGCAACTTCATTTAATCCTTTTTCTGCTATGGTTGCTGGAAAAATTAATATGCAAATGAAAATGGCTTCTTCTGGAGTAGGAATTACGTTTTATAATTTTGATATGTTTGCCGCTAAGCAACCTCCAATGGAAAGTATTATGGATAATAATGCATTGAGTGGAGGGAGTTCGGCTTCACAAGTCTGGCAATTTGGAAGTTTTGTACCTGCAGATGTTTATGATTATGCAATCGTTTCTATTCCATATAGTGATAGTGTAATAAATGACTCTGCGAATGTAAACATGTCCATACCATATTTATATGATGAAAATTGGAATGTTGCTTGGAACTCTTCGAGAGGAGATTCAACATCTAATTTAACTAGTGATATTGATGATTATATTGGAAGTACAAATAATCGTTCATTTAATGCAACGGGCTATAGAAGCTTTTTGCAGGCTGGAGGAATTGTTTGTAACAAAACAAATAGTAGTATTACTGGAGATTCTCCTAGTGTTTATTGTTATATTAATACCTCTGCGAATATGATATATATGAGAGTGCCTCACTTTTCCGGAGTTTCTCCGTATATCACTGGTTCTGCTCCTGATTCAGCAAGTACCAGTAGCACGACAACCTCTAGTGCAAGTGGAGGAGGAACACTAAGTAATTATTGGTCTTTGACTTATACTAATAACGACCAAGAATTTTCAACTAAGGGGGAAGTGAAACAGGACTTACTTGTTAAAGAAAGAACTAGTATCAAGATTTCTGGTGTGACTCATTATATTGGAATTGTGGCTCTTCAAAATGGAAAGGCTACTGTGAATGTTTCTTCTGAGCCACAACAAGCGATTCTAGGAGTTGGAGAAAGTGCAAAGTTTGAATTGACTAATGATTCCTACTATGACATAAAGGTTACTTTGACTGGGATAAATTCTATCACTAACAAGGCTAGTTTATCGATAGTTTATGTGCATGAGATAATTGATCCTATAAGCGCATCTGGCTTATATAATAGAACTGAACAGCAAAATCAAACCGAATCTTCTTCTGACACGCAAAAATCAAACAAAACGCGAAATGTAGTAATTATTGTAATAATTGCTCTTATTGTTTTAATTGTTTTGCTAGGAATTATTTTCTTTAGAAAGGAAAATATAAAATCTAAAGTTAAAGTTTCTATGGATAGTAAAAGTATAAAGGTTAGATAAATTTGTGTTAAATTACTTCTGCTCTTTTATTTAGACTATACACAAATTTAAATATAAAAATTTTACTTTATTTTTATGAATATTATTAGATATAATTTGAACCATACTCATCCATTAGTCAGGTTTTTCTTTGTCTGCTTAGGAATAATTTTAATTAGTATAATGATTCCGTTCTATAGAATATTTTTATCCTCTTTGTTAGTTATATTAATTTTTGCAGTTTATACTTATTTGATAATTTATTATATTTGGTTAGATTACGCATAGTAAAAGAAATAATATTCTTGAATCGCACAATTTATAAACCCTAAAAAAGAGTAGGAAAATGGCAATTAAGAAAGGAGACTTAATCGTTGTAGACTATACTGGTAAATTAGATTCTGGAGAAGTATTTGATACCTCTAATCATGGAGGACATTCTCATCCTTTAATTTTTCATGCAGGACAGGAAGAGATGATTCCTGGCTTTGATAATGCTGTAATTGGAATGAATAAAAACGATTCAAAAACTATTAAAATTGAGTCTAAAGAGGCTTACGGAGAAGTAAGACCTGAGCTAATGAGAGAAGTTCCAAGGGAGATGTTGCCAAAAGAGCAAGAACCTCAAGTAGGAATGATGTTAATGATGGGAACACCAGATGGGAGGCAATTTCCTGTTAGAATTGCTAAAGTTGAGAAAGATAAGGTTACTCTTGATATGAATCATCCTCTTGCTGGTAAGAACCTCACTTTTGAAATAAAAATTGTTGGAATCGGAGAGGAAGATGCTAAGAAGTTTGAGACGGAAAGTCACGAGCATCATCACTAATTGATTTCTTGATTATGATTAATTTTAAGATTATAACCCGTGAAACGGAGGTTTAATCGAAAAATAGTAATTAAACGTCCGCTCCCGGGAAAAAGAGGTGATGTAATATTAATGCATCGCTTATATTTATATGTTATGAAAGATTAATCCGAACTATTATATATTATTAACCCTCTCTTTTGCTCTCGCAGTAAGTTATACGTACGAAAAAGTGAGCGGAAAGATTTATATACTTCTTGTGTATGCTAGGTGTACTCAGAATCACATGGAACAAGAACTAATATCTGCAAGAGTTGAATTGGGAGCGTATACAAACAAAGTTTTAGCCGTGCTCAAAGCAAAGTATGGGCTGAGGGATAAATCAGAAGCGATAAATAAATTTGCTGAGCTTTATGGAGACGAAATTGTTGAAAAAGATGCAAAAGAAGATTATGTGAAAAAGATGATTGAGGGTGTAAATGAACACATTAAAAAGCATGGCTATAAAAACATGAGTGATAAAGAACTGGACGAATTATTTGAGGTGTAAATGTTCAAATATATTTTTTCTGAAAGTTTGGAGTTTAAAATAAAAAAACTCGTAAAAAAAGACAGAAAAAAAGCAGATATTATTTACAAAAAAGTCAAGGAAATTATCAATAATGATTTTGAAACTATCAAGAGGTATAAGAATTTAAGACATGAATTGAGTGATTTCAAGAGAGTTCACATTGATAGATCGTTTGTCCTTACATTTAAGGTAGATATTGCTAATAATTTCATTCTTTTTTGGGATTTCGATCATCATGACAATATTTATTGACTAGAAGACCTCACTTCACAAATCTTTCCAGGCTTCTTCGTCCTCTTTGGAAAGCCAGTCTTCTGCTAATAATTTTGAATCTACAAAAATTCTACTGCCTTCTTTTTCTTTTTTACATATATTATAGATACTATTCATAATTTAGTTAGGTCTCTAAAGTATTTAAATCTTTCGGTCTCTAAAAGTTTAAATACTCTTTTTGATTATAATGTTTATGAAGATATTAAAAGAGAAATCTAGAGAATACAAGGGGATGCCCTATTTTAAGTATAAGGTTAATATTCCAGAAGTTGAACTTTCTAAATCTGGCTTTAATGCAGGAGATGAACTGATAGTTGAATCTAGTAAAGGTGAAATGGTTTTAAGAAAAAAAGTCTGAAAAAGTAATGTGAAAGGAGGATTAGCCAAATGGAATATATACTTCTGGTAACCTATCTTTAAATCCTAGAGTAATAGGTCTTTCTTCCCAAACTGGAATTAATCTTGAAACAAACCCTGGTTTGGGCACTTCCCTAACATTTACCCCTGCAGGATTGTCCCATTCTAGACAAACCCTTCCTTGTCCCCAACCCATTAACCATTCATTATATAAGTGCTTTTCTGATTCTGAGCCTGCTGGGTTATGAGGGTTAAGATTATAATGTCCTCCATTCATTCCGACATTAAATCCTGCGAAGGCTATATCTTGTCTCGGGGAAAAGTAATCCATTGAAAATTGAAAAATTATAGATATTTATATTTTTCTGTTTAATGCGAACTATTTTTTAGAAAATCCTCTAAACTTACAGAAAAGACTACTTCTCTTTCTCCTTTGGATTTTTGTAATCTAGACCTTGCGTTTGATTCTGCATGTTGGTAGACCTTGCGTCTAGCTTCCTCTTCCGTACTGCTGTAATCAATAAATTTATCATCTTTAAAAATGATATAAATTGAAGGCGTTCCTGCTGGGCCTTGAAAACTAAATTGAGTAACTCCAGTCCAACCTGAGTCTACTAATAGCCCCTTGCCATAGTCTTTTCCAGAACGTATGGGTCTTATTTCCATAGAATTGTCTTTCTTAGTTATATTTAAAGTTAATGGATATTAACACGAACTATTCAATTATGCTGAAATATTTAAGCGAAGATAGAAAGATTCAGCTAAGTAAAAACTGTGATCTACATACTAATAAAGCGTTGAAGGAACTCTGTGCCCTTCTTTTTCAATTAATGCTTCTAATCTTTCAATAAATTTACTCGCCTTTCTTGGATTTCCAAATACGGTAATATCTGCTTGGGATTGACCAGAATGATATAATAATGTTACCCCTTCTGGTTCAACATGATGAAATGCATGAAAAGCAACTCCTAGGGGAATTTCTCTAGCTCCCTGTAGCCAGCTCATAATTAAATCATACTTAGCACTAGAGTTTATAGAATGGTATAAATTTTTTCTTTCTCTAGTTGAGTATACTACTTGCATTTTTGTTTGATTTTGGGGCATAGAATATTCTTCTTTTCGTAGTATTTAATCTTTTCCATTTAACCCGAACTATTTGCCCCTTAAAAGCGCTAAAAGTGCGCACAAGGTATATTAAGCGCCGTTTAAGATTTAAGTTTATTTTTGTGAATTGTGCCAATTAAGTTCGCTTTAAATAAATCATCAGACTCGTACGGGGTTTTGGAAGAGTATCCTCTCTGTTTTAAAACATCAAGAATCTCAGAAGTAAAGGTTCTATTATGCAACATTCGATGATGATTCGGGCATAATCCTATTAAGTTTTGCTCTGAATTGTTTAAATGATTATGATCTAGATGGTGTAAATCTACTATTTTCTCAAACCCACAAATAACACATTTTGAAGTTATTTTTTTATAAACCTCATTAGAAATGTTATGAAGTTTTTTCCTATTAAATATTTTAACTTTTTCTACATGAAAAATAGAATTATAACACCCACTACAAAGGCCCCATGCTTGAATAGTCTTCATACGATGGCATCGTTTACATTCGGATTTTGGTTGTTCCCATAGATATTTTCTGTAACAATTATGACAAACTCCCCTCGTAAATCTTTTACTCTCTTTCCCGCATCTTGAACATAGTTCGTTCATATTTTGTTTACGAACTTTAAGTATTTAATTTTTTTGATCGGGCGCGGTCGGCGCTTCGCGCCTCCACATTAGTGAGGCTAATTTTTTTGATCTGGGGTTTGAAGGAGAATTAATGCGAACTATTGATAAGTATTAATTAATCTGCGTCGCCTGCTTGTCCTGAAACTGGTCCACTTCTTGCTTTTTGTCTACCTTCCTTCCTTTCTTGTGAGGTAGTTAACAAACTTAGATTGTCTATTGTGCGTCTGAATTGGCAGTCTGAATAAGGCAAAACGGAGAGAGTTTGTCCTTGATAATGACAAGTTCCTAAAGTATCAGACTGATGAGTATAATATTCGCAGTCTCTAGAACAGTCAAGTAATGTGTCCATGTTTTTAATGATTTTGTTAAGTATTTATAGTTTTCTGTGATAAAAATTAGCAAAATAGATGAGGTTTTTGGTAATTATGTCAAGGAACTTCTATGGTTCCTTGAGCATTCAAAGCACACGTGCTTTTGATTTTTTGGAATTTTATGATTAATGCGAACTATTGATAAGTATTAAACTTGTTGGCAACGCTTAAAGGTTTGCTCTAGTTATCCTTTAGAGGTACTTGATTAATTTGAAGATTGAGAGAATACTTCATGGTCTGAAAGATTATAGGTTATATCTATTGCTCCACTGCCCAAAACTTGTGTAGTATTATCTAAATATTCAACATTGTGAAGTGTTTGCGAACCAAACCTCCCTCTTCTCTCAAATGAAGTTCCAATTCTATAGTTTAGTTTTCTGACTTCATCTCGAAAGACTCGCTCTTGAATAGATTTCCCTAGTCTCTGCCTTGATTCGATCATTGCACCATATAACGTTCCGACAATGTTAGGCTGGAGATGCAACGGCAATTCTTGAGGAGGGAGTCCTTGACTTTTCATTCCAATAAGGATATGCGCCAAAGAGAAGAATCTACTAAATGGTAAAGCGCTCATTTTGAAAGGGTGTTTAAAGAATATTTAACCTTTTTGGTCGGGCGCGGT
>JBBTAF010000050.1:19732-24884 GCA_038044305.1 Nanobdellota archaeon
GCTTCGCGCCTCCATCTTTGTGCTGTTAGTTTTTTAGGACTCGCGGGGCGAAAAATTAGCCTCATGGAATATCAAAAGCACAAAAGTATTGTGCTTTGGATGCCAAGAAAACCTTTGGTTTTCGGGCATAGAGAAAATCGGGGATTTTTCTATGCTCAAGGAACCACTCCACACTGAAGTGTGAAGTTTTCTGTCAAGTTCCTTGACATTATGATTTATCGACGATAAAACAGGTGTTTAAACGGGTGTTTGACATAAAATATTTAAAAATAAAAAACTTAAACAGGTGTTGGAAATGGTCTTACTTTCCTTTTCCTGAATAATTTCTAGTCAATTTGCCTATACCTATTATTAAAACTGCTAGTGCTATTACCCAACTTGAGAAACTTGCTCCCAAATCTACTCCTAATAGAGGAAGAACAAGAAGGATACCTACTAAAGTTACAAGCCAGGCGGTTAATTTTGCCATATGTTACACCTCCTTTCAATAAAGGATAGGAAAATATAGATTATAGGGTTTATATTTGTTTTGTTATTCTCTTATAAGTTTTGAAGTTATGAAGATGACTAAAACTCCCATAAGAGTTATGGCTATTGCGGTGTAATTTTGAGTGAGATAGTGATCGAGAGAAACTTCTAAAAATCGAGCGACATATGTATTGAAAGTATCATAAACTGCTTCTTTCCATGCAAAGGCGATAGTAAAACCTATGGCTGCAACAATGGCCATTCTTATTTGTCTTTTGAACTCTTTATGAAATGCTCTTTTTGTTTGTAAAATTCGCATGTTTAGTAATGTTTTTTGAGGTTTTTATACCTTTCTACAACATCTAGCAGGTCATCAAGAGATTTAGCTCTTGAATGCCATCAAGAACGAGGCGTTCTTGAGGTCTAGGAGTCCAGCAACCGTTGAAAAATGATGTAAATATGCTTAATTTAATTAAAATGTGGCTTTTTCATTAAAATATAACACTAAAATATATATTTCCAAAGGAAATGATGGGGTTGGCTTTTTCACTATATTTATGAGGGAGAGTTCGTATTAATTTAGTAAGTAAAATATGCTGTTTTGAGGTAAAATTTGGGGCTAAAGGGGGTTTTTGGAGACGTTTATAGGCTGTTTGGAAGAGTATTTTGAGTTTCTTGAGCTGTTTAAGGTGTGTAAACAGCTGTTTGAATTGAAGAGTGTGGTGTTTGTTGAACTTTTATATTAAAATAAGAGGTGTTTGTTGGATTAATTTTGATGTGTTGGAATATTGGCTTATAGAGGCTATAGACCGAAAGATTTATAAATATAGCCTATTAGTAGATATCATGTTTGAATGGCTATTTGGTAAAAGGATAAAAAGTATTGAGGAAAAAACTCAAGAAGGATTTTCTTCTGTTAAAAAAGATATGGATGTTGTTGGAAAGTGGGTTAAACACCTTAATGAGCAAGATAAACAGCTGTTTGATTCTTTAAATGAGATAAAACGTGAATTATCGACGATTCGTGATGAGATTGACACAATGAGAGAAGGAGTTGAATTGGCTGTTGAAGGAGATAAAAACCAACAGCTGTTTAAGAAATTGCCTGTTTATGACAGACAAACGGCTGATTATAGTGTTCAAGAAGCTGTTCAAACACCTGTTCAAACAGGCAATTTTTATGATATTTTAAAGAATTTATCAGGAAATGAAAGATTATTAATATTTACTTTATTGAATAGTGATATGAAGTTAAGTTATGAGGATTTGGCACTTTTACTTGGAAAAGAGAGATCTACAGTACGAGGACAGATAAACACAATAAAACAAAAGAGTGAGGGTATAATTGAAGAGATTTCTGAGAAGAATGGGAAAAAGAGAGTGTTTATTCCTGAAGAAATACGAGAAAAACTATCAAAATATGCAAAAGTGAGAGTTAATAAAAAGAAAAAGGTTCGGGTTAATGAGGAAGTTAGCCAAGAAAAAGAGAGTTAGAATAAAAATCATAATAAAATACTAAAAAGTGAGTGATAGGGCACTGATTTTTTAAGTAAAAAGAATCAAAAGTGAGGAAGCATTGAAAAAAGAAAAATGCTTCTGATGGTAACAGAAAAAGAAGTACAAAGTGAGGAAATTAAACGAACTTAAACTAGAGAAAATATAAGAAAAAGGTTCGGGTTAATTTTTAATGGAAAAATGAGAAAGTATAGAGCAGGTAGTCGGTTAAACGAAAGACTATAGCTTCTTTAGAGATAGAATGGACTCTAATGAAGCTATTTTTTTGAGATCTGGAGAGATAGAAAGAATAACTTTTTTATTATCTATTTTTGTTTTAATAAGAGGAAGACCTTTACGAATTATTTTTAGAGTATAATCTCGCATTGAACTTTCAGAAAGAGTGAGTTTTGAAGCAAGAAGAGGATAATCGACGACAAATCCTTCACTTTCTAATTGATAAACTGTGGAAAAAAAGATAAATTCTTGTTTAGTTAGACTTTTGAATTGTTGTTTTAAATCTTGTTTTAGGGAATCAAGAGATTGAAATGCTTTTGAAACTTCGATTAAACGAACTTGTTGGTGAAGAGAATTCTGCATAGAAGTCGAATTATCAATTGAAAAGGTTTGTCTGTCTGTTTGTTGGTTTGTCTGTCTGTTTGTTGGAACCCCTTCATTTCCTTTGGAAGTGTTTAAATTTGAGGGTTTTAAAGGATATAGAGGCAAATTACTACGTTCGTTTAATTTATTTGTTGAAGTTTCGTGTTGGTTTGTCTGAGTTTTGTGTTGGAATGTTGAAGATTCTTCAATAATGATGGGTAAATCTAATGGTTCTTGTGTTGGTTTGTCTGTTTGTTGGTTTGTCTGTTGAAAAGATGCAGAGACTAGAGATCTAAGTTCAGAAATCTGATTAGATAGTTCTATAATTTGAGCTCTTAAATCCGAGATGTCTTGTTTTGCTTTTTGAAATGCTTCTTTAATTAGATCCATGTAATGTAAAATAAACTGAATATTATAAAGATTTATATAGTATTTTTATTAAATTGATTTGAGGTGGTTCGCCTCAGCGATTTCTGAGAGAATGAGAATGGATTTACAAAAATATGAAAAAACATTAAGGGAAAGAATAGTTTCAATGGCTGTTGAATTTAATAAAAACTCAGAAAGAAGAACAACTTTTTCTGAAGATATTGAAAGATATGGATAGGTTATTGCAATTTTAGAATTAAATAGACACTACATTGAATGCTTTGGAGATGATATAATAGGAGCACATGATTGTGAACAGATGGAAGCAATGGTAAGGGATATGCCTATAAGATTGGAAGAGATTCTTTTAAGTGCAACTTCATAGAAATCTTTTTGTCTGATGCTTTTGATATGCCTGAAATACTTCACTTGTTAAAAGCCAACGTTTTCTTTTTGAATAAACGTTGCCTTCCGCATTTTTATTTACCTCGGAGACTATCTTTTTTAGCTTCAAGTCTTGAAGGAGAACCTTAACGAACTCTTCATCTCTTGCAATTTCTTTTGCAATTTCTGAAGTAAACTTTGGATTAGGTGAGACTGTAAAAAGATAATGTAAAATTTGCTCTGATATTTTGTCTTTTTTTGTTTGGGAGATTCTGGGCATGTTATTTTTAAGAAATTAGAGTATTAAAGTCATTTGGTTTTAGAAAAAGGATTTTTGAACTAGATTTCATAAGAATTATAAAGGGAATACAATAGTTTAAGAGGTTCTTTTAGGAGTTATTAATTATGTCAGAAAATCACAAGTTGGAATATATTGAACCACACGGAACTGAAGAAGTTAAAGCAATACTTAACCCTATTGTTAAGGAATGGTTTTTTGGAAAGTTCAAGGACTTCTCTCTTACTCAGAGATATGGAGTAAAAAATATTAATGATAGAAAGAATATACTTGTCTCTGCTCCAACTGGAGGAACAAAGACTCTTACTGCGTTTTTGGGGATATTGAATTATGTTGTTGGGCTTGCTCTGAAAAATGAACTGGAAGATAAGATGTATGCAGTATATGTTTCTCCTCTTAAGGCATTGAGCGGGGACATTGAAGTTAACCTTAAGATACCTCTAGCTGAAATTAAGGAACTGGCTGAAAAAAAGGGATTAAAGATGCAAGAAATTAGAGTAGCATTAAGAACAGGAGATACAGATGTTAAGGAAAGGGTGAAACAAGCTAAAAAGATAGCCCATATATATGTAACTACTCCTGAAAGTCTTGCAATTGTTCTTACAACAATAAAATTTGTTGAGAGTCTTAGAGCATTGGAATTTATTATTGTTGATGAAATCCATGCTTTAGCTAATAAAAGAGGAGTTTATTTGAGTTTAACATTAGAAAGACTTACACACTTCAGCGCAATTGATCCTGTGCGTATCGGATTGAGTGCTACAATTTCTCCCTTAGAGGAAATAGCTAAATTCTTAGTTGGAAAAGAAAGAGATTGTATTATTGCTGCGGTTAAATTGAATAAGAAAATAGAAATAGGACTTGATTTTCCTGGAGAAAACATTCTGGAAGCAGAAAATCAAGAAAACCAAAAAAAATTGTATGGACTTTTAGATGAATTGATCGAAAAGAATAGAACCACTTTGATATTTACAAATACTAGGGCGGCTACTGAAAGAATAATTCACTACTTGGACTTACATTTTCCAGGAAAATACACTGGAATTATCGGCGCACACCATAGTAGTATGTCTAAGGAGACTAGATTTGACATTGAGGATAGGCTTAGAAAAGGAGAACTTAAAGTTGTTGTAAGTAGTACTAGTCTTGAGCTTGGAATAGATATAGGAAGTATTGATTTAGTTGTAATGCTTAGAAGTCCGAAGTCTGTTTCTAGAG
This sequence comes from Nanobdellota archaeon, assembly GCA_038044305.1. Taxonomy (GTDB): domain Archaea; phylum Nanobdellota; class Nanobdellia; order Pacearchaeales; family GW2011-AR1; genus SICV01. The sequence goes on from JBBTAF010000050.1 coordinate 24,564, forward strand.
CATTACAGAGAATTGGAAGAGCAGGACATAAACTCCATGAGAACCCAAGGGGCGAATTCATAGTATTGGATAGAGATGATCTTGTTGAGTGTTCGGTTTTGATGAAAAATATGGTTGAAGGAAAGATAGATAGGGTAGAGATACCTAAAAATTGTTTAGATGTATTAGCTCAGCAGATATTTGGAATGGCTATAAGTAAAATTTGGGATATTGAAGAGTTGTTGAATGTAATAAGAAGGAGTTATTGTTATGAAAATTTAAGCAAAGAAGACTTTTTTGATGTAATCTCTTATTTAGCTGGAGAGTATGCGTTGGAGCATA
>JBBTAF010000051.1:0-6813 GCA_038044305.1 Nanobdellota archaeon
GAACCCGGGTTTAGGCCGCGAAAGGGCCTCGTCCTTGACCACTAGACTATCAGGGCTACAACCACCACCGAGTTCTAGGAGTCCTGGAACCTGATGAAGTATATTTTCAAGAGATAAAAATGACTTTTAAACCTTTACTTTTATCTAAACTTTGTAGTGAAACTTTTGGCTTTTGGGAAATTAGAAAGGGTTTTAAATGTAACTTCCTGTTATTCTTATGCAAGTCAATGACCTAATCTTTAAGGAATTGATAAAACGAGGGTATTCTCTCGATGGAAAGACTAGAATTTGGAATATAGCAGATTCTAAGTTGTGGTATCTCACGCCTGAACAAGCTCAAGGTTTTTTGGATTTGGAACAGGGAGAGGATTATAAAAAAGATGTTATTCAGAAAGAAATTGATCTTATTAAATTTAATATTAATGAAGTTTTGAAAAAGATTGGCAATAAACCTGTCAATATTATTGATCTTGGTTGCGGAGATGGTAAAAAGGCAGTTCTTTTTGTTGAGAATTTGAAAGGTAAAATTAAGTTGCGTTATTGTCCTATTGATATAAGTAGTTATATGGTAGAAAAGGCATTGGATAAGATAAAGAAAATTAATGCAGGGGAAGTTGTGAAGTTTCAGTGGAATATTTCAGATTTTGAGAATTTGGAGAATGTAGCAAATCTTTTACGTATGAGTGATTATAAGAGTAATTTGTTTTTACTTCTTGGGAATACTCTAGGTAATTTTGAAATAAATGAACTTCTTTATGAAATAGGAAGTAGTATGAAGAAGGGAGACTTTTTATTAATAGGAAATGGACTCGACAATAGACATTATGACGATATTGTTAAGTCTTACAATGATCCTACATTTGATGATTGGTTAATGAATATTATAGGGCAATTGGGACTTGAGAAAAAGGATGTTAAGTTTGGAGTTAGGTTTAAGAATTCAAGAGTTGAGATGTATTATACTATTCTCAACGATAGAAAAATATCTTTTCAGGATAAAAATGTTTATTTTGCAAAAGGAGATCAAATTTTAGTTTGTGTTTCATATAAATACGATGAATACGATTTTAGACATTTCATGAGGTTATACTTTGGAGATGTTAAAGTTTATGTATCAAAGGACAAGTCTTATGCTTTGGCTATGTGTCAGAAGTAGGTTTCTATATTAGTTTGTGTTTCCTTTGGAGTTAGTATTTGCAAATGATCCCGCGGTTGAGCGATTGATATCGCAGTACCGCGAGCTCATTAATATTTCGCTTCGCTCAATATTACAGAATGATCCCGCGGAGATTTGAACTCCGGACCCCGGCCTTCCTTAGCATTCCTGCCTTGAGGAAAAACATCTCTAGCGAGATATTCTCTTATAAGAGCCGTGCTCTAACCAACTGAGCTACGGGATCGAAAATGGATGTTTTGAAAGATATTTAAAGGTTGTTTTTGTTGGTTTTCGTTATGGCAGATATAACTTATGGTCATGATGGTACAGTTATTCATGTTAAGAAGAGTTTTACTGATAGAGCAGAAGGACCTTTATCACAAAGAAAACCAGATTATATCGAAAGACTTCATTCAAGAGTGTTTGCATTAAATGGAAGTAAAATTAGAAAATCTTCTGGAGAGATAGATGTTTCTGCTACTTTGGATTTATTGACGAAAGGAGTTACAAGTATGAAATTGCCGAAAGTAGAGAGAATTTCTAATTTAAGATGTTATGTTAAAAGTGGAGAAATGGCCGTTTATATCTCTTGTAAAATTAGTGGAACAAAGTATGATTGGGTGCCTAATCTTCCGAATCTTCCAAGACATGTTTCTGATGCACTTGAAGATATAGAATAATTAATAATTAGATTCTATAATCTTGTTGTATAGTTATAACTTTTAGAAAGGATATAACAATAAAATAAATTCAAAGTAGCAAATATCTGATTTGTCTATAGGATAAACATTTTAGAGCGGAAGCTTTACTTTTAGTAAATAAGAATAGGATAATTATTTATAGGCTCATTTTTTATGAAAAGTATGTTAATTGGAATTGTTGGAAGGCCTAATTGTGGAAAGTCAACATTCTTTAAGGCAGCAACGCTTATGGATGTTTTAATAGCGAATTATCCTTTTGCAACAATTAAACCTAATCATGCAATAGCTTATGTTAAAATTCATGATTTAGCAACGGATTTTGGAAAGGTTAGTAATCCAAGAGAAGGATATGTTAAATCAGAATATCGTTTTGTTCCTTTTGAATTAATGGATGTTGCTGGACTTGTGGAGGGAGCAAGCGAAGGGAAAGGATTAGGAAATGAGTTTCTAAATGATCTTAGTACTGCTGATGCATTTATTCATGTTGTTGATATGAGCGGAGAATATGATAGCGAAGGAAAGCCAACTAAAGATTTTTATCCAGGTAAGGACATTCAGATTATTGAGCGAGAATTGGATTTGTGGTATTTAGGTATATTGAAAAAGGTTTGGCATGGGTTTGCTAGGACTGTTGAAATGCAGAAACAGAAGTTTGAACAAGCAGTCGCTAAGCAGTTTTCTGGATTAAAGGTGACTGAGGATGATGTTAGGTATGTTGTATTAAAATCAAGATTAAATCCTGAACATCCAACAAAGTGGAGCGATGAAGATTTGATAAAATTTGCTCAGCTTTTAAGAAAATATACAAAACCTATGATAATTGTAGCAAATAAAGTAGATGCTCCTAATGGTCCCGCTAATTATGATAAAATCAAGAATGAATTTGATTATGAAATGGTGCCTTGTTTTGCAGATGGAGAATTAAGTTTGAGGCAGGCAGATAAAGCTGGAATGATAAATTATATTCCTGGGAACAAGACTTTTGAGATTAAGAAGGATTTAAATGAAAAACAGAAACAGGCTTTAGATAAAATTAAAGAGGTAATGGAAAAATATGGAAATACTGGAATTCAAGAGGTTTTGAATAGAGTAGTTTTTGACGTTCTTAAGTATGTGGCAATTTATCCAGCTGGAGCAAAGTTGTCAGATAGTAAGGGAAATGTTTTACCTGATTGTTATCTTATGCCACCTGGAAGCACTGCGTTGGATTTTGCGTTTAGACTTCATACGGATATAGGAAAGAATTTTGTTAAAGCAATAGATGTTAAAACAAAACAGGCAGTCGGAAAGGATTATCTCATAAAGTCAGGTGATGGTTTAGAGATTATGACTAAGTAAAATGATAATTTTTGTTAAAGTTAAACCTAATTCTAAAGAAAACAAATTGGTTAAGAAAGGAGAGGAATATACTGCTTATATTAGTGAACCTGCGGATAAAGGTAAGGCGAATAATGCTTTAATTAGACTTTTAGCAAAAGAGTTTGGAGTAGGAAAGTCAGATATTAAGATTAAAACTCCTATTTCTAGAAGAAAAATTGTTGAAATAAAGAAGGATTAGACTTTTTCTTGTAAGTCAACATGTCTTGCTTGCAACACACGAGAAGTAGTCCTAGAAATAGGGATAGGATCCTTGTATTCTTGGCAGGTTGTAGTATTAAGCGCAGTCCATTCTTCTTGGGAAGTCATTGGCTTACTAGGTTCGACCCCATATAACCGTTTTAGCATATCTACTCTTTCTGGAGTATAAGGTTGGTTATCCATATTTTTTATTGGTGATTTAAATTTATATACCTTTGTTTTTATCTACACATAAAAATTTATAAATGACATTTTTTAATTAATGTTATGGGGATGAAAGTAGTAGTTAAGGTTAGGTTTAATACATCAAGAGAGAAATTTGAGAAATTTAGCAATAATATGTATCTGTGCTATTTGAGTTATCCACAGGATGAAGATACTCCTAATGTTCTTGCGTCATTTATTTCAAAGAATATGGGTGTTCCAGTGGGTAGAGTGGAGTATGCTGGGCAGGATATGAATAAAAACTTTGTTTTTGAGGTTATGTAGTTTTTAAGTTTTTTTCTTTAGAGAGGTTTTATTTTTTCTTTCTATTTTTTCTAAAAGGAAGTCCATTTTATTTTCTAATCTTACAAGTCTTCTGTGATCGGATAGTTCTATAAATTCTTTAATTATTTTGAATATGATATATACTATGAGTATTATGAAAATTATTTCAATAATACCTTTTAGAGGGGTAAGCTGTTCTTTTAGAATTGGAACAATATTTTTTAATGCAGAGCTTGTTTGTTCTTTTATAAAATCTTGAGCTATTTGAGTCTCATTCATTTTAGTTTATAGTTTTATTTACTTATAAACTTTAAGTAATTTAGACTTATAGTATTACTTATAAATTTAAACGCAGTATTATAAAGGTAACTTTATTGATGAGGTAATGAAATATGAATTTGCTTCAGACTTGCAAGAGAGAATGATATCAATTGTTAAATCTTTGAATATGAGTCATATTGATTTGAACAGAGTAAAATGTTTTAGGAGTAAAGGTAGTAGTACAAAGAGAACTCTTGCAAGATGTCATACTATAGGAAAGCTTATGCAAAAAACAATAGGAGTTGAAGCGCATTATGCTATTGAGTTTTTAGAGAAATTTGAAAAGTTATCTCTAGCTGATCAGGATAAAGTAATAATTCATGAGTTAATGCATATTCCAAAGACTTTTGGGGGAGGATTTAGACAACACGATTTTGTTTGTGAAGAGAATGTAGAAAAGCTTCATAGACAATATCAAAAATTGAATGGTATGGTGAATGAAAAGAGTGAAATAAAAATGCCTAGCTTTTTGTCGATGAGAAAATTATTTGAATTTGAATAATATGAAAATAAGTTTTAAAAAAAAAGTATTTGATATTTCGATTAGTGAGACAGGGATATTTGGGAAGATTATAGGGCTTATGTTTAGAAATAGTAATACTAATAATCTTTTATTTAGCTTTTCGAAAGATGTTTCAGTTAGTCTTCATTCATGGTTTGTTTTTTTTGACTTTTATGTAGTTTGGCTCAATAAAGAAAATAAAATTATCGAATTTAGAAAAATAAGACCTTTTACGACGATGATTTATTGTACGAAGAAGTTCAGAAAAATAATTGAGATTCCTGTAAATGAAAAAAATAGAAACCTAATTCATTTTATGTCAAGTTCATTGACATAAAAAAATATTCTATTGTTCTTATTTCTCTCGACGGTGACGTAAAAAGATTTATATACTCCGTCGGGTTGAAATCATTATATTAGATAAAAGGAGGTGTAATATGGGAACAGTATTGGTAAAAAATGTGGTCAAAAGAAAGCCAGGATATTTGTATTATGTAGATGGTAAAGGAAATGTCTGTGAGGCTAAAATGGCCCGTGGTGGAAGAAAGAAGAAGTAGTTCTTCTTTATTTTAGTTTTTTTGTAGTTTTTTTAGATTGTTTTATAAATATAGGTTCGTTTATTTTTTTATGATATTAGGTATTGAAAGTACTGCACATACTTTTGGTGTTGGAATAGTTCACAAAGGAAAAGTTTTAGCAAATGTGAAAGAAATGTATAGACCCGATTTTGGGGGAATAATTCCTATAAAAAGTGCCGAACATCATAAGAATGTTGCCCAAAAAATATATCGTGATGCACTTAATAGGGCAGGTATTTCTGAAAAAGAAATAGAAGTAATTGCGTTTTCAAATGCACCTGGGCTTGCTCCTTGTTTGCTTGCCGGAATGAATTTTGCAAGAGATAAAGCAAAAGAATTGAATTTAAATCTTATCGAAGTTAATCATTGCATTGCTCATCTTGAAATAGGAAGGAATGAAGGAGCCAAAGATCCTGTTTTACTTTATTGTTCAGGAGCAAATACACAAATAATTGCATTTGCTTCTGGTAAGTATAGGGTTTTTGGAGAAACACTAGATACCGGAATTGGAAATTTTATCGATAAATTTGCTAGAGAACTAAATATTTCTTTTCCAGGAGGACCAGAAATAGAGAAACTTGCTAAAACTGGAAATTATATCGAATTGCCCTATGTTGTAAAAGGAATGGATGTCTCTTTTTCAGGTATTTATACCAAACTTTTACAATTGTATAAATCTGGTGTGAGGAAAGAAGATTTATCCTTTTCTTTGCAAGAAACTGCTTTTGCAATGCTTGTTGAAGCTGCCGAAAGAGCAATTGCACATACTGGTAAGAAGGAATTAGTTTTAGGAGGAGGTGTTGCTTGTAATTTGAGATTGCAAGAGATGTGTAAAATTATGTGTAAAGAGAGAGGGGTAAGATTCTTTTGTCCAGCAAGAGAATTTTTAGTTGATAATGGTGGAATGATAGCATATACAGGAGAATTGATGTATTTGAAAAATAAAAAAAAGGCTGTTGAATCTGATAAAGTAGATATAAAACCAAGACAAAGAACGGATGACGTGAATGTTGATTGGAGATAGTAGTTTAGTACACAAATGTTTAAAAATAGAAGGTTTGTTTTTAGATTATGGTCAAGATTGATGGAAATGGCTTAGAAAATCATGTTTTGCTAAGATATTCAAATAATGTAAATAATGTTTGTGCGATTAGATTATCTCAGCTCGATAAAGATAATGCTTCTCTGAATGATCTTTTTGGGCTTTATAATACTTTACGAGTTGCTGTTACCACAAGGAATTTTTGTTTTGAAAATGAAGGAAAAAATTGGAATTATCCTTTTGGAGGCGATTTGAATAAAGATATTCTTCCTAAGCCTTTCTTTCCAATTGGTATTTATGATTTAAGAAGAGACGATGATATTGAAGCTATGTTAAGAGTTTCTAGGACATCTTTGTTGGATATTATTAAGAGAGCAATTAATTTTAGTTGATGTCAAGAACGTTCAAACCACTGCTCATCAAGAACTTCGTTCTTGAGTGCCATC
>JBBTAF010000052.1:0-10790 GCA_038044305.1 Nanobdellota archaeon
CCGAAGGCAGATTTTTTGCGAAGCAAAAAACCTTTAGGGGACGGAGGATGTCACATTCTTTCTTTAGGATTTAGTCGATTATTTAGAAAGTATTAAAAGTGACAAATTGTTATATTTTACATGCGAATTGAGTGGAGAAAATATAACATAAAAGGCAACGAGATTGAAGCTTTGGTTACTATCTCGGAAAGATTAGACAGATGGAGACTAAGAAGGCTCTATTTAAGATGGAAGAAGCTTAACGATTCTATAAAGAAAATTTCAACAAGAGGAATAAATCTTCCAGAAGCTATAAGTGAGAATGCTTTTTGCATATTCTTTCCTGAATGTATTCGTGTTGTTAGACTGAAAGAGGGTAAATGTTCCTATGATGTTCTGAACAGAAAAACAGGAGCAAAAATACAAATAAAAGCTTCAAGTATAGATGATGACTTAACTTCATTTGGTCCTCGTTCTGAATGGGATGAGCTTTTTTTCCTAGATTTCTCAGCAGGCGATGGATTATTTAAGATTTATAAAATAGAAGCAGATTGGATTTATAGTCACAAAGTGAATAAAAAACAGACTTTTGCAGAACAGCAGGCTCAGTCAAGAAGACCTAGATTTAGTATTACTGAAAATATAATCAAACCTCGGGGACTAAAACCAGTTAAAATTTGTAAGTTGTAATTATTTTTTCTTTTTGAGTTCCTTATCCCATCTTGCACTTTTACATTTTGGACAAATTAGAGGACGTTCACTCCCTCTTGAAAACCAGACATGTTCGCACTTATTACACCTGTAAGCAGTTTTTTCAAATTCTTTTATATATATCTCAGCCATTCATTACTTAGTTAATAATACCTTATAAATATTTCTTAATAGAGAAAGATTTATATACTAGAGTATACCTAATAAAGTAAGATTATATAAGTAAATATAAAAGGAGGCAAATTTATAAAAATGAGAAAACTTAAAAATAACATGGGAAGAGGAGAATTTAGAACACTTGACTTATTTGCAGGGATAGGAGGAATAAGATTAGGATTTGAAAATGCAGGTTTCAAGACGGCTTTTGCAAATGATTTTGCATCTAATTGTAAAAAAACTTATGACTTGAATTTTGAAGATGTTCCTTTGTTTGTTGAAGATATAAATAAACTAGACATCTCTAAACTTCCTGAATTTGATGTTCTTCTCGGAGGATTTCCTTGTCAGCCTTTTAGTATAGCAGGGTATAGACAAGGATTCAAGGATGAAAAAGATAGAGGTAATTTATTTTTTAGAATTATAGATATAATAAAAGAAAGAAAACCTGTCGCTATAATGCTTGAGAATGTAAAAAATCTCAAAGGACATGATAAAGGCAATACTTTCAAAATAATAAAAGAAACGCTCGAAGAATTAGGATATACTATAAAATCAGAAGTGTTAAATGGGATGACACATGGAAATGTTCCACAAAATAGAGAACGTATTTTTATAGTCGGTTTTTTGGATAAAAAGAAAACTGAGGTATTTAATTTTCCAGAACCAATCAAATTGACGAAAAGTTTTAGAGATTTAACTTCAGATGAAGTAGAGGATAAATATTATTATAATAACAAACCACTATATCAAAAAATAAAGAATGATATTAATTCAAAAGAAACTGTTTATCAGTGGAGAAGAAAGTATGTCAGAGCTAATAAAAAAGGAGTGTGCCCTACATTAACTGCAAATATGGGTCGAGGAGGGCATAATGTTCCAATAATTAAGAATAGTAAAGGAATAAGAAAACTTACTCCTAGAGAATGTTTTTCTTTACAAGGTTTTCCAAAAAACTTTAAGCTTCCAGAAGACTTAGCAGATAGCGAGTTGTATCATCAAGCAGGAAATAGTGTTGTTGTTTCGGTAGTTCAGAGAATAGCTGAGAATATGATGGCTGTCTTGAAACAATAGCATTTTTAAAACCTCTTTATCTCTCGTTCCTATGACAAAAACTTCCTCAGATTCAGATAACTTAGATATTCCCGTTCTAAATGTAGGAGTAGTAGGGCATATTGACCATGGAAAAACCACTCTTCTTCAAAAATTAAGTGGAAAATGGACAGACACTCATTCAGAAGAAATGAAAAGAGGAATAACAATTAAGTTAGGATATGCTGATATTATTTTATATAAGGGAGAAAATGGACAGTATAACATAAAATCAGGCACGCCTCTTAGACATATTTCGTTTGTAGACGCTCCTGGACACGAGATGCTCATGGCTACAATGTTATCTGGAGCAGCAATAGTTGATGCAGCAATTCTTGTGGTTGCGGCAAATGAAGGAATAAAGCCTCAAACAAGAGAGCATGTAATGGCACTTCAAGCAAAGAGAATAAAAAACGTAATTGTCGTTCAAAATAAGATAGATCTAGTGGATAAATCTCAGGCTCTAAAGAGTTACAAAGAAATAAAAGAGTTTCTTAAGGACAAATTTCCAGATGCTCCTATAATTCCAGTTTCAGCCCAACAAGAAGTGAATCTTGACAAGGTCTACGAAGTTTTATCTACTATTCCAATTGATGAAAGAAGAAAAGAGGGGATTCCTATCTTTATAGTTGCAAGAAGTTTTGATATTAACAAACCAGGAACTCATCCAAATGAATTACACGGAACTGTTCTTGGTGGAACATTAAAGCAAGGTACGCTTAGAGTAGGAGACATGATAGAGATAAAACCAGGACTTGCTATAAAAGAACAAAATCAATTTTCATATCGTTCCCTTCAAACTAAAATACTTTCTTTATTTAATGGTTCAAAAAAAGTCGATACTTTAACTCCAGGAGGTAGCATGTCTATTGAAACTTCATTAGATATGTCAATAGGAAAAGGAGATGCTCTTTCAGGCTGTGTTACTTCAATATCGGGAAAACTTCCTGACGCAGTATCAATAATAAAAGTTAAATTTAAATTGTTTCCTGAAGTTTTCGGTCTTGGTATCTCCCAAAAAGTAGAATTTCTTAAACCAAGTGAAACCATTCTTTTAAGTATAAACACGTCATTAACTATAGGAATAGTAAAAAGAATTCAGAAAGATATTGCAGAAATTCATTTAAAGATTCCAATAATTCCAGCAAAAGGAGATAATGTCGCTTTATCCAGAAACATCAATAGCCACTGGAGACTTATTGGCTATGGTGAAATAATTTAATTAACTACTAAAAACTTGTGACTATTATTTAAATATGGTCTTTACCAACTAAAAAAATGAATGAAAAGGGAATAACACTAGATGCGATTCAGTTTTATATGTATTATATTAACGAAGAGGATGTTAATGTTGAACTTTTAAGAATGCGACCCAATGGTTTTAAAACAATAGCTTCAAACGTCTTGCTGAGAAAGATAGTTACTCTTACAAAAGATTTTGGTCATTGTTGGATATCTACCTTAGATTATGGAGGAAAAAATCATGGAAATCAATATTTATTTGAACATGGAGTAGTAGGATATTATGTAGATAATTTAACAGGAATAGCAGTAGAGCCTAACCCTTCAGTGCATAAACAGGCATTTATCATGTTAAGAAGCACAAGTCAGTCTTCTTTAGAAAAATTAGCTGATGGGATGGGCTTGCCCTTTGATATTTCAAAAGTCTCTCAAAGAAAATCCTTATAAGCACCATTATTCTAATCATATTATGAAAAGAGGCAGTTTAATCTTTATTATCCTCTGCATATTTCTAATTTCTATTGTTTGTGCACATCAGCCTCGTCTTGTATTCGATAAAACATCAAATATAGAGTCTCCATTTATAATAAACAATCCAGAAATATCTCAGGCATTCTATGGAAATCTAAAAGGACAGGAAGATTTTTATCAGATTTACTCAGACAAGCCCTTTAATTTATACCTAAATATTCTTTCACCAGCTATAACTGGAGCAACAAAAGATTTCAATCTTCTTATTTTAAAGGATAACAAGTATTTTGCAAACCTTTCTGCTAAAGATTCAAATTGGACATTGTTTCATGAAAAATTTGCCAATGATGATTATTACAAAGGACCAGAATTTCAAGAGAATGTCTCATCAGGAACATATATTATAGAAGTTTCAAGTCTGCAAGGAGAGTTAGATGCCTTTGCAAACTCTGGAAAATACTCTTTAGCAGTAGGTCAAATAGAATCATTCCAGTTTAAAGAGGCATTAAATACAGAACTTTCTCTTCCAAAATTGAAGTCAGGATTTTTTGATAAGTCTCCTCTAACGGCCTATTTTAATGTTTTAGGTTTATTTCTTTTAGGAATTTTGATAGTTATCATATTGTTAATAATATTAGTTATCTTTGTCATAAAGATACTCATTTCTCTTCTAAAAAGAAAAAGATAATCTTTTTCTACTCTTAAATCTCCCAAAATCATGAATCCTATCAAAAAAGTTCAAGGACCGTGCGTAATCCTTGCAGGTGCAGGAACAGGCAAGACATACACGATAGTTGAAAAGTTAAAGTATATAATTTCCAACAATATTTATTCTCCTGAAAAAATAGTTTGCATAACTTTTTCGAATGAGGCAGCAAATAATTTGACAGTTAGAGTAAACAAAATTCTAAAGGAAATAGGAGCAGATAAAGAACCAATTATAAAAACTTTTCATGGGTTTTCTTCAGACTTATTGAGAAAATATGGTTCTCAGCTAGGAATATCTGAAAAGTTTAAAATTCTAGATCCTGAGCAGGCAATGGTTCTATTGCACAGAAGTCTAAAAACTCCTGCATTCTACTGTCAAAAATATATTCCCACAATAGGAACATGTAAGGATCTTGGAATAAAAATTGAAGATTTTCAAGAATATCTCAATAAAGAAATTAAAGCGCTTAATGATATTAACATAGAAAAAAGAATAGAAACTCTAAATTTTGAATTACAGACTCTTCATTTAAAAAATAAATTTTCAAATAAAAAGGAATTATTAGAAGAATTAAAAAGACTTAAAAGAATTTTAGAAAGAAAAAAGTTTATAACTGCTTGGAATGCTTATGAAAAAATAAAGCTAAAGGGGAATTATCAAGATTATTCAGACTTAAATAAAAACGCACTCGAATTACTTGAAAAGAATCCTGAAATCTCAAAAGAATTTGATTATATAATTGTAGATGAATTTCAGGATACAAACAAATTACAACTTGATTTTCTATTTAGACTATCCAGAAATAATAATATAACAATAGTTGGAGATATTAATCAATCAATATACCGTTTTAGAGGTGCTTATAAGGATAATTTATATCTATTCAAGAAGCATTTTTCAGTTAACAATGAAGATTTGTTTAATTTAGATAAATCATTTAGATCTTCAAACAAAATTCTAAAAGTAGCCCATAAACTAATAAGTAATAATTATTCAGATAAAAATGAATGTTTTTTTGTAGAAAATGCTCATTGCAGAGAGGGAGATAATATAGAGATTTACGAATTGAAAAATCAAAAAGAAGAGGCTCGCAAGATTGTAGAACTAGTAAAAAGAGAATTAGAGCAGGGAACTCCAGAAGACGAAATATGTATTTTATTTAGAGCTCATCAAAATGGAAGAATTATAAAAAGAGTATTAGAAAGTAAAGGAATCAAAACCATTTCACTTTCAAAGCCTTCACTTTTAAAACAAAAATCAGTAAAAACGGTATTAGATTATCTCAATATTCTAGAAAAGATAAAGAAAAAAACAAAGGGTGCTGAAAATTCATGGTGGGATATTGCCTATCAGTTCAACTTTAGTCAAGAAGATCTAATTAAATTAGGAAAAAAAATAAAAGAACTTCTTAGTAACTTTAGAAGCAAATCAGAAGAAACAGAAGAACAAAAGAAAGCAAAGGAAAGTATTTCAATATTCTTTTTGAATAATTTTGATAAAATAGACTTTTCAGAAGAAGGAAAACTGGCAGCTAAAATACTAATTGAAAAAATAAAGTCGTTATTACCAAGTTTATCAAAACCTCTTTCTGAACTTGTAAAAGATGTTTCAGATATGGTTGGTTTAAGAGAAGAACCGCGCACAAAAGAAGAAAGAGAATCTATAATGAATCTAGGAAAACTAATAGAAATTGCTAAAATGCATGAAGAGTTTTATGATTCTGAACTTGAAAACTTTATTTATTATCTAAATATTCTCGAAGTTTTAGAAATAGATCTTGATGCTTGTCAATTGGAAGAATCAGGAGTAAGGTTGATGACCTCCCATTCTACAAAAGGTCTAGAATATAAAGTAGTTATCATAACAAACATGGCGCAAGGAAGATTTCCAATAGAAAGATACTCAGGGAATTCGTTGATTCCAACTGATTTACTGCCAGAAATAAAAAATGAAATTAAAGGTCTAAGCAATCAGGAAAAAGAGGATTTTGTTTCAAATTATGAAAAACATCAGCAGATATTGGAAGAAAGAAGATTAGCTTATGTTTCATTTACAAGAGCGAAAGAAAAGTTAATTTTAACTTATGCAAAAAATTACAATGACAAAGAGTTTGCACCTTCTTCATTCTTAAAAGAAATAGACTACAAAAAAAGCCCAGAGACTATATTTATAATTGATGAATTAGAAAAGTTCATAGAGCCTGAAGTTGAGATAACTCCTGCATCCAGTTTAACTTCTGCATTGAACTCAAAAGATTTCGAACTAAAATTAAACAGTATTGTTTCAGAAAATAACTCTGTTAAAAGAGAAGTTTCAAGATTATCTCCTTCTTCATTAAAGCTTTTCGATGAATGTCAAAAAAAGTTTGAGTACAAATATCTCTATAATATGCCTGATAAGAAACCTCCTTCTTGGGAAGCATTAAAATTAGGAAGTTTCATTCATCTTGTATTAGAAAAAGGAGTTTCATTAGGATTTAAATCAGCAGAAAAATTTCTTGAATTCGCAAAAGAGCTAAGTCTTCAGGAAGATTGGGCAGATATAAACTTTGAAGAGACTGAAACTCTGATTAAGGTATTTTTTGAAAGAAATAAAGGAAGATATAATGAAAAAACGAAAACGGAACAATCTTTATTTATTAATTTAGAGGGATTTGAGTTTATGGGTTTTGCAGATAGAATAGATTTTTCAGAAACTGGAGCAGAAATAATAGACTACAAAACAGGAAAGACACCAATATCTCCAAAAGAAAGAAATTGGCAACTAGGCTATTATGCTCTTGCAGCAAAAGAAAGGTACGGAACTATTAGTAAAGTTGTTCTAGACATGTTAAAACTTGATAAACCTCTAGAATTTGTTATAGACGAAAAAGGAGAGGCAGTATGTATAACTTCTGACAGAATCGAAGGATTTAATATCTATCAAGTAAAAGATGAGTTAATAGAAGTGGCAAGAAGGATTCAGAAAGCGCATAAATCTGGTTTCAAGCCATGTCCAGTTGAGAAGAATTGTGATTTTTGTAACGAATATGTTTATGGATTATGACTAAAACTTTTTAGAAAGATATTCTAGAAAATGTTGATATTCTCCATCTATTCTTTCTTTTTCTTTATCAGTCATTACTCTTGCACCAAAAGTTCCGAAACTCTGTTTTTGACCTGCATCTCTAACTAAATTTGTTTTCGCTATTGGAAAAGTACCTGAATGAACACAAACAACATAATCTTCTACAGTCTTTCCATCTCCGTCAGTGTCATAAAATCTAACTTCTGAGGCATAACTTACTCCATCACCAGAGACATTAATTTTTAGAACCCTTGAATTTCCATGAGATAATGCGTTCTTTGAACTTATTTCTGCTTTAGCAAACTCATCTCTATGACTACAACTTGTTAAAGCTAATGCTAATGGAACTGCGCAAACTAAATTTCTTAGCGTATTTTTCATATTTATATTCAAAATATCAACTATTTAAATCTTCCTGTTTGTTACTCCTTTATAGTCATATTGCTATTTGGCGTTGCCCGAAAAGTATATCTCACTAAGAATTGTTATGACAATTTTTTATACTCGCCTTATATCTTTTAGGTCCATTGGGCCGTCATAGGTCTGCCTTCTTAACTTTTCGGCACGCAAGCCTTGAAGTTTTCTGTGTTCTTCCTTTAGTCTTTCAAATCTATCTTCACATTCCTTGAAATCAATCTTAATGCTATTCTGGAATATCTGTTGGATAAGGCAACATATGTTATGCACAATGAATTTCATCATTAGTTCTGCTCTTTGAGATTCATAATTTTTTGATTTCAAGAATTCCCCAAGACGCATTTTAACCATTGAGAATACACTTTCAACATTGCTTCTTTTATGATACTTTTTCTTGAATTTTTCAGGTTCATTTTTAAATAAAAGATACATTTTCTTCCATATTTCAGGTGAAAATTCACTTGGATTCGCATTTGATTTAAAGAAAATATATGGTGTTGCATTCATTTCCTCAATAATCTGATGAATTTTTTTTGAACTATATCCTGCATCACAACTAACTTCTTTCGGCTTAAAGTTTCGTGCTAATACATTAAGCAGTTCTGGGGCTTGTTTTACATCTGACAAATTACCATAAGTTACTTCGCAGGCAGTTACAATATGAGTATTCGTTCCAATGCAAATATGACCTTTCAAGTAATTTCTTGTTCCCTTGCCTTGCTCAAAGTCAGGTGAAAATCTAAATTTTTTCCATCTTTCATATTGATATGTTCCAAATCCAGAACTATCTATACTAAAAGCGTCTTCTAGCTCTTGTAATGGCAGAGCAGATATTTGAAGAAGTCGTATAAACAAGTCATAAGTCGCAGGACAATTCATAAAATCATTAAAGGTATTGTAATGTGGTTCTGAAGAAATGAACTTTGCTCCTTTTGCGTTTTCTAAATCGCAGGCAAGAGTCCTTCCGCTTAGTCTCGTATATAATTTTAAGCCTGCGGTAAATGTTAAATCTTTTATGGGTATTCTTGGTCTCCCCATTGTTTGAACAGGTTCAGGAATTAAATCACATAATTCTTTTAACAAGTAAAGGAACATCTTTTTCTCATTGGTCTTGGCAAGATTATAGATGTGCCAATCTCTTGTTTTTGACATGAACTTTCCGAGCTTTTCTTGATTTTCCATTTTATTACTTATTGCTCAACAATAAGTACCTATTTAAGTCTTTCGGTCATCAATAATTATCGTTGTTCAGTAAATTTTAAATACCTTAGTTCCTATTATCTTTCATGGAGGAAAAAATTGGAGGCAGAGCAGATATAATATTTGACTTAACTGATTTAAAAATACTTAATGTTATAGAAGAGAAAAATAAAATTAGAATAACTGACTTGAAGGAAAAGATTGGTCTTACTCATGCTAATCTTTTAACACATTTAAACAGATTATTCGTATACATAAAAAAGGAGAGAGATAAACAGACAATTTATCTATCATTAAATAAATATGGTAAAAGGATGAGACAACTTCTTCAAGAAGCGAGAGACATAAGAAATAGAGCATTTCACGAATCAGAGTTTGCAAATACTTAGTATAATTAACCTTATATTTATCTTATTTTCTTATCGTAAAATCGATAGATTACCAAAGCAGTATAGGGCACAATTAGAAAAAATAAAAATTCTTCAATCGGTAGTCCATATATACGAAATCCCAATAACCCATCTCCAGGAAAAATCCAATGATGTCGATAAGTGGCATAATAATCCCAAATCATTCCTCCAATAAATATATTTAATGTAACAAAGAGCCTTTCCTTTCTTGAATGATATAAATGAATATGATATTTCCATTCAACGAAGACAGTTATTCCCAGGATAATTAAAAGGATTATAATATATTCCATATATAAGATTGAATTATTATTTTTATAAACCTTTTCGCCAATCATTATTCTATGTTAAATCCCTTTTCTCACATAATCGGGTAGGTAATATGAAATTTAGGCCGTTTTATCAAATTGTAAAAAAACAATACTTTTTGTGACAGCAATCCACTTTTTGTGACAAAAAATAATTCTGAAGATTACCAAAACATGACTTTTCGGGTAAAACTGACCTCATTTACGCTGAAAATGACTTTTCGGGCACAGCCTTGCTATTTTCACAAACCTTATAAACTATAGTCTATAGTCTATAGTTATGACCTATACAACAATACAAGTAGATAAGCATGTTCTCGCTCTTCTAAAGAAACTAAAGCAAGAATATGCGGTTGCATCCTATGGAGAGGCAATAGTCAGAGCAGTTAATAGCAAGAAAAAGAAATCAATGGCCGGCTCTCTAGCTAAATACTACAAAAATGTTTCAACCGAAGAGATAGTAAAAGCGCTACAACAGGAGAGAAGAAAAAGTGACAGATTTTAAGTTATTTGATAGTACTATTTGGATTGACTATTTTACAAAGAGCAAACACCAAAAAATGATAGACACGGAAGAAACTTTTTATCTTTCTGTTTTATCTTTATTTGAGATTAAAAAAAAGTTTCTAAAGGATAAGATAAATTTAGAGTTAATAGAAGAAAACATGAATTTTATCAAATCAAAAAGTATTATATTAGATGTAACTGAAGAGATAATCGACTTGGCAGTAAAAGTCTCATTTGAAAAAGATATTCCAATGACAGACTCACTAATTTATGCAACTGCCATACACCAAAATGCCTTCCTTATTACTTTAGACAACGACTTTAGAGGTCTTGAAAAGGTAAAAATTCTTCAATAATTCTAATTGCATATCATTGCAAATGGATTTACTACTCCTTCCAAGTCAGGAAGTTCTATCTCTCTTTTTTCTCTTTGTAATCCACAATCTCCAGCAGAATAAAAACTCTCAAATCTAACAAGATGATTAAATGCCTCAGAAATAGAAAGTTCATGTTCACTTCTTT
>JBBTAF010000053.1:0-14714 GCA_038044305.1 Nanobdellota archaeon
CTTAAATAAGGATATTCTGGGCTCATTGCAATAATCTTAAATATTCCACTCGGTTCAATACCTGCTCCAGCAACTGCACTCATATAAACAACTGCGAAAGGTAGTTCCTGGCTTATTTTTCTTTCCAAGTCAGATTTTTCAGTCTTAGGATAAAAATAGATTGCAAAAAAAGTAATTACTCCCAGTATTAAAGGAATAAGTAACATCTCTATTCCACGAACAATAAAATTACCTTTGTATGGAATTAATCCCTCTGAAAGATTAAATGTAAATAAAGTAAATATTACGGCAAAAATTATTCCTACCAAAACTACCAATAGGGTAGTTAATAATGCAATTGAAACATAACTTTCAGCTAAAATGTCCATATTGGCTTGTTTTAAGCTTTTGGAAATTGATTCAAAGTATCCCTTCTTCATAAGCCTTCTAGACAAGGCCAAAAATATCTTATTTGACATCTTAAGATAAAACCTAGGATTTCTAAATTGGTCAACTGTCTCTATTTCAACATTTTCTTTTCTATGCAGTAATTTAATATTATTATCACTTATTCTCAAATCTTCTAGAAATTGTTTACGATCTTTTTTACTTAAAGTTATAATAATATTACTCCCATTCCAATTTGTTTCTATTCTTTCAAAGGGTAGCTCTGTCTTTACAGAACTAGGAAGCTTTTGGGCAAGACTAATTCTTTGTATAATCGCAGGAAGATTTTTATTTATAATTTTTATCTTATTCTTCAAAGCATCTACTGTCTTTTTTATAATTACTCGTTCATTACCCGAAGCATTCTCAATACGTTGGTTATACAATACCAATTCTCTCAGTATCAATATTTCAGTCTCTATATTTTTAGTGAATTCTTCAATCATAGCATTTTATCTATAGATTCAATTATAAGTATTATCTCTTTTTTTATATTTTCCAACTTATCAGAATCTTTATTCTTCAATGCCTCCTCCATTTTTTTAGAATATTCTTTAAGGGTAGTCAATAGGCTTGCAAGGGTTATCACCTCTTCTTTATTCATTTTACTAAAAACCTAACTTCGTTTATATATCTTTCACTGAGTTTGAATACCATACTTAAGCAGAACACTAGTAGGATTTTTATAATACTCATTTATTATATCGCCTATCTCTTGAAAACCAAATACGCCTCGTTTGTATAATTCATAAAGAAGTTTAGTTCTAACAGCAAAATCTTTGTAAATTGATTCAAGAGGAATACCATGTCTTGTTGCTATTTTTTCAAACACTTTACTTTGTTTCTTGAAAAAAAACTCATTTTTAGAAGCATCCCAAACTAATGGAGTATTTACAATAGCACTTCCATCATTTGCAACATTAATTATTTCTACAACTTCTCTCACTTTTCTAGTTTCTTTTTTAGCGACAGTTGCTTGAGAGATTATTGCAACACAATCTAAGGTATTAACTAAACTGGGAGGCAATTCAATTGGGGGAGTTTGTAGTCTTCTTATCAAAGTATTAACAGAATCTGCGTGCATAGTACTTAATGAAGCATGTCCAGAAGCCATTCCTTGAAACAAAACAAATGCTTCCTTACCTCTAACTTCTCCAACAATCAAATAATCAGGACTTTGTCTGAATGAGCTTTTTAATAAAGCAAATAAATCAACCTCTCCGACTTTACCTATTCCTATAGAAGGTCTAGCTACAGCAGGTAACCAATTCTCTCTTGGAAGATTAATTTCTCTAGTATCTTCTATAGATACTACTCTTGCCTCAGGAGGAATAAAAAATGCAAGAGCATTTAACAGAGTAGTCTTTCCAGAAGCAGTTGCTCCAGCAATAAGCAAGCTCATTTTATATTGAAGCAATATCCAAAAGTAAGCCAACATCTCTGGGCTCATAGTTCCAAAAGCAATGAGCTGTGTAGGCGTCCAAGGAATTTTTGTAAACTTTCTTATGGTAAAAGTTGGGCCTCTAGAAGTCACGTCTTTTGTGTAAGAAGCATTGACTCTGCTTCCATCAGGGAGAGTACCATCCAACAAAGGTTGAGCATAGGAAATATACCTTCCGCTTCTCTGAGATAATTTCTCAACAAAACTTGCTAACTTATCTATATCTTCAAATACAACATTCGTTCGCATGTTTCTATAAACTCTATGAATTATGTAAATAGGACTATTTATTCCGTTACACTCAATATCTTCAATATAATAATCTCTAAGCAAGGGTTCAATTTCCTGAAGTCCGATAAAGTCTCTAAATAAATAATAAAACATTTTGTCATAAGACTTTTCATTAACTTTAAAATTTAATTCATCAATCAAAAGCTTTGCAGTTTTATCTATATACACAGATGTCGCCTCAATAGTATTATCTACTGCAACATTAACATTAATTAATTCCATCATCGCATTTTCTAATGTTATCAAAACTTCTTTTTCTTCAGAGGTTAAGATAGGTTCTTCTATATTGTAAACCACTTCACTAGTCTTTGCATCCCAATAAACGTGTGCACTAGCATAAGGTGGTATAAGCATATATCTAACATCAATCTTAGTCTTATCTTCGAATTTTGGCAAAGGAGGGATTTGAGGATTAAGATTTATCTGGGTCATTAATATATACACTAGAATAGATATTTAAAACTATTCACAAAGAAATCAAAAACACGATGCGCCACCACGGCTTAAACCTCAAGGACTTTATGTCCTTGATGGCACTCAAGAACTTCGTTCTTGATGAGCCGTGGTTTGTGACAGGCGCTCGTGTTTTGGATGCTCAAGAACGCCACGGGTTAAAACCCGTGGCGTTCTTGACATCAACCTCTAAACTAAACTTCAGATATGTCTATTAAACTTTTGGAAGGAGAGCCAATAAACCCATTATTGCTAACTATTAATTTATAAGGTGTTGGGCTTCCAAAATATTCTTTCGAACTATTTTTCCCATTCACAGTTATTTGAACAGTGTTACTGTAGTTTAAAGTCAAATAAACGTCATATTTTTTTTGTTTAGCCAAAGTCAAAATGTCTACTGCACCCATATTAATAGTACTATTAACTTGAGAATATTCACTTGCTAAATTTTCAAATTTAAAAGTTATTGTATTATTCAGTACATTAAAGATTAAATCTCCTTTCTTGAATTTTATTTCATAAGTTCTTCTATTTCCTGGACCTTGTGTAGAAATATCAAATACAATCTTATCAAAATCTTGTAGCGAAGAAATAGTCTGTTCTATCATTGTTTTTTCCTGAATTGCAGTAATCTTAGGCGTTGCAAAAGCCAGAACCATACCAATTAATGCTAAGCCTATTAGAGTATATAATGTAGTCTCTATCCAAACTTGTCCTTTCATTAACATTTCTCCAAACTTATTTTATCAGAAACAAATTCACAAACTTTTCCATTAATCAATTTAGTTTTTAATCCTGCTTCTAAATATTGATTTCCATCTTTATATTGATAGCTATAAAATTCACCTACATTAGGTATCTTGATTTTTCCAGTTCCATCTGACATATTCAGATGTAAAGAATAACTTCCATTTCTAGCTTCAATTACTTTTCCTGAATCGATTCCATCCAAAACAAGATCAAATCCGTTTACATTACGACTTGAATCTTTTTCCCCCGTGGCTTTAACAGAAATGAACACAGTAAGGTTATTGTTATAACAATTTCGATTATCTCCCCTTTCAAATAAAAACATGCTTTGTACATTTAAGCACTCCGTACTTTTTTGTAATTGATTTTTAACAAAAGGCACAACAAAACCTGCCAAGGCAGTAGCAGCCAATACAGTAAGTAATAAAATTAATACTGTAGCAACAACAGCAGATAACGCAACTTTATTCATCATATTAAGGTACAGTTAATTCTTTTCCTGAATCTTCACAAGCATAGTCTTCATTTTGTTGTCCTTTAGTTCCAACAATTCTAGGCACAAGAGATAATAACTGTCCTGAGCTCATAGCAGAATCAACAAATTTTATTACACAGCTGTCTCCTGAATTAACTGTTTTTCCAGTATCACAACCAGCAGTACCTATAAAATTTCTACTATCCGTATTAATACTATAAAGATCAATTTGATATAAAGCAATCTTTCCCTTGTTTAAGACGGTAACATCTAAATTACTAGGTTCAACCTCAGAATTGATTGCCTCCGCATCAAATACTACATCTGAACAAGAATTCTCAATTGGTTCACCGAACTTAACATTTTTTTCAGTCAAAAAGCTTCTAGCCCAAAGAAAAATAATCATTGCAAGAACTAACGCAATAACAATCAAAAGAGCAGTAGCAACAACAGGAGTAATTCCTCTTTTATTCATTAAAATCAGTAATACCAGTTGTTTAAAAATCTTCTCTACCTATTAAACCTCTTTCTTTAAATATTCAAATGCAGAATATGCAGCAGTACAACCTTCTGCGACTCCAGTTATAGCTTGCTTAAACGGTTTATCTGTCACATCTCCAGCCGCAAAGACTCCAGGTACGTTAGTTTCAGAAGTTCTATGATTTATGACTATTTCGTCATGATCATTAGTCTTTACACCTATTCTTTTAGCAATTTCCGAGAGTACAATATGACCTATTGCTACAAAAACGCCATTAACTAAAAGCTCATTATTCCCATTGTATTTTTTATCAAGTATAATGGATCTAACAACATTATCTCCTCTAACCTCTAAAACATTAGTATTGTTTATTATTTCTATTTTAGGATTATTAATAACTCTTTGATAATTTATAGGTTCTGGTCTTATTTTTTCTTTTCGATATATAATATATACTTTTTTTGCATGTTCTGCCAAAACTAACGCATCTTTTGCAGCAGCATCAGACCCGCCAATCACTACAGTAATTTTATTTTTATATAAAGGAGCATCACAAAGAGCACAATAAGCTATTCCTTTATTTTCAAATTCTTTGCCTCCAGGTACTTCAAGCTTTTTCCATTTTGTTCCAGTAGCAAACAAAATTGTTTTGGAAAAATATTCTCCCTGATCAGTTTTTATAACGAACTTATTATTATCTTGATGAACAGTTTCAACCTTCTCTTCTTTTATGCTAACAAGATCATAACTAAGAGCATGATTTTTTATGGAATCTGCTAATTCCCTTCCTGTTAGCTTAATAAATCCCGGGTAGTTTTCAACGGTATTAGTTGTAGTAATAACTCCTCCAACAGAAAGCTCCGAACCAGAAGTAGCTCCTAAACATAATGTTTTCATTCCCAATCTTGCTCCATACATTGCAGCAGCAAGTCCAGCAACTCCCGCACCAATTATAATAAAATCATAATTTTCATTACCTTCTTTTAGTGTCATAAAGTTTATTAAAATATAGAGTTAATAACTCTTTTCATTGACTCTAGAAAACTTAATTAATACTTAAATCTCAACTTCCAAATGGACAAAAAGCTCATTACATATCTAACCCAAAGAGATATTCGTTATACCGTTTATAATCATCCGGCAATATTTACTGTATCAGAATCTAAAAAGTTGAATCTCAAAATACCTGGCGCTCATACAAAAAATCTCTTTTTAAAAGATGAAAAATTAAATTTTTATCTTATCTGTTGTTTAGGAGATAAAAGAGTTAATTTAAAAGAACTAAAGAAGCATCTTTCTGTTAAAGAACTGCATTTTGCTTCTCTAGAAGAACTAAAAAAAGAACTCCAAACTACTCCAGGTTCTGTGTCTCTATTTGCAATGATATACTCTTCATCTGTCAAACTATTATTAGACCAAGAAATTTGGGACTCTGATTTAGTAGGTTTCCATCCAAATGTAAACACTTCTACATTAGTTCTCACTCATAAAGATCTAAAAATATTTTATGACTCTTTAAAATGCAGAAAAGAGGTGCTAAAAATTGCATAAGTTATATGCACTAGTATTAGCACTAGTTCTAACTGCTACAATTGCTAATTTAATTTTTATTATAAAAGGAAGCGATTTAAATGAATTAGAAACAGTAACCGTTTCTAGAGTAATCGACGGAGATACTTTAGTTCTAGATGATAAAAGAACAATTAGACTCATAAACATAAATTCTCCAGAAAAAGACAGTCCTCTTTCAGAGCAAGCAACTAATGTTCTATCAACTCTAACAGATAAAACCATTCAGATTGAATCGCTAGGGCTTGAAAAATATGGCAGAACTCTTGCAAGGATTTATACTCCAGAATACATTAATTTAGAGTTAGTTCAAAAAGGGCTAGCTTCAAAATTTTTAGTTAATAATGATGAACTCAAAGCATTTTATCGCGCCGAAGAAAAAGCAATAGAATCTCAATTAGGAATATGGCACGATTCATTATACTCAAACTGCATAAAAACAAAAGTCAATGCAAAAGACGAAGAAGTTATTATAGAGAACTCTTGTAGTTCAATTAACATTAGTGGCTGGACGATAAAAGACGAGAGCAGAAAAATCTATAAATTTAATATAATTCTAAACTCCAATCTCATACTTCATACGGGAGAAGGAAATGACCAAGGAGAGAATTTATACTGGAAGTCAAGTAATGTATGGAATAACGACAGAGACACATTATACTTATTTGATTCTGAGAACCATCTTGTTTCTCATTATTCTTACGGTTATTAGATTTAATCTTACCTCAGCAGAAAACCAGCTTACTTTAATATTTCCAGACACAGTTCATGTATCTGAAGAATTTGAAGTTTCAGTAGATTCAACGAGCAATAAAACTTCAGATATAAAAATTTATATTCATAATTCTTCAGATGAAAAGATAACACGAAGCGAAGTGCTCTCTCAAATATTAGATTCAACGTGGAAAGACTCTTGGTTATATGTTTCATCAATTTTTCCATCAAAAAAGACATTTAAGCTAAAAGCAGATACATACTCATCAACTTCAGAAATTTGTCTACAAATTCGTCAAGTAAATAAAACCACTTATGATAAAATATGTCTTCCTATAAACCTCTTTCCTTCATCTTCACAAGAATTAAATCAAGAAATTCAGCAGGAAAATACTTTCTTAATAAAATCAAATAATAAGTCCACTAATAAAAAACACCAAGGACTTATTTACACAGATAACTCTATTTCAACACCATCTCATTCAATTGTATCAACAGATACGTCAGAAAATGATAATCCAATTCATTTTCATTCAAACAATTCTCAGCAATTTGAATTTTATACAAAAGAACATTATTATGAAAAAACAATTCTTTATTCATTCATAATTATTTCAGTTCTAGCACTATTTTTAATGTTTAGAAAGAAGATATAACTAATTAGTCTTCTTGCTCGATTCTAGGCGCAAGAACAAAAGAAAGCATTACGTTCCCAGTTGGGAAATCGATTCTCATTGGATGATTATCCGAAAAGCTTAGAGTAACTTTAGAAGATATCTTTGTTCCTTTTGTAAACTTATTCAAATAGTCAAGAGAAAATCTTGCCTTGCTGGTAGCTGAATATATTTCAACTTCATCGGATGAAAATTCTGTCCTTGCCGAATTCAATCCAGAAGCTTCAACAATAAACTTAGTAGGTTCAGCAATAAAAGTGCAAGCATCTGACACAACCAATCCATCTTCTACCACTTCTAAAAATGCATCAGCATCCATTTTTATTACAGACTTAAATTCCCACTGAGGCAGTTCTTTATCTTCAGAATCAAGATCTAATAATGCCAAAGAGAAATCTCTTCTAATTCTATCCTGAATTCCTAATTTTAAAATATTGTCTTCAGTTTCAAGAGTAAGAGTACTTCCTGCTTTACATCTTCTCAAAACAGCTTTAAGGTTTTCAAGATTGATTCCCAATACTTCATCCTTTTGAAGTTCAAACTGTGAAAATAAAGAGGAAGGCATTTTAAAGTGAACCATTGCAACGTTTGCAGGATCTATAGCATTCAAACTGAGCCCTTCTGGATTCACCTTTATTTTAACTTCCGTTACCAACTCAGATATAATTCCTATCATATCTGAAAAAAGCTTCGGGCTATCTAATTTCAACCTCATGTTTTTTCATGATTACATGAGCTTTTAAGGTTTGTTGTAGTCAAAGATAACAAACCTCTTCGAGTAATTCAAATCCCAAGTATAACAAATAATATAAAACAATTATTTCTGAGATTAACATGGAAGAACAAAGTGAAAAAGAGAAAAGAGTACGAGCAATAACAAGGCTATACTATTCAAATCCCTCTATTCAAAAAGCAATTCTGGAATTTTGTCAGCAAAGAGAGACAGTACCAAGATATTTTGAAGGATTTGGTAAGAGACCAGACGTTCTTACTTACCCTTCAGATATAATGGGTTTAGTAAATAAAGGAGCTACTTCATTTCATACATCAGAAGAGATTTGGAATGACCCATTAAACCTTAAAACTGATATGACTCAAGAAGAAATAAAGTCTCTTAGAAAATCTTGGGATCTTCTAATCGATGTAGACTCTCCTTTTTTAGATTGTTCAAAAATTGCAACTCAACTTTTAATCGCAGCACTTGAACAACACGGAATAAAAAATTTTTGTATAAAATTCTCAGGCTCTAAAGGATTCCACATAATTGTTTCAGGAAAAGCTTTTCCAGAGGAATATGACGGAAAATTAATGAAAGAAATGTTTCCTGAGTGGCCTAGAGCAATATCGGAATACCTCATGGATCACATAAAAAGAGAATATAATGTCAGAGTAGGGCAGATACTGGGAGAAAAAGAAGTTTTGGCAAGAACTAATTTAAAAAAAGAAGATCTCGACAAAGTCAGTTGTAAAAAATGTGGTCAAGAAGCAGTAAAAGGAGAGATTACTCTATATTTATGTCCTATATGCCACATGAAACTAAATAGAAAAGAAGTAAAACAACCAAATAGAAAAATAAGGTGCTTAAATGGAAAGTGCGGAGGAATATTAGAAGTATTAGAAAATAAAGAATATTATTTTTGTGAAAATTGCAAGGATTTTGAAAATGATAAGATTGCTCTTGACTCAGAGAAAAATCCCGAAATGTTTGAGAAGTTTAGGGGAATGCCCGCAAAAGAATTTGCTAATTTAGACATGGTTTTAGTTGCTCCAAGACATCTTTTTAGGACTCCTTACTCTTTAAACGAAAAAACTTCTCTTGCATCTATAGTTATTACAAAAGAAGAACTAAATAATTTCTCTCCAAAAGATGCAGACCCTCTCAAAGTAAAAATAAAAGATTTTCTTCCAAATAATTCTCCAGAAGAAGCAAAAAAACTTCTAATTGAATCTCTAAAATGGAAAAAGGATAAAGAATCTCTAAAGGAAGAAGTACAAACGAAAAAATATGCGAAATACGATAAGATAGATGTTCAAGGAGTAACCGAAGAGATGTTCCCAGCTCCAATCAAAAAGTTATTTAAAGGATTAACAGACGGGAAAAAAAGAGGGCTTTTTATAATAATTACTTTCCTCAAAAGTCTTAATTTTCCATCAGAGTATATTATTAAAAAGGTTAATGAATGGAATAAACTCAATGAACCTCCATTAAGAGAAGGATATGTCAAAAGTCAGTTAGATTGGCATTTAAGGCAAAAAAAACAGATTCTTCCTCCTAACTATGAGAATCCTAGTTTCTACAAAGATCTAAACCTTCTAGACAAAAAACCAGATGCAAAAAATCCTATTTCAGAGGTTTTGAGAAAATTAAGAAGCAATTATTAACATTCTACAACTTTTTTGTTTAATCTTAAACAATTTGAAACTTGTAAATAAATAGTTTGGTTTTCAGTCAGATTTAAACTAAATCCTTCTATCGGAAGATAATATTTATTACCTTCAAATTGACAACTTGAACAACTTCCTCCACAAATCCAATTGTAAACAGTATATCCATTTTCATCTAAACCAAAATCAATTGAATTTACACCATTCAGATTAGTCATTGAACCAATAGAAATTTCTATTTTTTTAGTATTATTATTAAAACAGGCACTCTGAACTTCAAGAAGAGAGTTCAATTTTAAGTCAAGGCATGAAATTGCAGGAGACAAAGAAGCAGTCAAAGCAGGTTTCAATGATACATATACCGCACTAATTGCAATCACTGAAACTAATATTATCAACACAGTCGCTACAACATTTGAAATCCCTTTTTTGTTTATATTTTGCATGCTAAATTATTGAGTCCCTCCAAATTTGTCTCACTTAATATTTGTCCACTGTTATTTTCTATTCTCAACTTTAATGGTTGATCAACGAAAGGTACAGTTAATATAAATTCCTTATCACTAACATTGGCGCCTCCTTCAATTATTTCAGCACCTTCAGGTTGAATGTCAGTATATATCATTTCAGCATTAATAGGCGTTTGTATTATTTTACCCCCATTTTCGTCTAAAACACTGTAATTGTATTGCCCCACATTAGGAGCCCCGCTTGCACATCCGATTTCCAAACTCTTATCAATAATTTCTATAGAACCATTAACAATTTTTCCAATGACAAGATAGTATTTCTGATTATTACAATATTCATTAATAATAACGTTTCCAGTTATTTTACTATTAGAAGCACTTCTTTTTTCCAAAATAGAGTTAATAATTCCTTTATCAAATTTGCCATAATCTCTTGTAGAAAGCGTTCTCATCAATCCTGCGTCAATCGATCTAAAGTACTTATCTTCTCCGCATCCTTCAAAGCAACCATCTGACACATCAAATTTATCACAGCTAGAAAGGCAATTTTTGGACATAAATCCAATTGTTGCAGGTACATACTCATCATCCAATCCTGCGAATACATGTGCAAACTCATGCAATAAAGTAGATAACGGATGTTCAGAATTTATACTTATAACATTTTGATATGCGGAGCTTCTAATACTATTTCCTTGCTTTTGAAGAACAACTATATAATCATTAGGACAAGACGCTGCCTTTTTAACTAAATCGCTTGAATGACAGTATAAAGCAATTCCCTTATATAATTCACACACAGGAGTATAGTCATCGATATAATAAAAATTAAACGCATTTTGAGAGTTGACATAAGGCTCACTGTTCAAGAAATATTGCATATTTTTTTCAGCAATTCCTTTTTCTGAAAAAAATAAGATGTTAAATGCTTTTTCATTATTGAACTTTAGAGTTTTACACTCTTGAAGATTTGTTACAGGACTTTTTTTTAAACTCTCCTTAAAAAAAATTATTCCTCCAGCTAGAATAACAATTATAAGAATTATTACAATTAAGGTCTTATTTTCCATTTAACCTTAAATTTTATTCTATTTAAATAAATGTCTGTTTAGGTTTTATATGCTTAGGAATTGGAGAATTTGATTTGTCAGTACAAGATAATAATATAAACTTCATAACCCTTTGTATATAATAAAGACTAATCTTTCTTATCTAATAAGCAATCTCACAGAAAAAGATATAGACTATTTAGCTTCATCTATGGGAGTTCATTTTTTATGTCAAGAATTACATGCGATAAACCTCTTTATCCCAGAAACTCTTAGTTTCTGGAGACCATCAAGAACATAAAGTTCTTGAGGCTTTAGTGGTGAAATAAAGAGCATGTAATTCTTGAGCATGCTCAAGAACCATACTCGTTGGCACGCCATACACTTCAGTGTATGGTTCTTGACAAATGAGAATTTAGGAAAAGCAGAAAAAATTCAAATCATTCTATCTGAGTCAGAGGAAAAAATAATATCAAACATTCATAAACTTAAAATAGACCTTGACTTGATTTAAAGAGGTTTCTCTATTGTTTATTAGTATAATGAATTATGTCCTAGACAACATTTTTAAAGAACCTCTTCTTATCTAAACAATGGTGAATAAAGGGATGAAAAATAATCTAATTTTTGTGTTTGTTTCTTTGTTAGCTTTTGGTCTTTTGGTACCTATTTTGCTTTCTAATTCTTCTGCTCAGAGTACCTCTTCAGTTGATAAGGCATATACATGTTTACAAAATCAAATCTCCTCAAGATCAACATTAACTCTGCAGGAATCCTTATTTGCAGTTATGGCTCTAGGAAACTACAAGTCTATTCTTAACAATCTTTCTGAACAAAAATCTTCAGACAATTGCTGGCCAAAGACAGGATGCAAAATAAAGGAAACAGCACAGGGGTTGTTGGCATACAATCGAGTAGGTTCTTCTACACTAGGAATAGAGACATGGCTTCTAGCAAGAAATGGTACAACAACTGACCTCTCTTGGTACTTGGAGATAGACACAGAAAGTCATGAATCCTCTGCATGTACTGTTAAATATTCAGGAGGACAGGCTTCAATCAATATAGGTTCTGACATGAAATTATCTGGCTCAGCAGGTTCATGTTTTAGTATTTCTAGTTCAGGATATCTTCTTAGAATTAGAGACTCATGTCTAGACAAAGAATTTCAAGTCTCCTGCGATAAAGGATTTATTTCTTCATTATTATATCAAAAGAATAAAGGAGAAAATATTGATTGTTTAGATCAAGGTAATACAACTTGTTATGTTTTAGGCGAAACTCATGGAGCTCCTTCTTTAGGTTCAACTTCAGAAAGAATCAAAGCCTCCTGTTTTAAGTTATCAGGAGTATGTGATTACGAAGGATCACTGTGGGCAACTCTCGCACTGCAACAGGCAGGAAGAAATATTGATTCATATACTCCCTACCTTATTGCTCTTGCAGAGGATTATGAAAGATACTTTCCATATTCATTTCTTTCAAATATTCTTGGAGGATCCGATGAGCTTTCTTATTCTAAAGTTCTAGAACTTAGAAAACAAAATCAATACTGGGAAATGTCCGCAAGCCCATATAACAGATTTTATGATACTGCATTAGGCATGCTTGCTTTAGGTTCTGGATCAACTCAAGACGAAATCTCAAAGACTCAAACTTACCTTCAGAATATTCAAACTAAAGAAGGATGTTGGAACAATAATAATATAAGAGATACAGCAATATTACTTTATTCTGGTTGGAAGAAAACGACTTCTGGAGGTACTGGTGGAACTGGAACTTCAACAGGCTCTTCGAGTGGTTGTAAAAATGCAGGATATTTCTGTGAAAAATTAAGCGATTGCATTTCTTCAAATGGCACATCTTTAGCAGGTTATAGTTGCGATGGTGTTTCAATGTGTTGTTCAGTTCAAGTTCCTAAACCAACATGTAACTCCCAAAATGGAATAATTTGTCCCGCTCAAACAGAATGTTCTGGCTCAATATTTGTCGCTTCAGATACTCAAGGATGTTGTCTCGGCACATGTAGTCCAATAACCAATTCAAATGAATGCGAACAGTCTGGAGGACTTTGCGCTTCAAGCTGTACTTCTTCAGAAACTCAGACCTCAAGTCAATGTTCATCTTTCTCTCAATTTTGTTGTGTTCCAACTTCTTCCTCATCTTCAAGTCTTTGGTGGATAATTATTCTAGTTGTTCTTATAATTCTTATAGTAATTGCAATTTTAATTAGACACAGGATACAGATGTGGTGGTTCTCAAGAAAATCAGGCACCTCAGTTAAACCTGTAACGAGAGGTCCTCCAATGCCTCCTTCGTCTAGTTACAGACCTAATTTTCCTCAAAGACCTATGAATCGCCAAATGCCTCCTCAAATTCAAGCAAGACCCTCTCAATCTTTATCATCAAGACCTCTTCCACCAAAAGGCAAACCAGGAGTTAGCAAAGACTATGAAGATACTTTAAAGAAGCTGAAGGAAATGAGTAAGTAATTCAACTTAATATTAGTTTGACCAATTTAATCTATTTTAAACATAATTGCTGACTAATAAAAAGAATAGAAATATTTATTTCTCGTGTATTTTTGAATCTAAAGTTTTAGCTACAGGTTTTCCATCAAGCTCTACAACTGCAATTTTTCCATCGACTACATAAAATTTGTCTGCAATTCCATTTCCATTTAAATCTGCCGACTGAATTACTGGAGCTCTTGCTTTTTCTAATTCTATGTCCTTTTCGGTAGGTCCAAAATAGTGTCTGCATCCGTAAGCGCACCCAAGAATTACTGCTGTAACTGCTAGACCTTCTCCCAAGTGACTAAAAAATTGCGAGCTGTACCATTTACCATTTGCCATTGAAAACGGAAAACCTTATGTTTTATAAATCTTTTCATTTGTTACCTTTTGAGAATGTTAACAATAATGCGAGAAATCGGTTTCGAACGAACTTGAATACTGGAGATGTTTTCCTTTGTTCCGCTTAAGTCATTCTGAAACATCATGCTATCGTATCTAATCTCGTTTAAACCTAATTGACGAATCGTTCTTATCATTCAGGTCTTGCTTTAACTTCGACCACTCGCCCTAGATATGAAAGTTGCCCGCGCCCCTTCGGGATAGAAAGTATTGGCTTTCGTCAAGAAGATAAAATTTAATAAGTTAGCTTATCTGTTTTTTCAATGTCAGAAAAGAAAAACAAAGTTGCTCTTGAAAAGACCATTTCATATTGGAGTAAGCAGCAAGAATTAGACAAATTTAATTATAATCTTTCCATAAATCAGATAGATAGTCAAATAACTTTCTTAGGCGCTTTTTTTATTCCTCTTATTCTTTCTGGAATTTCTTTAGTAATAACTCAAAAATATCTATATGGTTTTATTATAGTAGTGTTTTGTGCAATTGTCTTTCCGATAATGTTATGGTTTTTTGGGAAAAATAACAGGCGAGAATTAAAAAATGCAAAAGAAGCATTTAGAATGAGAGAAGCAATGCTAAGGGTTTTCTATAATGATTTAGGAGTTAATACTGATTTACTAG
>JBBTAF010000054.1:0-16755 GCA_038044305.1 Nanobdellota archaeon
TGAAATTCAATTCTTTTTCTAAACTCGTGCAGTTAACTGCACGAATAATTATTCATAATTTACGAAAACAAGAATATTATTCTAGGATTTGATCAGGACTTTTGACGCAAAGCCGGTTTGTCATCCCAATCACCAGCGCATTTCACAATATATATCTTGTGGTGATAAATATCCCCGCATTGTTTCATTATCCCTTATACATTAAATATGTTATCAAGTGTAAGGAGGACAAAACAAAAATGGAAAGAATAAACGAAAAGCAAGTTATCGAATTAATAGCGAAAGATAGATTGAGTATTCCTTTGTCTAGTATGTATCAAAAGATAGGAAAAAGAAAAAAAGCAGATGCAGAAGGACTTGCACAAATTCTTGGTCTAAAAAACAGATTTGAAACTGAAAGAGTTTATGCCTATGCTGAAGACGAAGATAAAATGAAAGCTCGAAGATTAAAAGAAGCTGTAAGTGAATTTCAAACAAGATATCCAGAAGCTGGAGCAAATCTAAATAGTATAATAGAAGAGCAAAGAATGCAAGCTGAAAGACATCTATACTTTGGCGTTAGAAATGGAGCAAGACTAACAACTGACGATTATATAGGAGTTATGCGTTCGCTAGGTTTGTCTGAGCAGGTTGCAAGAAATCTTTATCCAGATTTAATAAATGTAAGTAGAAAACTTGCAAGTTCCAAAGAAGAGTCAAGAAGTATTCTAGTTGGAGGCTCAGAAGAAGATTAATCTTCTTCTATATTTTTTATTTTATTTATTATAATTTAAGGAACATCGAGTTCATTAACATAATATTTATAATCTTGAAAATTATAAGCTTTTATGTCAAAAAATAAAAAACCTACCACAAAAAAATCAACAATTTGCATAGGATTATGCAGAATACAAGGAAATAATATCCGAGAGTATGGACGATTCTATCACTCGAGCCCAAGATACCAACACAGATTTGATGAACTATTTAGACCTTCATGGAATCAGGTATTAAAAGACTTAAGAGCATTTACAGAATATGCTACCTCTTTATCGAAGAGAGCTCCTATTCCAACAAGAAGATATCCAGCTTAACCCAATCTTTTTATACCCTCTATGCTTTTCTCAGACATGACAAAGAAAAACACATTTTACATAACCACTGCGATAGACTATCCGAATGCAGAACCTCATATTGGCCATGCCTATCAAAAAATTATAGCAGATGTAATTGCAAGATATAAAAAACTTCAAGGAAATGAAGTATTCTTTCTAACTGGAACAGATGAACATGGAAAAAAGATTCAAGAAGCAGCAGAAAAATCAGGCAAGTCTCCAAAAGAATTTGTAGATGAGATATCTGAAAAATTTAAAAGTGCGTGGAAAGCTCTAAACATTCAGCCAGACCGATTCATTAGAACAACAGATAAAGACCACGAAGAACTAGTTCAAGAAGTTATAAAAAAATGTGACAAAGCAGGAGATATCTACAAAGGAACCTATGAAGGACTGTACTGCGTAGGTTGCGAAGCTTATTACACAGAAAAAGACCTAATTGACGGAAAATGCCCACTTCATAACAGACCAATTGAAAAACTACAGGAAGAATCCTATTTCTTTAAACTAAGCAAATATGAAAAATTCCTTCTTAATTTATATAAGAAAACTCCCGAATTCATTCTACCAGATGAAAGAAGAAATGAAATGACCAACAGAGTAAAAGAAGGACTAAAAGATCTGTCAATTTCAAGAACCTCATTTAATTGGGGAATCCCATTTCCATTGGACAAAAAGCACTTTACATATGTATGGTTCGATGCTTTGTGGAACTATGTTTCTGGAGCTGGAAAAAATCAAAAGTACTGGCCAGCAGATCTACATTTACTAGGAAAAGATAATGGATAGTTTCATAGCGTTTATTGGCCAGCATTTCTTAAATCGGCAGGATACAAATTACCAAAAACAGTATTTATACATGGGTTCCTAACTTTCAATGGGCAAAAGATATCAAAATCGCTAGGAAATGCAATTTCCCCTGTAACTCTAACAGAAAAATACGGCGCAGATAGCATAAGATATTTTGTAACAAGAAACTTTGTATTCGGAGAAGACGGAGATTTCTCAGAACAAGCATTAATAGACAGACATAATAACGAACTAGCAAATAAACTAGGTAATCTAGTTTCAAGAGTTTCTACGCTAGCTGAAAAATATGGAATAGAAAAAACAAGACTTTCTCTAGATAGTAAACCATTTCAGAAGAAAGTTTTCAAATATCTCGAAAACTACGAATTAGACAAAGCTCTAAATGAAATATTTTCATTCATAGACAAAGCAAATGAATATACACAAAACAAAAAACCTTGGGAAACTCATGATAAGAAAGTACTTTATGAATTAGTAAACGCAATAAAAGACATCGCAATTCTCTTAAGTCCGTTTATGCCTGAAACTTCCGAAAAAATTGCAAAAGTATTCAAATTTGAAATTTCCCTAAAATCTCTTGAATCTCCAATTAAAATTAGTAAAATTAATAAAGCTCCTGTGCTATTTAATAAAATAGAAACCATGGTAAAAACAATCAAAAAAGAGCCTATAATATCAGCAAAAGTTCAAATTCCAACAAAAGAGTTAGCTCCAGAGCCACCAACCGTTAATCACACATCCAAAATTTCATTTGAAGAATTTCAAAAATTAGAATTAAAAGTAGGAAAAATTCTTTCTGTAAAAGATCATCCTAACGCAGATAAACTATATATTCTAGAAGTAGATTTTGGAAACGAAAAAAGAACAATTGTTGCAGGACTTAGACTTCACTATGAAAAACAGCATCTCGTTGGAAAAAAGGCAATATTCGTCACAAATTTAACGCCTGCAACCTTAAGAGGCATAGAAAGCAATGGAATGATTCTAGCAGCGGTAAATGAGGATGAAGACGAAGTAGCATTCCTAGCTCCTGATAAGGACATCGAAGAAGGAAGTAAAATCAGATGAACTTCAAACCTTCAAAAATCAAGTTAATAATTACAATATCGATATTTGTTCTAATATATCTATATTTTATTTTATTCATAAATGGAACACAATGCAAACCCTGTGAATCAGTTAAGGTCTATGATTGCAAGGATTATTCAAATTATCTCCCACCCAACACTCTAGGTTGCCACTGTAGTTGTATCTCAAAAAATGACGTTTTTTCTACATATATCATACTAATACTTCCTTCAATTATTTATTATGTTATCTCATCTCTTTTTCAGAGAACAAAATAATTATAAATGATAACTTCAATTCATACATTATTTAACCTCATAATCTACTTAATAATACTCTACTCTCTCCAAATTTATCAGACTTAATTTTTCTTATGTCAAGTTCCTTGACATAAACAAATTACTCTAACAAATTACTCTAACAAAACTTTCCAAAAAATAAAGAATAATAAACAAAACTAAATATAATTAACACCCCTGCAATAACTAGAAATGATAAAAATGCAGTTCTCACATAATGAGATTTGAATCTTTTCATAAATGAAAGCAAATAAAGAATAAGAAATACTGTTAAAGACAAAATCCCTGTTAAAAGAGAAGTTATCACCACTTCCAAAACCACCTCACTCACGCACATCCAAACAAATCAAAAAAGAAGTTTAAATATCTTATCCCATTAACTTATCCCAGATAGACAAATTCTCTTTATAATTATTGTTGCCCATTACTCTTGCAGCCAACATCCTGTATGCTCTTGCTGCCTTGCTCTTAGGATGAGTATGAACCAATGCGTCTTTCATAACCAACGCCTCTTGAATGTTTCTATCTTCTGGAATAACTGCCAAAATAGGCAATTCAAGCATATCTCTGATATTAGCAATAGGCATCTCCGTTTTAGACCCTCTAACTCTGGTAACAATTACTCCTTTTACTTGTTTTCCAAGCTCCTCTATAACCTTAGAGGTCTTCAAAGCATCAGTAACAGCAGGAATTTCAGGATTAGTTACAATAATTAGTTCATCTCCAGACTCCAATGCAGCAATGGCCTCTTCTCCGAGACCAGCAGCAGAATCAAATATAACATAATCCGCCATCTTCCTCAACCTTCTACCAACATCCTTCAACTTTCCATGATTAAGCCTTCTCAATTCCTTAACAGAGAGAGAGCTTGGAATAATCTTAGTCCCAGAATCATGCTCATATATTGCATCACCTATCTTCGCCTTTCCCAAAAGAACATGATTTAAGCTAACAGGCACAATAGGCGCACCCAAATGTAACCCAACATTAGGCGTAGTCAAATTAGCATCAAGAATAATTACCTCTTTTCCGAACGCATTTAGAGCTGCGCCAAGATTAATAGCAGTAGTAGTCTTACCAACCCCCCCTTTCCCCGATGTTATTGTAATAATTTTTGCCATTTTTATTGATAGCAAACAAAACTATTTAAGAGAACTTATAAACCTTTCGAGAACCTGCGCATACTCCTTCAATTTATCAAGATTAATATTTATAATCTCTCCTTTATAAGTAACTTTCAAATTAACTCCTTTTCTAAATTCTGCCTCTCTAACTTTTTCTAAACTTTCAATGCTTCTAAACAGATCATAAAGCTCCAAAGCCTGAGCAATTTCAGGTTGTTTAGAATAAATCTGTTTTAATTGAAAATATTTTGCTCTTGGAGCATCCAAAACAGGCTTCCACTTCTTTTCTTTTTTTGCCTTAGATTCAAGCAAATCCATTCCCATCTCAATCATTATTTTCCATCTAAGAAGTAAATTAATAATAACGTCACAAGTCTTCGTGTATTTAAGACTCACATACAAAAGATGATCCGCACTAATTTTCTCCTTAATAATCTTATCCATCTAGTAAAATACCTTCCGACTGAAGTTCCAAAGCATCTTTCTATTTATATACCTTTCTAAATTTCTCGTCGATAAATTTATTCTATTTAAACCCATTTTGAAGCTTATTAAACGAACTTTACATCTATTAAAACCTTATATTTTTCCTAATTTTTTTGCCAAATCTTCAGTTTCAATTAGCAATTCCTCAATCTCATTTAATCCAGAATCCCAAAAAGACTCTTTCTCTATATCTATTCCCATTTTAGCAAAGATTCTCTTTGGAGATTCACTCATTCCACTAGATAAAAATTCTTTTACATTTTCAATGAATTTTTTATTTTCTTTAACCTTAGATTGCATGGTTTTAGAAATCAACAAACCTGAAGCATATGAATAAACATAAAAAGGAACTCTAAAATGATGCCAGAATATCCACCAATTTTCACAACCTTCTGATTTTTCAACAAAATCTCCCATATAAGCAAACATATTTTTAGTAAACAATTCACCTATTTCGGTTTTAGAAAGATATCCTTTCTTCCTAAATTCAGAATGCAAATCTTGCTCAAATTTATATGCAGCAATTTGTCTTATTACTGAACTAATATCATCATTCAACTTAGAAATAAGTAAAGAAAGCTTTTCCTCTTCGTTAGCCTCTTTCATAAGTATTTGAAAAACAAAATCCTCCATAAAAGTACTAGCAACCTCAGCAGTAGCAAGAACCATACCACAATCCAATGAAGTGCATTTCTTTTTCATAAGTTCAGAATTTATAGCGTGCCCAAATTCATGAGCAATTGTCTTAACATCATTCAACTCATCAGTATGATTTAACATAACATATGTTGATTGATACTTCAAACTATCAGTACAGAATGCACCTGCTCTTTTCCCCTTCTTGGGAAATACATCTACTTTTCCTTCTTTAATAAATCTATTAAATATTTCTAAAAACTCCTCATCAAGATCAAAAAATACCTTCCTAACTATTTCAATTGAATTTTCGTATGAATACTTTCTGTTATCTGATCCATATGGAACACTTCTTTCATGATATTCAAGCTTTTCAACTCCCAATAATCTTGCTTTTAATTTATAATACCTTTTGGAAATATCGAACCTTTTCTCAACTGCTTCAATCAAAACGTCCACAATTTCACTCTCTATATCATCAGAAACATGCCTAAGTCTATCAGGTCTATCTACATTTCTAAGATCATCATCAATCTTTTTATTTGTCAAAATAGCATTAATTTCAGCCTCGGCTACATCTTCATACTTTTTAAGAATATCATTCAACTCTTTTGCAGCAGAATCTCTAATTTTTTTATTAACATTAGTTAACAACCCTAATATCTCTGAGAAATTCCTATCAACTAGGTTTCCAGATTCATCAAAAACTTTTCTTTCCTCTTTTGAAAGAAGCCCTGAAAGCATTTTATCCCACTGTTCATAAGCAGGAATTTGTTTTAGAGTAAGAATATTTTCTTCATCAACACTTAACATATACTTAGATTCTACAAAACATCTTTCTATAAAATGTCTATATTTTTCTAAATTTGGAGACTTCAAAAATTTATCTTGTACATCTTTATTAATTTTTGCCAAATTCAATCTAAAAAATCTAATAGAATTAAATAAAGAATTACCA
This sequence comes from Nanobdellota archaeon, assembly GCA_038044305.1. Classification (GTDB taxonomy): domain Archaea; phylum Nanobdellota; class Nanobdellia; order Pacearchaeales; family GW2011-AR1; genus SICV01. The sequence continues at coordinate 6,476 of JBBTAF010000054.1, forward strand.
AATTCAATAGATTTGCCATACCTTGCTTTTATATCCGAATTATTTTGATCCTTTTGACTCATCAACCAAAAGTAAAATGAATCTAATGTGCCTGCTCCATCTCCTCCTCCTGGACCTATAATATCTAAGGCATCATATTCATCAAGCGCTTCTTTTAAAACTTCAGGATCACTTAAGTATCTGTCATTTTCTTTCCATTTAGAAACGAAAGAATCTACCTTCTTTTTAATTTTATTTCGACTCAATTCAATTTCAGGAGCATCTACTCCAGAAAACATACAAGATAAATCCCACTCTTTCTTCCCAACAGAAATCTTATCATTTACCATCTTCCTCTCCAACAAAAAGAGTTAATAAATATTATTAATCTATAACCTCTAACTTGTCCATTCTTTCAACAACACACTCTTTCCCTCAAACTCTTTCTTCTAAATCAAAAGCACGAGTGCCTGTCACAAACTATGCACATCATGCTTTGGATGCTCAAGGAACATCAAGTTCCTTGACATCATCACAAATATGAAACATCCCATACCTATTGTAATCTATATCATAACTCTCACTTCCTGCTTTAGCATAATAATAACTAAATCTATTGTCTCCATTTTGTTCTTCTCCAAGAGGAGTTGGTTGATAAGTTCTCAAAATCTCATTAACATTTTCTCCATCGAGTAATCTCAACATCACCTCATCCTTAACTTTTTCTCTATGCAACCTAGGAGTTTTAGTCGAAGGATCATCTACTTCATGCGCAACCTCAAAACTAAATTCCTCTCTCTTAGGAGTAGGATATAAAGCAAGAATTCCTCCATTCATTGTTTTTGCAACTCTATGAACTTTTCCTTCTTTCAACCATCTCATATAAATTGTATCTCCCTGCCACCAAAAAAAATGTCTTTCCATAAAATTTCAGCATATTTAGTATATTTAAGCTTTTGTTCACTCAACTTAACAATAGTCTTAGCAATACGAAGAAACTATTAAAATTTCGAGGTTACGCAAAAACATTCAACTAAGTCGAACGATAGTTTCAGCAATATCTTTCGTCTCATTCAATACTTTTCTAACTTCTTTTTCACTCTTACCAGTTTTATCCATTACCAATTTCACATCTTCTTCACTTATCCCAACTTCCTTATTTTCTTCTCTAGATTCACCAATAATCTGCCAACTTACCTGTCCTTTCATATCAATTTTTTGGACATTCGGATTTTCAATAACAATTCTAGAATCTGCTTTCTCAATTATCACTCGCTCCGCCACAATATCTTCGGTCTTAATCCCCATTTGTTTCATAAGACTCTTAACTTGAGCAGGATTTACTCCTCCACCTAAACCTGGTAATCCAAACATTAAGCCACCTTCCAGAAAATATTAAACGCAAGAACCATCACTACTATCAAAACTGCAAAAACAAGAACTTGTGTGGGCGTCAATTTAAACCTGCTTCCATATTCAGAGTCATACCTAACAAGCCCTCCGAATGGTCCAGGAAGACTAGTATTTTGTTGTTGCGCCATAGTTTCTAAAGATAAAAAGCCTATAAAAACTTATTCCCTAACATCTTCTCTTAAATAAAAAGGTTGAGCTAAAAGACAAGTTCTAGCAAAGGGAGATAACTTCTCTTCTGGTAAATTATCTATAGGCAAAACATATCTATTCATACCTCTACAAGAAGGAATCTTCTGATAAACGCCTTTTATATCAACAGCAGTTACTATAACTTCAAAAGAATCAGAATTAAAATTAAATTTCTCTATATTTAATCTTGTTTTTCCATTTTTCATAAATTGCAAAGATACAACATATATTTAAATCTTTCTATGTGTTACTATTATATAGTTACATTATATTTCTAATTTTTTTTAGTAATTCTTCTTTTTTCGCTCTACTTTTATAGGTTTGACCAAAACGAACCAATACCCAATTAAGTCTACCCCAAAGTTCTTTGGGAAATAAGTTCTCCAAATCTCTCTCCACAACTTCCTGCTTATCACTTTTTGTCCAATCCATTTTCTTAGAAATCCAGTTTACATGAGTGTCGACTCCAATACGACTATCTCCTTTTTCAGCCAAGAATACATTTGCAGTCTTTCTACCTACTCCAGGCAACTCAACAAGCAAATCAAAGTCACGAGGCACGTTTCCACTATACTCTCTAACTAGTATAGTAGCTAGATTAACAATATTTCTTGCCTTCGTTTTATAGAAATTAACCCCCATTACCAATCCCTCAATATCTTCAAGTCTAGCATCAGCCAATTCTTTTATAGTTTTATAATTCCTAAATAATTCTTCGGCCACAGGAATCGTCTTTCTATCAGTAGTTCTCGCAGACATAAGAGTAGCAATAAGAGTTTTCCAATCTTCATCCCAACCATCAGCAGCTAATCTTAAGTTAGAAGCGAGTTTCTCAATTGCATGAAATTGCTTCAATGCTCTTTCTTGATTAATCATCTAAATACTAACAAGATAATCTTTAAAACCTTTTTTGAAAAAACAAAGGTTAAAGATTTGCTGGCAAATCTTTAAAATACCTTCTCCCCATCATTCTATATGACATTGCCGAAATTTAAAGACATAAAAAGCTGGAACACAGAAATTGAAAAACAAATTACAGAAGAGTGGAAAGATTCGGAACAATTCAAATTCGATGAAAAAAAAGCAAAAAAAATATACTCCATAGACACTCCTCCTCCATATGTAAACTCTCCAGCACACCTAGCACAATCAGTAACGTATTGCTACATGGACTTCTTTGCAAGATATAAAAGAATGAAAGGATTTTCAGTTATATTCCCCTTGGGATTAGATAGAAATGGCCTTCCAATTGAAATGGCAACCGAAAAGAAATTTAATACAACTCCTTTTAAGGAAGGTAGAGAAAAATTCATTGCACTCTGTGAAAAACTAATAAATGAAAGTTCAGAAGAAACTTCCGCTAGTTTTGCAAAATTAGGTATTTCTTTCACATCCTATAAGCAAGGAGATCATATAGGAGCAGTTTATTTGACTGATTCGCCAGAATACCGTTCATTGACACAATCCACATTCATTGAATTATTTAAAAAAGGTTTGATATATGAAGCCAGTAGAGTAACAAATTGGGATCCAAAATTAAGAACTACTCTTGCAGATGCAGAAATAGACTATAAAGATATCCCTTCGACTTTCAATGATATAAAATGGAAAGTTAAAGAAACTGGAGAAGAAATTATAATTGGAACAACAAGACCAGAACTTATTTGTTCATGTGGAATGGTTATATACAATCCAAAAGATGATCGATATAAGCATCTAGAAGGAAAGACCGCAATCTCTCCCTTGTTCAACGAAGAAATTCCAATAAATGCACATCCTCTAGCTCAAATTGACAAAGGAACTGGAATAGTAATGATGTGTTCAGCTGGAGATCTGTCAGACATTCAATTCTTTAGAGAAATGAAACTAAAAACAAAAATCTCTATTAATCAAGACGGCACAATGAACGAAAGGGCAAGATTTCTTCAGGGATTGAAAATAAAAGAAGCTAGACAAAAAATCATAGATTCTCTTAAAGAAAAAGGACTTCTAGTAAAACAAACTCAGATAACTCACAGAACCCCAATATCAGAACGTTCAGGAGCAGAAATAGAATTTATAGAAATGCCTGAATTCTACTTAAAACAGCTTGATTTTAAAGAAAACATAAAAAAATTAATAAAAAATATTAATTTTTATCCATCAGAATCAAAAAAAATATTAGATAATTGGATAGAATCAATTTCCATCGATTGGCCAATATCAAGAAGAAGATATTACGCCACCCCTATTCCTCTTTGGCATTGTGAAAGCCTTGTGGCTGTTCCAAAATCTGGAAAATATTATACTCCATGGAAAGAATCTCCTCCTTCTGATTCAGAAGTCTATAAAAATGGGGAAAAGGTAGGAACAATCAAAGAATCTAAATTCAAAAATTTAAAGTGGCAAGGAGAAGAAAGAGTATTTGACACATGGATGGATTCTTCAATTTCAGAACTTTCCATACTAAAATATCAAAGTAATCCTTTGCTATTCAAAAAAGCCTATCCTGCAACCCTAAGACCTCAAGGAAAAGAAATAGTAAGAACTTGGCTATATTATACAATTTTGAGAGGATATCTGGAAACAGGAAAAGCATGTTTCAAAGATGTTTGGATACATCAACATCTAGTAGATGCAAACGGAAAAAAAATGTCTAAATCTTTAGGCAATGTAATCTATCCCAAAGAAGTTCTACAAGAATTTGGAGCGGAAGCAATAAGATTATGGGCTTCGATAGAAGGAGATTTATCAAAACAAGATCTCTCATGTTCAAAAGATAGAATAAAAGCTGAACTAAAAACCCTAAATAAAATATTAAATGTCTCCAAATTTATAATGCAGTTTGATAAACCTAAAAAACCCAAACAAATATTGAAATTAGATCAATTAATGATTGATTATATTGAAAATCTTACTAAAGAAGCAGATAAAGAATATAATATCTATGATTTCTACCATCCAGCAATCAAACTAAGACATTTTCTTTGGGATATATTTGCATCCCACTATATTGAAATTATAAAGAACCGAGTATATAATGCAGAAAATAAATTCACAAAAGAAGATTCTGATTCTGCCAAGTATACTCTTTACTTCTTATTAGAAAGATTTCTTGCTCTTATTTATCCAATTATTCCTCAAGTCACAACTATAATCGCAACAGAATTGGGAACAAACCTTCTAGAATCAGAATTTCCAGAATCAAAAACAGGAAAGTCTAATATTGAGCTAATAGAAAAATTAATGGAATTCGATAGTTTAGTCTGGAAAGCAAAAAAAGACTCATCCATCTCACTTAGAGAACCAATTAAAGGAATTTCAATTCCAAAAGAATTAAATGATTTCAAATCAGATTTAACAGTTTGTCACAATTTACAATAAACTACAATGTTAACAGATTAAAATCGAAAACCCAAACTTTAAAACACCTTTATTCTCAGTAATAATATGGCATTTGAATTAAAATTAATATCTGATAAAGATAGAAGAAAATTAGAAGAGCTAGTAGCACTTTTAAGTAAAATTAGAGGCAGGCATACTGAACTAGTTACTGTAATGATTCCAGCAGGATTCTCAAAAGATGCAGTTGTAAGACAATTAGAATCCGAAGCAGGAACCGCAGAAAACATAAAATCAAAAGCGACAAGAACAGCAGTAGTTACTTCTCTAGAAAGAGTAGTTAGAGAATTAAGAAAAATTCAAGTCACTCCTCCAAACGGATTAGCCATATTTTGTGGAAACGTTTCAGAAAAAGAAGGCAATCAAGATATTCAAGTTTGGGTAGTAGAACCACCAAAGCCTCTTAACGTTAGATTGTATCGTTGCGATCAGGTATTTATCCTAGACCCTCTAAACGAAATGCTTTCAGTTGATGAAGTCTACGGTCTTTTAGTAATGGACAGAAGAGAAGCAACCATCGGTCTATTAGAAGGGAAAAAGATTGAAGTAATTAGAACATTAACTTCTGGAGTACCTGGAAAAATAAGAGCAGGAGGACAATCAGCAGCGAGATTTGAACGTATTACTGAAAGCCTAGCAAAAGAATTTTTCAAAAGAGTTGCAGAAGCAATGAAAGAAATATTTTATGACATGCCAAAACTCAAAGGAATATTACTTGGAGGACCAATTCCTACAAAAGAAGAGTTCCTTGAATATGGTGATCTAATAAGCAACTTAAAAAATAAAGTAATTGCAGTCAAAGATATAGGGTACACAGATGAGCATGGTCTTAAACTCCTTGTTGAAGCATCTGAAGAAGATATGGTTCAACAAGAAATGTTAAAAGAAAAAAAGATTATTCAAAAGTTCTTTGAAATGTTAGGAAAAAAAAGAGAAAAGACTGCATATGGATATGAAAAAACAAAATTTGCTTTGGAAAGAGGAGCAGTTGAACTTCTTTTAATCTCCAAAGAATTTTCAACAGATCAAACAAGAGAATTAGAATCTCTAGCAGAAGCATCTGGAACAGAAGTAGTTATAATTACAACGGAAAATCAAGAAGGTGAACAGTTCCTTAATCTCACAAAAGGAGCAGCAGCAATATTAAGATTTCAGTTAGAATAAGCTTATTAAATTACATTGCTTAACAGATTAAAAGACATTAATATCTTGTAGTCAAATTAAATGTTATATAAATTCAACACAACAATGATTAAATACAATTCTTCTTCTAAAAAGAAATGCAAAAAGAGTCTCCCCTTGCCTTTAGAATGCGTCCTCGCAACCTTGATGAATTTATAGGACAAGAACACCTAATGGAAAAAGGAAAGCCTCTAAGAGAAATGATAGACAAGCAAGGCATCTATTCTTCAATAATATTTTGGGGTCCTCCAGGATGCGGAAAAACAACTCTTGCAAAAATAATTGCAAAAGCAACAGGAGCAGAATTATTTGAACTTTCAGCAGTCTCAGCATCAAAATCAGATATATATAAAATAGTAAATGAAAACCTCTCTTTGTCTAATTTCTCAAATCCAAAAGAAAAAAGAAAGAAAATACTATTTCTAGACGAAATTCACAGATTCAACAAAGCCCAACAGGACTTTCTTCTTCCATACATTGAAAACGGAACAATAATTCTGATAGGTGCAACAACAGAAAATCCTTCATTTGAAGTCATCTCTGCTCTTTTATCCAGATCAAGAGTATTCACATTAAAAGAATTAAACTCATCTGACTTAGTAAAAATAATAAATTCAACTTTGATTAACAAAGAACGAGGATTAGGAAAAGAAAATATCCTAATTTCAGAGGAGAATAAGCAATTAATAGCAAATCTAGCAAATGGAGATGCGAGAAACGCGCTAAACATTCTTGAACTCTCATTTCTTGCTTCAAAATCGATAGGAAGTGCAACAGAAATAACAAGAGAAACAGTTCTAAATTCAGCAGAAAGAAAACTAAGATACGACAAATCAGGTGAGGAGCATTATAATATTATTTCAGCACTCCATAAATCAATGCGAGATTCAGACGTTCAGGCGGCAATATACTGGACAATGAGAATGATAGAATCAGGAGAAGATCCCAAATATATAATAAGAAGAATGATTAGATTTGCGTCAGAAGACATAGGAAACGCAGATCCAAAAGCACTTCAGCTTGCAATCTCAGCAAAAGACGCAGTTATGTTTTTAGGATATCCAGAATGCAACACAGCTATAGTTCAAACAGCTATCTATCTTGCTCAAGCCCCAAAATCAAATAAAGTCTATGAAGCGATAAATATAGTAAAACAACAAATCCATGATACAGGAAATCTTTCAGTTCCATTGGTAATAAGAAATGCAGAAACAAAATTGATGAAAGACCTTGGATACGGAAAAGACTACAAATATGCTCCCAATTCAAATTCCGAAGATATAAAGAACCAACAGCATCTTCCAGATGAAATCATCGGTTCAATATACTATACTCCTACTGAAAAGGGATTTGAAAAAGTCATAAAGAAGAGAATGAATTAAATATATTATATAGAAACTTCTTTTCGTAACAACAAACAATTTAAACATCGCTTTCTCACAAACAATATGGAAAACAAGAAAAAGAGACAAGAAGAGTTACTCCTAGAATCCAAGAACTTTTTATCAGCGCATAAAAAGGAATTTGCAGAGTCAGTAAGAAATGAACAAAATGTCCTACTTTTAGATTTTGACAGAATATCAGAATTTTCTCCAGATTTAGCAGAAGCAATAGAAAAAACTCCGGAATCAACAATAATCATATTGGAAACAGCACTTGCAGAATTAGGAATAAGAGAAAACACAAGAATAAGATTTTCTACTCTGCCCTCTAGTTGGAAAATAAAGATTAGAGAAATTAGAGCTAAACATCTTGATCAATTAATTTCGATAGAAGGAATAGTTCGTCAAACATCAGATGTTCGTCCTCAAGTTGTTAATGCAAAATTTGAATGCCCTACCTGTGGAGCAATTCTTTCTGTTCTTCAAATAGACAGAAAATTCCAAGAGCCATCAAGATGTACATGTGGATGGAAAGGACAGTTCAAACAAATTTCAAAAGAGATGGTAGACACACAACGTCTAGCAATAGAAGAAGCATCAGATTCTTTAGATGGAGGAGAACAACCAAGAAGAATTAATGTATTTTTAAAAGAAGATTTAGTAGATCCAAAAATGGAAAATAGAACAACTCCTGGAAGTAGAGTAAAAATATTTGGAGTCTTGAAGGAAGTTCCTATTCCTCTTCAAACTGGAGCAATTTCAACAAGATTTGACATAGCAATAGAAGCAAATAATATTATTCCTATGGAGGAAACCTTCGCAGACCTTAATATTAATGAAGAAGAAGTAAAAGAAATTCTTGAAATTGCAGCAGACCCTCATTTATTTAAGAGGCTTACAGAATCAATTGCTCCGAGCATTTATGGCTTTGAAAAAATAAAAGAAGCAGTGCTTCTACAAATGTTCGGAGGAGTAAAAAAATTAAAATCTGATGGAGGAAGTACAAGAGGAGATATGCATATTCTTCTAGTAGGAGATCCAGGAGTAGCTAAGTCAGTTCTATTGAAATTTATGTCTCTAATTGCTCCAAAGGGACGTTATGTCTCTGGAAGAGCAGCATCAGCAGCAGGACTCACTGCAGCAGTTGTAAAAGATGAATTCCTAAAAGGATGGTCGCTTGAAGCAGGAGCAATGGTTCTTGCAAATAAAGGAACAGTTTGTATAGATGAAATAGAAAAAATGACAGAACAAGATAGAAGCGCAATGCATGAAGCAATGGAACAACAAACAGTTACAGTTTCGAAAGCGAATATTCACGCAACTCTGCGTGCAGAAACAACAGTCCTTGCAGCAGGAAACCCTAAATTAGGAAGATTTGATCCATATACTCCAATCCCGCAACAAATTGATATTTCTCCAGCATTGCTTTCAAGATTCGACGTACTATTCGTAATTCGTGATTTACCTAATAAAGCTCAAGATGAAGCAATCGCATCGCATGTTCTTCAAGAACATAAACAGGAAGTAATTAGAGATATTATTCAGCCAAAACTACTTAGAAAATACATCTCCTATGCAAAAAGAATTAAACCAAAACTAACAGACATAGCAATAGAAGAAATAAAAAATTTCTATGTAAAATTAAGAAACCAATCAACAGGTGTCTCTTCAGATTCAGGAGTAAAACCAATTCCAATCACTGCAAGACAGCTAGAGGGAATTATCCGTCTCTCTGAGGCCTGCGCAAAAGTCAGATTAAGTAATGAAGTTAGCAGAGAAGACTCTCAAAAGGCAATAGAAATTTTAAAAATGTCTCTTCAACAAGTCGGATACGATGAAGAGTCTAAATCATTTGATATAGATAAAATGACCACTGGAATAACCTCTTCAAAAAGAAACAAAATCTTGATAGTGAAAGATGCTCTAGCTCAATTAGAATCAAAATTAGGAAAGCTTATTCCATTGGAGGAAGTAGAAAAAATCCTAGAAGGAAAAATCGCCCCAGCAGAAATGGAAGAAGCCCTAGATCAATTAGCAAAATCAGGCGATCTTTTCAAGCCCAAGAAAGGTTTTATTCAAAGAGTTTAATTAAAGGTCTGAACATCAAAACATTTAAATATAACCTAATATATAATAAAATATAACTAAAAGTTATACAAAGAATATGGAAGAAAATATAATCTTGGCAAAACCGAGAAAAATAGGAGGATCCTGGGTTGTGACAATACCTTCAAATATTATAAAAGCAGAACAAATTGATGAAACTCAGTTCTTAGAAGTAAAAGTAAAAAAAAGAAGAATCGATGGATTTGGAGCATTAAAAGGAATAGGTTCATTCACAAGAGAAGATAGAATGAAAGATAGAGAATTATGAAATATTTAATAGACAGTTCAGCTTGGGTCGAATATCTAGAAGGTAGCCAGGTAGGCGAAAAAGTAAATCAGATTTTAAAAGAAGACAATGAAATAATAACATTACCTATAAATATAGCAGAAGTTATTAGTTATATATCTAGAAAAAAGGGAGATGTTAATCTAGCGTATGATTTAATAATAAAAAATAGCCAACAATTCAATGTTACCCTTAGAATAGCAAAAGAAGCGGGAATACTACACGCAAAAATGAAAACTGAAAATTCAAGTTTCAGTTTGGCAGATGGATTTATGATAATTTCAGCAAAAAGATTATCTGCAAACCTCATAACAAAAGACCACCATTTCAAACAATTTAAAGAAGCCATAATCATATAATAC
>JBBTAF010000055.1:0-5066 GCA_038044305.1 Nanobdellota archaeon
TTAGCGATTGTTTTACTAATCATACCCTTAGCATTTTCATTTTCTACTGATTTAATACAGAATTATAGAAAAGGCGAGACATTAATTGGCAAAATTTCAGGAAATATACTTGAGCCACTAACTGCAAATTCTTTAGAGTTTAGAAGTAAAAATGTTCTCATTGCACCAGATCAGGGGATAAAACTTCTTAACGAGACGTATTATATTTGGGCAGTTATTGAAAATCCAGGAAACTACACTCTTTGGCTTAAGAACGTAGTAACGACTGTTTCAGGCATTCAATCAAAAATAGACTTCTCTCAGAATTTCACAATCTTAGAAAATTCAACACTATATAATATCAAACCTGGAGTAATTTCTACAAAATTTAATTTTTCTTTGGATGTTTTTTTATACGGTGACTCTTCAATAAATCTTCCAATTTCTTTTCTAGGAGATTCTTTTACAGAGATTAATCCTGGAAAGAATACTTTAAGTTTTAATATAGATGGAGTATACGGAGCAAACAAGTATCTAATAAAAATCGGATCATACTATATTCCGGCATTTATTCAGGGATCTTCAGACCCCCTTGGTAAATATATAAAATCTCTTGCAGATGTGACTTTTTCACCTCAAATAATTTCAAGGTCATTAAATAATAATTCTCAATTTCAACAGCAAATAACAATTTACAATAAAGGAAACACAACTTTCAATAAAGTTTCGTTAAACTATGACTCTGATATATTTCTAGTAGAACCAGACACATTTAATCTAGCACCAAACGATAAAGAAACATTTAACATTTCTCTTAAGAACCCCTTAACAAAGAATTTCTTCAGTGTTATAAATGTTAAATTTGGAGATTCAGTTACAGGTCTTCCAATATCTTTAACTATAATTAATAAAATAAAACCTTCTAGTACAAATTATTCTTTAGCAAATACTTGTGCAGAGCTTTCTGGGCAATTATGTATCTCTGAGCAAACTTGTTCAGGCACAATGCAAGAATCGTTGGAAGGAAATTGTTGCTTAGGAATTTGTAAATCAACTTCAAAATCAGACGGAAATGGTTGGATTATAGCTATTATTGTTATAATATTAATAGCCATAGGAGCATACGTTTATTATAGATATAAAAAGTCTCCAAAATCTACAGGAACCGTCGAAGAAAAAGTGGAATCCTACGAATTAAAAAAACCGAAAGTAGAAACAAAACTACCTTAAACTCTATAGTTTCAGAGTCCAGTCCATCACAGGCATTTCAAATTTAACAGAACCGTCTTTTTCAGTTTTATATCTAACTGCAAAACCAATTCCTCCTTTATTAGGAGAATTATCTATTTCCTGAAAATATAATGTTGCAGTATTATCCCTTACTTCAAAATTTAGTATTGTGAACAAATCATTTCTTTCTCCAGAAGAATGTTTTCGATATATTTCTTCTATAGAACCATTATTACTCAAATCAGCAGGTATCGAGTTCCCTAGAGGACGATGGTCTCGATTTAAAACTAAATCATTCAAGATATTTCGAAAAACTTTTTCATTTGCCTCGGCAGTTTCAATATAATTTCTTTCATACATTCACTTTTCCAAATTATATTACTTATAAATGTTAGTAAACTCTATTTCTTCTTCACAATTCTTGCTCTCAACTTAGAGTCTTTTTTCTTTTTATCCTTCTCTAAAGGAGACTGTTGAGGTTGATTGAATAAATGAGGCTCATGCACTTTTAACCTTTGAGCAAGGAAGTCTCTTTCAGCCACAACATTTTTAGTCACCGCGTCATAATTGTGTAATCTTTGTATGAGTTGATTAACTGCATGATTCAAATCATTATTATTCAGTTCAACATTTTCGGGATAAATAACTTCTATGTTTGCAGGCATGTAATTAAAAGCAACCATAAATAAACTATTTATTGAATCGACCGCAATCTCAACATCGGCAAAAGTAGTATAGAGATCCTTTGCCTCTTTTACCAAAGTGGGCTCATGTATCTTAAAATGCTGTAGTTTTACTCCCTTTTCATTCTTCAGTTTTTCAACAAGCATCTTAAGGCCCTCTACAATATGTTCAGGTGGTCTACCAAGAATTTCAAGGATTATTCTAAGCTGTATTTCACTCATATTTCTTCTTGGAATAAGTTGTTTTTAAAGCTTACTTGATTGTTTTTGATATCTTAGAACAACTAATATAATGATTGCTTGATCCTAAACGCTTCCTGCTTTGCTATATAATTTTCCATTTAAGAAAACAGTAGTAGCATTTCCAGGCAATCTTAATTCTTCTCTTGCTGCCTTCGCTAAATCCCATTCTGTTGGTAATGGTACTAAATTAGTTTCACCAACGCAATTAAATTGATCTCCTTTAGCATATCCTACCTGAACTCTATACTCTGCTCCTAATTGAATTAAATTAAAAGAATGAAATGGTTTCTTACTTAATCTTCCATCCATAAACGCTAACTCATACATACCCATTGCCATAGTTCTATTAGGGTTTACTAAATCTGCTCTATAAACTTCTGTCATAAAAATCCAACTTTTTATCCATATTTAAACTATCCGATTAGCAAACAACTAAGTAATCATCTGAAATTAGTATTCTATTACCCATTTTGGCTAAACATTTAAATACCCTATTTTCTCATTGAATTTGAATCTAATTGAACACGAGTGCCTGATAACACTTGAGGTTAAAAACACGGAGAGGAAGTTGACTCTATTTTGGTACAAGTTGCAGATATGCATCTTTACCCTTTAAAATACAAAAATAACAAATGGCAAAACTATCCAAACCACGTGAAGGCAGTCTTCAGTTCTGGCCAAGGGGCAGAGCTGAGAAATTCTTACCTAGAGTAAACTGGGATGTCGTAAAATTTGACGCTAAAACTGAAGGAATTCTTGGATTTATTGCATACAAAGCAGGGATGGCAACTGCGCAAGTTAAGGATTCAACCGATAAGTCATTAACTGCAGGGAAGAAAATGTTCGTTCCAGTAACTGTTTTGGAAGCTCCAAACATGAAATTATATTCAGTACGATTTTACAATAAAGGGCAAGTAGTTAAAGATATAATCGTTTCAACCGACAAAGAACTCAAAAGAGTAGTAAAGTTGCCTTCTGCAGTCCCAACATTCGAACCTCCAAAAGTATTTGATGACATTAGAATCATTGTTTATTCTCTTTCAAAGCAAACAGGCATAAAGAAAACTCCAGATATTGCAGAAATTGGAGTTAATGCACCAAATAAACTTGAATTTGTTAAATCGTTAATAGGAAAAGAAATTTCAGTAAAAGATTTTAAATATAATTTAGTCGATGTAAGAGGATTAACTACTGGAAAAGGATTTTCTTCCGCAGTTAAAAGATATGGAATTTCTTTGAAGCAACATAAATCTGAAAAGGGAGTAAGAAGACCAGGTTCACTTGGTCCATGGCATCCAGCAAGAGTTACATTTAGAACGCCAATGGCGGGGCAACTAGGAATGTTTACTAGAGTTCATTATAATCAAAAGATTTTAATTTCTGCATCGATTTCTGAGAAGGATATTAATGGTACCGGATTTGCACATTACGGAAAAATAACTTCTTCTTATTTTATTGTTCACGGAAGTGTTCAAGGTCCAGAAAAGAGACAAGTTTTATTGACTCCATCACTTAGACCAACCAAGAAACAAGTTAAAAAGAAATTTGAATTTCAGGAGCTTATAAAATGAAATCTCAATTATATGACATAAACGGAAATAAAAAAGCAGACATAGCCTTACCTTCATTATTTGAGACTCCCTTAAGATTAGATTTAGTTGGAAAGTATTTCGAAGCAGAGAAATTTGATATTATGCATTCCTATTCAACATGGGAAGAATCAGGTAAAAGACATTCAGGTTCGGGAAGAATTAGTCACAGAAGACATAAGTGGAGATCTGCTTATGGAAAGGGAGTTTCAAGAGTTCCAAGAAAGATTCTTTGGAGAAGAGGAACTCAATTTTACTTTGTAGGCACAGAAGTTTCAAGCGCAAGAGGCGGAAGAGTTTCGCATCCACCAAAAGGTATTCACACTCCAAGAAAGATAAACAAAAAGGAAAAAACATTTGCATTCAACGTTGCTCTTGCATCTACATTCAACGCTAAAGCAATCTCAGAAAGATATTCTTCTTTAGGTTCTGAAAAAATAACTTCATTGGTAATTGAGTCATTGCCTTCTAAGACAAAAGATATTCTTTCAACAATGAAAAAGATGTTTGGGGAAGTATACACAAAACTTATCAAAAATAGAACAATCAGAGCAGGGATAGGAAAAACCAGAGGAAGAAAATATAAATCTAATGCAGGAATTCTTATAGTTACTGGAACAAAAGAAGTTCAAAGATTCAAGGGTCTCGATGTAAAAGCATTTTCTCAATTGACTATTGCAGACTTATATCCTTTAGGAAGAATAACACTTTATACTAAACAAGCACTAGACGAAATTCAGGAGGCAAACAAATGATTATTAAACCAATTACAACGGAAAAAGCAGTAAGACTAATAGATTTAGAGAACACTTTGACATTTGAAGTTCCAAGAAATGCTGAAAAGCCAGAAATAAAGAAAGAAATAGAATCACTTTTTTCCGTAAAAATCCAGGATATAAGAACACATATTCAATTAAATAAAAAATTTGTCTATGTTAGACTTGATAAGACAAATGTAGCTGCCGACGTTGCAACTAAATTAGGAATGATCTAAAATGGGTAAAAGAATTATTTCACAGGCCAGAGGACATGGATCTTTATCCTATCAAGTAAGAAAGAAAGCATATATCTACAAAATCAAATATCCTATGGCCACAGGAGAGGCTGAAATTCTAGACATTATTCATTCTACTGCACATTCTGCACCATTAATTAAAGTTAAAGTAGCACAAGAAATATTTTATATTCCTGCATTTAATGGTTCAATTGCAGGTCAAAAAATAAAAATAGGTTCAACTGAAATGATTCCCGGGAATATTGTATATCTAAAAGATATCCCATCTACTACTCAAATTTATAACTTAGAAAACAATCCAGGCGACGGTGGAAAGATGATAAGAAC
>JBBTAF010000056.1:0-4259 GCA_038044305.1 Nanobdellota archaeon
TAAAACTATTTGTTGTAACAAACTTATTAAATGGTATTAATTAAGATGTAGTGTAGTTAACAATAAAATTATAAGATGATGAAATATAGCTGCCATTATCATATTTTAACCTGAGTCCCCACATATTATACAAAATGACTGCACGAGTTCTCCACATAATTCCCTGCTTTGCATCTTCTCTCTCACTTTCATTCATCTCTGGATAAGTCCAGTCATACAAAAAGCCAATCGATTCTTCACTGGATGTATCTGTTTCTGATGAACCAAAGTTTTCTGGTGTAAATGGGCCGCCTAATGAGTATCTAAATAATTTTGCAACCCTATCATTAATACCAGAATATCTTGAATCATTAGTCCATCTATAAGCAAATGCTACATCTGCAAGTCCTCGGGTTATAGGAATATAACCTGGCCTTCCATCATAACCAAGAGGTACATAAGGCTCTGGCCATGAAGTCATGTTAATATACCAAGGCCGCTGCACAACCGAAGTAGCACTATCAATAATAGATTGAATAAGCTGCGACGGATATGCATACTTGATTGGATCTGCTTCAATCGCGCTCTTAGTTTGATTTATGAAAGAATCAGATAAGAGCATCCTAGGATGAGGCATTGAGTAAACAGAAATTTGAGATAGATTTTCTTTAGAGAACAAACTTCTATCCCATACGACTGCATTTTGAGTAATCGTAAAATTCCATATCTCGCTCCAGTTAAAGTTACCAAATTTATTGCTTTCTGGAAACACATTCAAGTATCCTATTCTCCAGAAAAATGTTCTTGTAATACTTGTGTCCAATGGAGATATAAAACTATAAAAGTTGTTATCGTTAATATTACTAACAGAAACTACAATATTTTGAAAATTCCCATCAGTAGCTATCTGTAAAGTATAGTTAAATGATCCTATTCTGTTCTGGCATTCAACATCATAACTCTGGCACCCATCAAGATATGCAAAATCATGTGGCCATCTGAACCTTGGAGGGTTTAAATCAACCACATTCCCATTTCCTGGAGCACGATTGATATATAAAGACCACCATTGTTCACTATCCTCTGGAAGAATTGATTCATTTCCTATATATCCATTTGATCCAGGAACAGGAGGCGCAAGATTAATTGCTTTTCCCGTTCCCAAAACAGATTTAATAAAATATCCACCTATTCCTAAAGCTAATAATATCAAACCCAAAATTACAAAGTAAGTTAAATAACTGCTCTTCAGCCTCTCTCTTTTCATATAGTTAATAATGATTTAAATCATATTTATACCTTACTAAGAGATAAACTTATAATATCCTAGATTACTAAACAAGAAGGGCCTATAGTTCAGTGGTCGAATGCGCCGTTCGCGTCGGTGAGACTCGAGTTCGATTCTCGATGGGTCCATAAAATTTGAATAAATCCATCGAGAAGAATTCCCTTAAACTCGTCAGAGTTTACAGGTGTCCGAGAATGAAAATTCTCGGGATCGATGGGTCCATAAAACGAATAGCTTAAGGGTTATTTATATTTTTCAATTAACCAATCTGAAATATATCCTTTATACTTTTTTCTTATTATTTCAGGCATATTCTGATATGCTCCAATAATCTTTCTGCAATTAGAATTACCACATTTACACTCTAATCTCCAATCACTATCTTCAGTCATTTCATAATCCCAAGTCAAGTGTTCTCCTTTTTTTATATCTCTCATGGCAACAAGATGAAATTTACCTTTAAATCCACAATTAGGGCTACATGAATGATTAGAATACCTACCAATGCCTTCAGTGTCCATCCATTTATGTTCTTCATATTGAATTGCATGATCCCTAATATTTTTTGGTAATTGATTGGGTAATTTATTAGTTGATTCTGCTTCATAACTTATGCCATTTGTCCAATCAGCAATAATTTCATCTTTTTTTATATCTTCGATTGCAAACAAACCCTTACCCAGATTTTCAGTTTCTTTAACAATTACTTTTGAGTTATCCATATTAAAAAAGTCAATTTTGCATTTATTAACTTATTGTCCTTAATTATAACAAATTATGGAAAGGTTTATATATAATCTAATATTATATTAAATATGCATGAATTAGATAATAAAGATAAGAAGATACTTATGGTTTTAGATAAGGAAGCAAGAGCCTCGGTAAGCGATATTGCCAGAAAAACTGGACTTGATAGAGATTTGGTACATTATCGTATTCAAAGACTCATTAAACAAAAATACATTAAATTCTTTCATGCATACTTAGATCCCTTAAAACTTGGATGCCCAATTTTTAGTTATGTTAATCTATCTTTACAAAATTTTGATGAAGAAAAAGAAAAAAAGTTTTATAATGCTCTTAAGCGAAATAAAAATATAATTTATGTAGCTAAAACATCAGGTAAATGGGACTGTATAATTGCAATTGCAGCAAAAGATTTACCTCATTTTGATAACATAATGAAAGAAGTTAGACGTGATTTTTCAGATATAATTAAAGAGTTTGATGTTGCCTCAATTATTGAAGAATATAAATATGACTCTTTTGTAGATCTAATTGAATAAATTATTCTAAAAATAATGTGTTTATTTGGTTGTCCATTCGTGTCAATGAAACCTAGGTGCGATTCTCGATGGGTCCATTTCCAATTGTGCTAATTTTTCTGATTCATTTATAAACCAATACAGTTTTTGAAAACAAAATATTATAAACCCTCTAAAACCCTAAAAATTATGAACAAAGGCATACTTTCAATCATTGCAGCGGCAGGTTTGTCAATAGCTCAAAACACCCAAGCAGAATACTCTAGCCATTTAACATACTCTCCCATACAAGCTCAAATAGATCTCAGAGCATATGACTCAACACCTACGGAAGGTCGAAAAAATGAAACAGGTAAATGGCTGATAGGACTAGGAGTACTTGGACTTGGACTTACTCTTTTAGTCAAAAGAAGATAATACCTTATTAGATGGATAAAAAACAATAAACTAAAGTTTCTTTAAGATTCGTTAATCTAAATACTCTCCCCCTACTTTTACACACAAAGTTTGGGGTGCTAATAATCACTTGGTAATTTACTCCATTAATTTATACTTATGAATTAAATATATCCCGGCAGGTAAGAATAAACACACTCCTGCGAGAGCTTCTAAAATACCCCTTTCATTTTCTTTAGCCTCTAAATTAGTATATTTCTTATATAACTGCCCCAATATAGGATCGTGAATGATTCTATCTTCTTCTTTTTCGAGAGCACTAATTTGATCGTAATCTCTTCTTAAAGCATTAATTCTCTCTTGATTATTTTCAAATAACTTTTTAGGACTTACTTCATCACTCGGACTAAATGTTTTATTAAATTCAAATCTAAGATGACTTGCTTGTCCTTGTACCTCAAATAATCTCTTTAATTCATGGAATTTATTTGACTGATCTTTATAAACATCAGAAAAGCCCTTTCCAATCAGTCCAGCCCCCGTTAATACAATCAAACCTGCACATATTGGTGCGATATACTTTGATTTTTTCATCTTAGAATTTTACTCTCATAACAAGTCTTGGAATAAATTCAGGCTCTAATTTTCCGAGACCTTTAGAATTTAATTGAATATTTGCTCCAACCGAAAGTCTTTTTCTAAATGTTTTAGCTAATTCTATTTCTCCGTATGACCATTGAGGACCTTTAACCCCAACAGGATTTACTTCTCCAAATGCCCAAAAAGAAAAGTCCTTTGGTAAATCAATAGAAGCAAAAACACCCACAATCTGTTTATTTTCTATTCTTTGACCATTTGAATCCATCCAAAGAGGAATATAGCTAACTTTAGCAAATAATTTCTTAGGAGCAGGTAATACATAACTTGCCCCTATCCCAACATTTGAGAAAGGTTCATTTATCTGATAGGTGTGTGCCCTTAAACTTAATCTGTCAGTTATGCTCTTTTCTACAATTGTTTTCCCGAAATACCCTTGCCCTTTATCATAAAAGTCCATATAGCCACTTGCTTTAATTCCAAATGGCAATTTTGATGAATAATTTATTTCAGGATATGATGTTGGCCTCCCCATTTCAGATTTTTCAGCTAAAAAATAAGATAAATCCCCTGATAAACTGAAGGATGGTGCTTTCGCTTGAGTTTGAATAGCTAGAACATTATTTGTCTGAGCATCTGCTTCATTTGCAATCCCAGTTAGCCCTGCTAAACCAATCATTCCTGTGGCTAATGCGCATCTTATCTTTTTTCCTATGTTTTTTTTCATTTTCTTG
>JBBTAF010000057.1:0-4555 GCA_038044305.1 Nanobdellota archaeon
AAAACAAAAATTCTTGACTTTTTAAACTTATCATACAAAATTTTGTCTAAAAAAGTAACAACTAGTCAATCAATCTTTCACTAAATTCCCCAGCAAAATTCTCCAACATCTTCTCCTTCACATTTTTTTTCCAGCCATAATGACCAAGAACAAATCCTAATTTTACTAAAGCAGTTTCTGCAAGCATGTCTTCTAAGAATATAACTCCAGCATCTACAATTTCTCTTCCATTTGAATATACTAAAGGATCAAGTCTTCCATTAATTGTTTGAGCAGCTGCACAAACAACCAACCCATTTTTTATATGTTTTTTCAAAGTTGGTACCCAATTATGACTTGCTTCAGAAGGAGGCAAATGCCCTAAACCTCCAACTTCAATAACTATTCCTTTGTATTTCAGAGCATAAAAATCAAGAATATCTGGACTTTGTCCAGGATAGAATTTTATCAAAGCAACCTTATCAGTATATTCAACATCCAATTCAGTCTTCCCTTCTTTGCTTTTTCTATATTCTGAAACAAACTCAATCTTGTCAGGCCAAATCTTTGCAATAGGAGAAACATTAACAGGTCTAAACGCATCCCTTCTTGAACTATGCAATTTTCTAACTTTATTCCCTCTAAGAGCATAGCAAAAATCATCTTCTTGATTTGCATGTCCAACAAGCATAACTTCTGCAACATCACTCAAAGCCATTTTTGCAGCACACTGTAAGTTCAAATTAGCATCACTACTAGCTCGATCAATGCTTCTCTGCGAATAAGTTAATACAACAGGTTTACTTAAATTTTTCAAAAAGAAAGATAATGCTGCAGATGTATAATGTAAAAAGTCAGTTCCATGAGTTACAATAACTCCTTTTATTTCAGGGTCATCTATAAGTCTTTTAACTGATTCTGCAATTTTAATCCAATGCTCACTAGTCATAGCTTCAGAAGAAGTCATGAAAGGAACTTCCACACTTTTAACATTAACCATTTCAAATAGCTCTGGATAAAACTTAGAAAGTTCTGCCAAATCAGTGAGCCAATAAACTCCTCCTTTCTTAGGATTTAATTTGGCAGCAATAGTTCCTCCAGTTACAACAAGTCCAATTTTAGGCAAAATTGGATTTTCATTTAAACTTATATTTACATTCTCTTTCGATTCATACTTTTTTAGTATTCTTGAAGCAAGAACATTTTCCTTAGGAATTCCTATATTATATCCAGAATCTAGTTTAAGTAACAAAATAGAAGAATCAGGATTCTCTAATACAATTCCATCCTGCTCCCCTAAAGCAAGTCTTATTCTTATTCTGTCTCCTGCAGAAGCATTAATTACAACCATACAATTAGAGACAAAGAAGCATTTTTAATTCTTGCTAATACATTAATAAAAATATCGCTAATATTGCCTTGCAACATAAATAATTTCCTTTGCCTTCTTTCCACAAATTATACAATTTCCATTTGTCTTCTCTTTTTCCAACTTCGTTCCTCTCACCTGCGCCCCAACTTCCTTCTCAACAATTTCAGCACATTTTGTTCCTTCTAAATCAACAGAACAAAAACTTGCTCGGGCAATCTTCCCCCCTTCAATAGCTTTTCTCATTGCAATAATATCCTTAACATCTAAAATTCTTCCTTCAAATAATTTATCCGCTTCTTTAGTAAGATTTATTGTTATCTCTTTTCCAACTTTTTGAACATAGTTATATAATTCTTTATCATCAATAAGCTCCTTCTTTCCAATGTCCCTTCTAAATACAGTCAACTTCTTGCTTTCCAAATCCTTAAAACCAATATCTATTCTCAAAGGAACTCCCTTCATCTCCCACATATTAAATTTCTCTCCAGCAGTTCTATCACTTAAATCAATATCGACACGAAGACCTTTCAATCTTTCTTTCAATTCTTTTGCTTTACTAATCAATTTTTCATCATTCTTAATTGGAACAATCATTACCTGTACTGGAGCAATGTCCCATGGAAATCTAAGCCCCGTATCATCCCCATGAACAATAATCACAGAAGCAAATATTCTAGAAACTGCTGGGCCATAGCAGGTTATCCAAGGCAATTTCTCTTTTCCATCTTTATCTGTAAATTTAACATTAAATGCTTTACAAAATTCTTGTTTAAGTAAATGAGTAGATGGCTGTTGAACAACTTTTCCATCAGGATTTAATACATCTGCAGCAAATGTTCTCTCTGCTCCTGGAAACTTATCCCATGCAGGTCTTTCAAAGAATATAAATGGCAAACCGTAAATATCATGCAAAACTTCTTTTGTCGTTTTCATATCTTCATGAACTTGCTTCATTGCATCCTCTTGAGTTGCATGAACACAATGCGTTTCAACCCAATAAAATTCTCTACTTCTTAAAAATGGTCTAGTCGCTTTAGTCTCATATCTAAATACATTCGCTCTCTGATATGTTTTAAATGGTAAATCCTTATAACTTCTGATCCAAATCCCAAACATCTGGTAAAATGCAGTCTCTGAAGTTGGTCTTAGAGCATATTTTTCCTCAAATTTATCATTCCCTGCTCCAGTAACCCAAAAGACTTCAGGAGTAAATCCTTTTATATGACTACTTTCCTTCTTTAAATTACTCTCTGGAATCAATGTCGGATACCAATAAGGCTTATGTCCATTATCCTGTAAAGTTTTCTCCAAATAGTCATACATCTTTTCCATTGAAAGAACACTCCATGGTTGAAATACTAGAACTCCTTTCACGTTATATCTTAAATCGGCTAATTCACACTTCTGAACAACTTCAGTATACCATTCAGAAAAATTCTCTGCCTTTCCAACACTAATCCCCTTAAGAGAAGCAACATCGATATTCTTTACCTTTTTATTCAACTCTTTCACAGATTCCTTTTTTATAACCATATTAATGACTATTTCTTAGGGTTATTAAATCTAATCCTGTTTATTATAACAGGCCCACGAGGAATCGAACCCCGGTCGCACGGTCTCTCTCGCTTCCAAGAGGAACTCCAATAGTAGTTCTTTAGACTCCTAGAACCTTTCTTTCTAAGAAAGGTTGTAGCTCCGAAGCCGCGCATTCTATCCACTGAACTATGGGCCTAACCAAAATAAACAATAGAATTGATTAATAAAACTGTCTATCCTCTAAAACATTGTCCGTATGTCTACAAAGAAAGATTTATAAATAATGTAGACATACAATTAATATGACTTACACAGAGATACAGCAAAGAAATGGAAGAAAAAACTACTATAGATGCCTTTCAATAAGAAAGAAAGACAAAATCACTAAAAAAAAGGTTTATCTTGGCACAGACCTAGATAGTATATCCCTATCAAAAAAAGAAAAACAAGCAGATAATACTCTGTTTAAAATAAAAACAAACAGAAAGAAAGAAAGAACTATCAGTAAAATAAAATCAAAAATTATAAAAATTCTCAAAAAATATGGAATAATAAAGGCAGGAATATTTGGAAGTTATGCAAGAGGAGAACAAAATAAAAATAGTGATGTAGACATATTAGTTGAGTTATCAAAACCTTTAGGATTTGAATTTGCAGGGCTTCAAGATAAACTGTCTAAAATTCTAAAAAAGAAAGTGGATTTAGTGACCTATAATGGATTAAGTCCTTATATAAAAGAAACTATCTTAAATGATGAGATAAAGATAATATGACTCAAAAAGGAGACTTGCTATTTGCTAAACACATTTTAGATAGCATAAATGCTATACTTGATTTTTCAAAAGAAATGACTATTGAAGAATTACGCACAAACAGACTAAAACAAAGTGCAATAGTCCGAGAAACAGAAATAATTGGAGAGGCTGCAAAAAATATCTCTGAAGAAACAAAGAAAAAACATCCCGAAGTAGAATGGAAAGGTATTATCGGAACTAGAGATAAAATGATTCATCATTATTTCGGAGTTGATATAAGTGTTGTCTGGAGCATAATAACAGAAAACCTACCCCTTCTAAAAGAACAAATCTTAAAAATAGAAAAAGAAATCACAATTTAAGCATCTTCTCAAGAATCTTTCTAGCAATTTCAAAATCTGCTCTCTTTTGAGTTTCCTTCATTACACATCCCAGCAGAAAATTAAATGAATTCTTTTCACCTTTCTTATAATCCTCAACCGCCTTTTTATTAATCTTAATAACATTCAAAATAACTTTTTCTAATTCCTTTTCATCGCTAATCTTTCCATCTCCAGCAAAAGGCATACTACTTTTGGGATAAAATCTATTTAAAATTTCCTTGCCCTTTAAAGGAGTTATTTTTCCAGACTTAACAAGATTCAAAAGCTCAATAAAGTGTTCCACCTTCAAATCAATTTTATCCAACGAAGTCTTATTATAATTCAAAAACCTTAATAACTCGACAGTTACCCAAGGAGTCGCAAACTCTGCATCAACCTTTTCGATAACTTTTTCAAAAAATTCGACAATGTCTATATTTTTTGCAAGAACTTCAGCAGTCTTCTTGTCCAACTTAATCTTTTTAACAAGTTTATCAAATTTAATCTCAGGACTTTCAGGCAGTTTACTCTTTATTTCGTTTACAAATTCA
>JBBTAF010000058.1:0-10211 GCA_038044305.1 Nanobdellota archaeon
TCTATTCTTTCACTTCCAACTCTAGCAAGCCAAAGCTTAAATGGCTCTGCCTTCTTTGAAGGAACTGATTGAATTAATCTAAGAATTTGTTCTGTATCTCCGACATCTGTCTCTCTCATTTTACCGTCTTGAGCAATCATCTTCAAAGCGTGACAATTTGTCACGGTTTCATTTCCCTCTTCTAAAAGTCTTTGTTTCAATTTTCTCCAATAAGCAAAAGGATCTACACTTTCTGTTAGAATAGCAATAACATCAACTATTGAGAAAAACCACTTCTCTTTATCTTCATCCCAATGAGTTCTAACTTTCTTTCCTTGAAAAATCCTTATTTTCTTATTATCCTCTTTTTCTTCTTCTGCCATAATTATTTACTTACTTCAAAGTTTTTATTTCTTTGCCTTCCTATACTTTTTAGAACAATAATCCTTATAAAATAAAGAGTTCTAGAAATATTATAAAACGAGGAATGAAAAGACAACAAGGCAAGTCTAGGGTGTTCCAGATATCCGCTCACGACCAAGGTGTCCCAAAAGCGATACTATTGGTTGCCTGAGTGCCATTGTTTTTTCTCCTTAACATACTATATAGGAAAGAAAACGGATGGTTAAAAGGGTTTTGGTTGAGTGAAAGTTGGCCTTATGTTTTTGTATTAATTAATAATTCAATGTTTGGTACTTTTAGAATGATATTTTTCTTTTATCATTTGTTCAAGTTTTACTTCTCCTAGAGGTTCATCATCTTTTGGAATTTTGAAGCTGTTCTTTAACTCTGACCAGAATGATTTATTTAAAAATAAATTTATCATAAATATAATGAACATTGAAACTATTGATCCTAATGTCGCCATTGCCATATCTTTTTGAGCATCCCAAACATCTCCTTGAGAACCTAGAAAAGCAAGTCCTGCTTCAGGATTGACTGCCAAGGCTGTTAACCACTCTATTAGTTCATATATCATTGAAAATGCCATAGTTAACTCAATAGGAAGATAATATCCCCACAATCCTTTTGCCCTTGTTATTCTTATGAATACTTCTCTAACTGGATAGGCTATTAGAAGACCAAAGCAAAAGTGTACTAGACGATCATACATGTTTCTATCTGCGTTAAACCATTGTTTTATAACATCTCCAAATGGAACTTCTGCATAGGTGTAATGAGAACCTATAACATGTAAAATCAAAAATAGAGTAATGAGTGTGTATGACAATTTTGAAAGTCTAAAATATATTCCTGAAAGAATTATTATTGGAATAAATATAAAGACAAGATAATTTTCAAGAAGCCAATCATGAGGATATATTGGATTTATCGCAGCCCATGTCCAAACTGCTAAAAATGCTACAATTAAAAATATATGATATTTAGTTATCCTGCCCTTTTTCATAGTATAATGTGGAAAATAGTTATTTTAAAGTTTTCTAAAAAATTACATAATCATTTCATCATGTCAAGAACTCCGAGCTAAAGCAAGAAGCGTGTCGTGAGTTCTTGAGCACCTCGAAACTTAAAAAGTTTCTCAGTCTGAGACAGGTTTCTTTGTCTTTTGGGAAAATGACTTTTGAGGCTTTGAAGTTGAGGGAGCGTCTTGTCCTGGAACTAATGCGTTCTCTTCTGACTGAAGATCCTTTGGATTGATTGAATTTATTGCCTCTTTGAAAACCTCGAACTTATCTGCAGGAATTCTCGTTCCTGCTTTTGTAAATCCTGTGTATCTTTCAGACTTTACAAATTCTCTTATTGTAAGTCCTCTTTTGCCTCCAAAGTCATCAATTCTTATTACTATGTCAGTTTCAGCGTTCTTTGCTATTCTGTCAATATCTTTTTCCATTTTTAATAGAAGTAGATTTTATATATAAAGGTTATTGTATCAGATTATGGTGTATGTTCATAATATCCGAAAGAAAGGGATATTCCTCATACATACTTTTTTATCTTTGATATTTGTATTAGCATTTATATTATTTTCATGGTACTTAATTATAATAGGAATAATTATTTACTATCTTCAGATATTTCTCATAGGAAATTGCATACTTACAAATATAGAATTTAATTCAAGTTCAAAAAGAAATAGCTGGTATCATTTTTATCTAACAAAATTAGGATTTAAACTAGATAGAGATAAAGTAAATTTCTTCGTAATTTACATAAAACCTTGGATTATACTCTGCATATCCTTAGTTTTACAAATAGTTTTTAAAATAAATCCCTTACTCTTCTAAATGAAAACATTAAAAATAGGAAATATAAAACTAAAGAATCCTCTTCTTCTTGCTCCAATGGTTGAAGTTACAGATTTGCCTTATAGATTAATATGTCGAAAGGCAGGATGCTCTATGGCATATACTGAAATGATTTATGTTTCTGCAATAACTCATGAAAATAATAAGACAAAAAAAATGATGGAAACTTGCAAAGAAGATAAACCAGTTGGAATACAGATAACTGGAAATAATTCTGAAGAATTTAAGGAAGTGGTTACCTCTTTAAAAGGATATGATGTTGTTGATATAAACTGTGGATGTCCTAGTATCAGAATTGCTGGAAATAAGGCAGGAAGTTATCTGCTAGAAGATCCTGAAAAGATTGCAAGAATGATTAGAATTCTTAAAAATGAGGGCTATACTACTACTGCTAAAATTAGATTGGGATTCGGAAGTAATAATGTTTTGAAGATTGCTAAAACTATTGAAAAAGCTGGAGCGGATGCCTTGACAGTACATGCTAGACTTGCAAATCAGGGTTATAGTGTTTCTGCGGATTGGAAACAGATTGCAATAGTAAAAAATGAACTTGGAATTCCAATTATAGGGAATGGAGATATATTTAATGGAAAAGATGCTGAACAAATCTTAGATGTTGCAGATGGTGCAATGATTGCAAGAGGAGCATTAGGAGATCCATTGATATTTTCTAGAATTCTAAAATATCTTAAAACAGGTAAGGAACCTGAGAAGGATTTAGAAAAAAATTTAGAGTATTTCAAGATGTATCTTAAATTATGCAAAAAATATGATTTTAATGAAGTTGCGAGAACAAAGTATGTGGGGGTTTCTTTTCTAAAGGGTATTCAAGGAGTTGGTAAATTAAGAAATGAATTAATGCAATGCAAGAGATTTGATGAAATTCAAGAGATGATTAAGAGAATTAAGATTTGACGTAACTACTAAGTAATAACTTAAACAAAACATTTATAAACCCTTGCTTGAATAAAATAATTATGGCTAAAAATTATGATGATGCTTATAGATTTGAAGATAGAATAGAAGCTGATGCTTCTTTTATGGAACAATTGGTTAAAACTGAACCAGAAAAGGCATTTAGATTTTTTCATCTATTCAAATATAAGCCCTTAGGAGTTTTGCTTGTTGAAACATATAAAGACAGTTCAGATTATAATCATTCTGCATTTTTTGTATCTGTAGCTATTAGTGCTCCTATAACTAGAATGGAGTCAAAATTTCCGAAAGCGTTTACACCTCGGGGTTGGGGCCAAGATGAGATTTTGAGACATGCTGAAAGGGACTGGAGCAGAAATTATTGTGGCAATCCTCATCCAGATTCTGAATGGAGACAACAGGCTGGAGCGGATAACAATGCAGGTCTTTATGAGCAAGATTAATAATTAAAATATTAAAGTATCATATCTTCTCTAGGAAATTGGATATTTTCTATTTTTCTTCTCTGTCTTTGTGTAATTGCTCCATATGACAATAGGATTTCTCCCAAAAAATAACAAGAGTATGTTTTTCCTAAAGAAACTGAAGAAGAATGATTATCTAATTGGTTATTAAAAGTGTATAGTGAAAGCATTGTTGTTACAATTCCTATTGCAAGGGCACTACTTTCTAAAATTTCTCTTGGATTCATAAGTTAAAAGAAATATTTGAGTTTATAAAATAGATTGAGACTAATTAAATATATTATCTTATACAATGACAGTTTTTAGAGAAGGATATTTGAGAATATTTTTTTATACTTGAAGATTAAATCTTTGTTATTAAATTGTGAATATTAATATCGTCTTGAAGGTCTTCCTCTGGATTCAGAGCCTCGCCCTCTATAACTTCCTCTTGGGCCCCCACCGAATGATCTTCCACCAGAGCTTCTTCCTGAGTCTCTACCTCTTCCTCCAAATGATCTTCCTCGACTTCCTCCTCTGTAATTTCCTCTTCCACCAGAGCTTCTTCTATCAAATCTACCACCAGATTTACCAAAATTATCAAACTTTATGAATACTTTTTCAATTTGAGGTATTGGGAGTTGTTCTATTTGCAATTCTGGATCTTTTAGAATGCTTCTGAAATTATCATAGTCTCTCTGAGAAACAATATTTATTGCTATTCCTTCTTCACCTGCTCTTGCTGTTCTGCCAATTCTATGAATATATTCTTTTCCACTTGCAGGTAAATCATAATTATAGACGTGGGAAACATTCTTTATATCTAATCCTCTTGCAGCAACATCTGTACAAACAAGAACTGAAATTCTTTCTGACTTGAATTTGTCCATTACATAATTTCTCTTGTTTTGACTTAGTCCACCATGAATAGGAGTGGCATCAATTCCGAATTTTTGTAAATTATTTGCTACAAAGTCGGTGTTTCTTTGAGTATTGCAGAATACCATTATTAATCCTGCATGTTCCTGCTTTAACAAATGAACAAGAAGAGAAAATTTCATGTCTGAAGGAGTGTCGTAGTAAACCTGTTTTAGTTTTGAGTGATCTACATATTGTTCTATTGCAATATATGTTGGAGACTTCATGTGTTGTTTTACCAAATGTTCTATATCTGGAGAAATAGTTGCTGAAAAGAGCATTGTCTGTCTTTCCTTTGGACAGCGTTCAATAATTTCAGTTACATCTTCTATGAACCCCATATCAAGCATTCTATCTGCTTCATCAAGAACTAGAGTTTTCACCTTTGAAAGATTAATAGTTCTTCTTTCAAGATGATCTAAAATTCTTCCTGGAGTGCCTACAACGATATCTGCTTCTCTTAATTCATAAATTTGAGGATTTATAGAAGCTCCGCCGTATATTGGAATAATATGAAGTGATTTGTGTTTTGCAAAAATAAACAGAGATTCTGCAACCTGCTCTGCTAATTCTCTGGTTGGTGTCATGATTAGGGCTTGTATTCCTTGTCCTTTTACTGTATGTTCAATAATACTTGCTCCGAATGCCAGAGTTTTTCCTGAACCAGTAGCTGAACCACAGATTAAATCTTTTCCTTGCATGGCTAGAGGAATTGCTTTTTCCTGAATTTCTCGTGGACCTTCGAAACCTTGATTTTTCAAAGTTAAGGAAAGCGCATCGCTTATTCCCAATTTCTTGAATACCATTGTATTAATTTAATCAACGAAGAAATAGATCGACATTGTCGTCATTTCTTCTCACAGATATTGTTAATGTATCTACTGATTAATACCTTGAGAAAAAAGAGGCTTTTAAAGGTGTTGGTTTGATTTTGAAAGCGAATTTGTGAAAAATATTAAATGTCACTATTAAGTGATTAAAATAGCTAAATTTATAAATAGACTTATTTGTGATTATTGATGGAATATACTGAAAACTTAGCACAAGTTATCATATTTGACACTTCGTTTATACTTAATGGTACATTGAGTGATAATAGACGAAGATTAGATGGAATTGCACTTCTGAATAGGTGCCGAACAATTAATAGTCTAAGAAATCAAGGAACAATTATTCCTATTGGTGTAAAAAGGGAGTTAGGTTCCTTAATTGGAGATTTTGTTTCTCCTGAGGCTATGGAAGGTAAGAGATTGTTAAGTAGAGTGTATCAAGGAGTTAATAATACGGAGTTAAATGAAGATCCATTCACCGCAGTTTTAATTAGAAACATAATTCGTGTTAGCAAAGAGCTTAGTGAAAAAATGGATGTAGTTCCTCTTTCTGATATTGACACTTATTTTTGCGCTCAGTGCTTTTATCAATTAAAATCTAAGAATGTAGTAGCAGTGACAAGAGACTCACTAATTCGTGATGTCTTATCTTATTCTTTTGGAATTGCTCATTCTTATTTATTAAAAAATGGAGCACCCGATACCTCTCTTTACTTTGCAAGAAACGAAAGAGAACTTTATGAATTGGTAATGAAGGCAAAAAACTTCAGAGCATTTGTTAATGGAGCAGAATTTTCTAATAGAGATTGGAGTAAAGATACAAGAAAAGCCAGTAAAAAATGGGTGGAATTTGAAGATCCAAAAGCAATCAGAGCATAATTTGTAGTATACCAAAAACTTAAAACCTGTATATTACTAGAATTATTATGATCAAGTTATTTAATACTTTGACTAGAAAAAAAGAGAACTTTAAATCTATAAAAAGTGGGGAAGTTGGAATGTATACTTGCGGTCCTACCGTATACTGGTATCAGCATATAGGAAATCTTAAGGCATATATATTTGCTGACTTGGTAAAAAGGGTTTTTTTGTATAATGGATACAAGGTTAAGCAAATAGTAAACATAACTGATGTTGGACATTTAACTTCTGATGCTGATACTGGAGAAGATAAAATGGAAAAGGCTGCAAAGAAAGAAGGAAGAACTGCAAAGGAAATTGCAGATTATTATTTTGAGATATTTGAAAAAGACTTAGTTAAATTAAATGTAATTCCTCCATATAAATGGACAAAAGCTACTGAACACATAAAAGAACAACAGGAATTAATAAAAGTTCTGGAGAGAAAAGGATTCACTTATAGAACTTCAGATGGAATATATTTTGATTCCAGCAAATATAAAAAATATGGAAAGTTGGCAAAATTAAATATAAAAGGATTAAAGGCAGGATCTAGAATTGGAATGGGTGAGAAGAAGCACTCTACTGATTTTGCACTTTGGAAGTTTTCTGGAAAGCCGGGAGAAAGACAACAGGAGTGGGCATCTCCTTGGGGTTTGGGTTTTCCTGGATGGCATATAGAGTGTTCTGCAATGTCTATGAAATATCTTGGAGAGACTTTTGATGTTCATACTGGAGGAGAAGATCATATTCCTGTTCATCACACCAATGAAATTGCTCAATCAGAAAGCGCAACAGGTAAAAAATTCGTAAATTATTGGCTTCATGAAGCATTTCTTTTATTTAAGGGAGAAAAGGTTAGTAAAAGTAAAGGAGGACTGTATACTATAGATGAATTGAATAATTTGGGTTATGATCCTTTGGTTTATAGATACCTTAATCTTCTAGCACATTATAGAAAACCTATGAATTTTTCTTTGGATTTAATGGACTCGGCAAAAAATGCTCTAAAAAAAATAAAAAGAAAGCTGATAGAATTGAAAAAAAATAAACATTCTGGCAAAGATAAAACAAAAGAATACGAATCCGAATTTTTGTATGCGATAAATAATGATCTAAATACTCCTTTGGCTGTGCAAGTTCTTCATAGAGTAATAGATGATGAAAGCTTTGATAGCGAGAAAAGGGTCAACCTAATTGAAAAATTTGATTCTGTATTTGGATTAAATTTGACAAATTTAAAGGAAGAAAAAGTGATTGTTCCAAAAGATGTTGCAGAAATGGTTAAGGAAAGAGAGAATATGAGAAGAGAAAAGAGATGGGCGGAGTCGGATATTCTTCGACAAAGAATAAAAGAAAGGGGCTTTTTGGTTGAAGATAGACCTGAAGGGGCTAGAATTGTGAAGGAATAAGATTTATATACGAAAAATGATATCAAAAGTAATGAAAAAGAGTAATTTGTTGGTGTTTGAGTGTACTATTGCTCTTGTGATGATTATGTTTTCATGCAGTCTTGTTTCTGGAGCGCTTTTTGTAAGTCAATCTGGTAGCGTTTATAGTTTAGGAGATGAAGTTTCTGTGAGTATAATGTTGAGTTCTGATAAAACCACAAGCAACTATCTTTCGCTTGCTTTGAACTGTGATGAACAAAACCAGGAGATTTATCGTGCACCTGTGCTTGTTAAAGTTGGAGACCAAAAAAAGGTAGATTTTACTCTTAGTCTAGATAACTCTGTAATTGGAGGATTAATTGGAAATTGTTACTTAGTTGGAAAGTTTGCGGGACAGGAAGCAAGAGGAGATTTGTTTAAAATTAGTTCTGAAATAATATTAAATAGTAGTGGTTTGCAGGAAAGGTATAATCCTGGAGATTCTTTGATTTTAACAGGTAGTGCTAGTAAGTATAATGGGCAGTCTCTTCAAGGAAGTGTAGAGATTGTTGCTAGCGGGTTGGGTGTCAATTTCGTTAAGTCAGTTGTTGACGGAACTTTTAATTTTGATATTAATATAGCAAAGAATACTAAATCTGGAAATTATAGCATAGAAATAGGTGCTTATGACCAAGACTATTCGGGCAATAAAGCTAACTCCGGCAATTTAAGTTTGTCTTTTAATGTTAATCAAGTGCTTAATGAGTTAGATATTGCCCTTAGCGAATTAAATGTGACTCCTGGAAGCAATATTACCTACTCTATTGTTGCATTGGATCAGGCAGATGAATATATGACTGTTGATTCTTATATTTCTTTGTTTGATTCTGTAGGAAATGTGATTAATGACTCTGTTTATGGAAGCCAAATGAAAACATTAGTATTTGAAACTAATAGCTCTCCTGGAATATGGAAGATAAATGCAGTAAGCGGAGAATTTAATGTTAGTAAAGAATTTAGAGTTCAAGAATATAAGCATATAAAATATGATTTAGCAGGAAATATATTGAATGTAATTAATGATGGAAATATTCCTTACTCTGGACCTGTCGAAATAAAGGTAGGAGAAGAAGTTTTTCTTAGGCATCTTGATTTAGAGGTTGGTGGACATCAGAGATATGAATTAACTGGGAAAGGTCAGGAGTATGATATTCTTATTAATGATGGTAAGGGAGGACAAGTAGTTGGTCGTTCTTTCTTAACTGGAAAGACAATTAGTCTTGGAGACATTAATGAGAATGGTGTTTCTTTAATATCTTGGGTTTGGATAATATTAATTTTGGTTGTGGGACTTGGGACTTGGTGGTATTATAGCAGACTAATAAACAAGAGAAGATATGGCTATTCTTCTCAATCTTTGAAATCTCCTAGAATAAATCCTTTAACTCCTACTCGAACAGATGTAATTGAAAATGGAGATCGTGAAAGGGCTGCAATAGTTGTTTTAAAAGTTAGGAATTATAGTCAATTAGCTGGAAACCAGCAGTTTGCATCAGTTATGAGTAAGATAACAGAAGATGCAAGAGCTCAAAGAGCGTATGTATCAAGGGCAAGTGACGGAATGAGCATAGTATTTTCGCCAACTTTGATGGGTAATGGTGAATTGGTATTTGTTGCAACAGAGTTTGCAGGAAATGCCTCAAAAGAATTAGAGGCTTATAATAAAAAGTTTAATACTCCTGTAGATTATGGAATTGGAGTAAATGAGGGAGAGATAATGGTTGAGTATAGAGGTGGAAATTTCAAGTATATGGGAGTTTCAAATACTGTTGCTTTAGCAAGAAAACTTGCTGAGACTGGGAAGAAGGAAGCATTAATCTCTAACAATGTGCATAGCCTTACAAGAGCAAAGATTAAGGTTGAAAGAGCAGTTAATGGATGGAAAATAACTGCAATGAAAGACAACTCCAAGTATTCTGATTTTATTGATAAGTTTAAGCAAAGACAGACTAGAGGCAACTGACTAATCTGAAAGATACAAATAATTAAAAAGGGTTACTTTTAATTTAGATTATGTTTGATGTACATCATAGTATTTCTTTTGTAGGTTATGCTCCTGAGGTTGAAGATAATTTAAGGAAAATTATTGATAAAGCGCATACTGAAGAATATGTTGGTAATCCTAAATTGGATTGGACTTCATTTCCAAATGAACAGGATGCAGTATCAGATGGCTTTTGTGTTTCTTCAGATGGAGTTATTCTCTTTCCAAGAGTAATAAAGTCAGAGCATGATTCGAGTGATTTTGAATTAATAAGGAGAGCAAAAGGAGATTTATCAATCGTTTGTGGAGATTATGCGAGATTATTTAATGATATTGCAAGGCGTCGTGCTGAGACTAATGCGCCAACGTTAATAATGTTTAATGCAGTTTGTTTTGATGAGATGCATGCTTCTGAATATGAAGATTGGCAGGGAGAAAGAGATCGCCAAGTCCATAATTTTCCATGGTGTAAGACTTTCTGTTATATGTCTACTTCGTTTGAAAATCAATTTAGAGAAAATAGG
>JBBTAF010000059.1:0-3455 GCA_038044305.1 Nanobdellota archaeon
TTTTAAAGTATGAAGTGTTCTAAATTAAGAGAATTAAAAAAGCCTCTACCGAGGATTGAACTCGGGACCTGTTCCTTACCAAGGAACCGCTCTACCACTGAGCCATAGAGGCATGAGAGTAAAGGATAAAACACGATATAAAAATATATCTACTTCTTTTTCAAAGTATTATTTGTTATGACCTTAGTATTGTTGGGAAGCCAGTTTAGACTGATTACGTTGCCAGTTATAGTTTTTACATTTCCAAGAACGCCTATAAACCAACCATAATATTCTCTTGCAAATATGGTTCTTTTGTTTACATCTTTGAGAGCAAGATTTTCATTTGAAACTATAAAAAAAGCTCCGAAAAGCAATAAAAGAATAATAAAACCTAGATATTTCATTTTATTTTATGACTAGACTGATTTGTTTGAGCATTAATCGTCCAATTTTGGTTTATAACGTATCCTGAAATTTTTATTACATTAGCAGTTATACTTCCAATCCAATTGAAATAGAGTTTGCCTGCGGAAACTACTCCATCAAAGGTTGTTAAGTCTAGAGTATTGCTGTTATTATAAAGATGAATTGCCGATGCCAATAAGAAAAGAAAAACTAATATTGCAACTACTAATCCTATTTTGTGTCTTATTTCTTTGAATTTAAACATTAAAGCAAGTACTATAAGAACCACTACTACTCCAATAATTAAAGTCCAGTTTAACATTATTTTCACCTCTTTGTTTTGAGGATTAGGAGATATAAAAACCTTTTTAAGGCATAATGATTCAGAGGTTTTATAGCCCTGTCGTATAGTGGTCTAGTATCTAGGACTCTGGCTCCTAGGACCCAGGTTCGAATCCTGGCGGGGCTATTTATATTCAGGATTCGAAGTGCTCACAGACTTTGTCCGTGGCAACCCTTGTTCTTACGAACTTCAGGTAATCCTGGAGGGGCTAGTTATATTTATAGAATTTTAATCGTCAGAAAGGTTTATAATTATAATTCGCAAGTATTGTAATGGTAAAGGGGAGGGGTTTTAAGGATAAAAATAAGAATAGCCCTATTGATGTTTTTAGTAATAATCTTGAAGTTGAGCCCGAAAAATCTTTTAAGAAAATAAGTAAAAAGATAATTAAAAAACCTAAAGAAAAAAAAAGTAAGATTGGATTTATTGTTATTGGCATAATTGTGGTGTTGGTTGCTTTTGTGTTATATAATGTTATGAGTAAGAGTAATGATAATGCTTTAACTCAAACTAATGACTCTAATAGTAACTTAAGCTTATCTAATATTTCTGATAGTGGTAATGGAGATATGGCCAGTTCAGAAATTACTAATGACTCTATTGTGTTAGATGGAACAAATGTAAGTGTTTATGTGGCTACCGAAGTTATTGGAACGTCTATACTGGTTAAGAATGGCTTATCTAAAGAGATAAGAGTTGATATAAATTATAGGGCTTATTCTGAATCATTGGGAATAGATAAAACTGAGAATAAGTTTTTAACGCTTAAGGCAAATGGAGAAGAGAGTTTTATTGCATTGGATGACAATAGATGTACTGATAATTCTTGTTCTGTTTCAATAATTTATTATGAGTATAGATAATTTTGTAAAGCATAAACTTTTAAATCGGTTTTATGAGTATAGACTGTATGCCCTTGTAGTCTAGTAGTCAAGGACGACGCCCTCTCGCATCGCCGAGACTTAAGTCGTTGAGATGATAGTCTCAGCCCTTCTTTGGGCAGGCACTGTTGAATTTAACATTGTCTCAAAATTCTTTGAGACGATGGAGTACGGCGTAAACCCGGGTGCGAATCCCGGCGGGGGCATTGTATATTATAGCTGTTGAATAAATATTTAAATCAAAAACACGATGTGCCACCACGGCTTAAAAGCAGTGGTTTGTGACAGGCGCTCGTGTTTTGGATGCCAAGAAAACCTTTGGTTTTCGGGCACAGAGAAATCTGAAGATTTTCTGTGCTCAAGAACGCCACGGCTTAAACCTCAAGGACATAAAGTCATTGATGGCACTCAAGAACGAAGTTCTTGATGAGCAGTGGTTTGAACGTTCTTGACATTAAAAAATAGATGAAATAAAATGGACAAGAAGACATTTCAAAGAAGTGGGTATTACAGATTACTTCAAGTAATATTTTTAGGATTTTTCATATTCTTTATAATTGTGGGTATTCAAGGTATTTTTTACGAAGAGGGCGAGCCATTTGTTGGATTCATCTTTGCAGGCATTTTAGCTATCGTTTACTGGCTAATCATAAGAAATAAAGGTTCAATGGGTGGCTTCGTTTTTGGTGTGATATTTGGTCTTTTTTTATTACTTATAATTTCTAAACGTAATCCAGGAGACGAAATAGCAGGAATAGTGATAATTACTTTATTGATAAGCGGATTATTTTTTGCATTCTTAGGTTGCTTAATTCAATATTATTTCGGAAAAAAGAAAAAATACACTTGGAGAAATTGTATAGATTATATCAAAAATAATCCTAAAGGTTTTTGGTTTAAGAGGAAACTTTATGGCTGGGGATGGGTTCCTGTTAAATGGCAGGGATGGCTGATAGTGCTTATAAGCTTAGCCATTTTCATCGCAAGTATTTATGTTGGGGAAATTGATGATGCGCCTGGTGCAGTGATTATAGGATTCTTAGTTATGATTGCTATTATCATATTTTTTGGTTATATAAAAGGTGAAAAACCAAAATGGAGCTGGGGAAGATGAGAATAAAATATAATTTTAACTTCAGAGTTTAGTTTTTCAGTGTGAATGGTTTTAAAATGCTTTATTATTAAACAATCCTTCTCTAGGTAGTCTCGATGGGCATATTATATTTCTTAGTTCCATAAAGACCCGAAAGTCTTGATGCTTTAGTATTTGGTAGGTATAGTGGATTGCGCTTTTAATCTAGAAACGGTGCCTCTCTTCCTTCTCCATCTAGAATTTTCAGTAAGTAAATGACTCATATTCCACTTCTCTAACTTATTGTAAAGAGTTTGTCTACCTATATCTAATATCTCTGTAGCATATTTTACATTATATCTTGCTCTTTCTAAAACTGCCAAAACTATATCTTTTTCCTGTTCTTCCAGTGATCTAAAAATATTATTGGGATTAGATGCTCCTTTTTTCAATACTAAATGTTCTGGTAAAATCTCATTGTCTTTACTTTTAATTACTGCAACTTGTATTTGAGATTTAAGCTCTCTGACATTTCCAGGCCAAGCATATGATAACATTTTTTCAATCGTAGCAGGATGAATAGACACATTGGGCAAATTATATTCTCTGACAAGTCTATTTAAGAATAAATTGGCTAAAGGCACTATATCTTCATATCTTTCTCTTAAAGGAGGAAGAGTCATAGTATATGCTGCTATTCTCCAATAAAAAGGATCTAGCAGAGAATTTTTTTTGAGAAGATCATCAATAGGTTCGCTTGTTGCAGAAACAA